>NZ_JABSUZ010000005.1:0-238962 GCF_013284345.1 Brevibacillus sp. MS2.2
ATACTTTGGTAATCTCTTTCACAGGAATCATCTCGATCTTTTTCTCGCCGACTGCTTTTGCCGCTTTTTTGAGATCAAGCTCTGCTTCAACGGGAATGACAAACACATAATACGATTTGCTCGTCCCTTGAGAAATCAATGTTTTATAGACAACGCTCTCTTCGCGACCGATCTTTTGGGCAACAGCGATTCCGTCGATTTTTCCATCATCAGTTGCATATGTCAGCATGGTGTATGCAATTTTTTCTTTATCCAATATCCGCATCGCATTCGTTTTTCCTTGCTTCACGCCATTTCACCTCCGCTATGCACTGGTCAACAAAATATAATCTATCTTAGGGGAAGGCGTTCCACTTTTCAACCAAAAAACGCCACTGACACAAGCATGTCAGCGGCGCCGCGTATTACTGAATCGTTACTTCGTCAATTTCGATATGGCCAGCAGGGCTAATCCATACACCCTGTACATTCTTTTGAATGGCAGCCAGGTTCTCGGAGAATCGGAACGGAATGAGCGGAGCTTCGTTCATTTCGATTTGTTGTGCTTTTTCATAGATTTGTTTGCGTTTTTCTGCGTCTGGTTCTCTGCGTCCTTCGTCAATCAGCTTGTCTACTTCCGGATTATTGTAGAAGGAATGATTACCAGGTGCGCCATGTGCTTTCGAATGATACAGGTTGGCCTGGTTGTAATCGGGATCGCCCGTAGCATTTCCCCATCCACTCATGAAAAGGTCTGTCTCCCCTTTGGATGCTGCATCGATATAAGCCCCGAATTCCATAACATCTAGTTGCAAGTCAATACCGATTGGCTTCAGTTGTTGCTGCAAAACCTCCGCTACGCTAATCCTTGCTTTGTTGTCATTCAACGCGATTTTTGCTTTGAAGCCGTTTGGATATCCAGCCTCTGCGAGCAATTGCTTCGCTTTCTCGACGTCATACGGAATGTCTTTTACATTCGGACTGTACCCAACCATCGCTGGTGTAATCGAGGAGTGAGCTGGTGTTCCCACGTTGTTGTAAACGCCTTCAATAATGGTCTTCTTGTCGATTGCGTGGGCAATGGCTTGGCGGACACGCACATCATCAAACGGCTTTTTCTTTGTATTCAATCCGATGTGATCGACAGAGAACCCAGGGTATCGACCCAATTGCATGGATGGAGAATTTTGTACGCGATCGATGTCCGTCACAGGCAGGTTTTCTGCCACTTGAACTTCTCCTGTCTCAACCATGGCAAGGCGAGTTGTGTCTTCCGGTACGGTTTTGAAAACGACTTTATCCAAATTTGGTGTACCGCCATAGTAGCTATCGTTTCTCACGAGAACTACTTCTTGGCCCGGCGTCCATTTTTCGAATTTGTACGGGCCCGTGCCGGTTGGATGCTTGCTCAAATCTTTTCCATATTGTTCAATGGCTTTCGGGCTGATGATGCTTCCCTCTGCACTCGCCAAAACAGATAAGAGCGGTGCATACGGGTAATTCAGAAGAAACTGTACCGTGTACTCGTCTACCACTTTTACCTCTTTGATTGCTTCAAACATATTAATCCGGCTCGAGCCAACGGCAGGGTCCTGGACGCGAGCGATCGTTGCCTTTACCGCTTCCGCATTGAAAGGTGCGCCATCATGGAACGTCACGCCTTGACGCAGCTTGAACTCCCATGTCAAATCATCGACCTGCTTCCACTCACTTGCCAGCGATGGGACGTATTTGCTTTCTTTATCCATGCGGACAAGCCCTTCGTATACTTTGTGATGAACGATTGCTGCTGAAGGAATTTGAGATAGAAAATGCGGATCGAGGTTGTTCGCATCGGACAGACGAGCGATGACGAGGGTTCCTCCTGTTTTGCCTGCTTCCGCAGTACCCCCTGCTTGTCCAGCGCTAGTGGACGTATCCTGCGCCGACGAACACCCGGCCAAAGCCGCTGATACTGCGATTGTCATGGCAATCAACGTGTGATAAAAGCTCTTCTTTTTCATCTGTGTTCCCCCAATTCTTGTTGCAAATGTTTTAGCATTCAAACATGTTTTATTTTAGATAATATTCAGTCATCATATTTTCACTTTGTTTACCTTTATTTTCAGTTTCTTTACAACTTTGTATATAAACAAAAAACTCCCCCCTATGGTAGCGAGAGAGTGATTCAAGGTATTAGCTGACAAATTCACTTTTTAACAGCCCATATATGTATTCATCATAATGTTGGCCGTTCGTATAGATCATATTTCGAAGTGTGCCCTCCAATTGAAAGCCGAGATGTTCCTGCAATCGTTTCGATGTTTCGTTAAAAGCAAAAACATGTGCCGTCACTTTCTCAGTACGCAGCTCCTGAAAAAAATAGCGGAGAAAAATGGTTACGGCTTCCGAAGCATACCCTCTGCGATGATAGTCGCGGAAAATGGCCACCCCGTATTGAAAATTTCCATTCCGGGGATCACAGTGATGCGAGTTGATCGTCCCTACCAATTCTCCATCCAAGGTTTCAATCGCAAGCCGCATATTGTCTCCGTTAGGGACTCTGGCTGCTTGTTGCTCTGTCCACACTCTCGCTCCCTCTTCTGAGCGAGGAAAATAAATGGCATCAGATGCTCTTGCACAGGAGTCAACCCCTTTCCAAAAAAAGGATACCACAGGTTGAAACAATCAACCATCCGGATTCTAGTTATACGTACCGCCATAGAAAAAAGAGAGACTCTTCAAGAATCTCTCTTCCTTTCCTACACCTTATTACGATGATCGTGTTAAAGGCTTTTTCATCATATTGACGTACTGCACCACATACAAATACTGCTGTGTCAACAACTCCGTATCCGCTTTTACTTCCTGCAAATAACGATTGCCCTCCACATGTAGGTCTTCTATCAATGAGCCGAGGAAGCTCATATCGTATTCGTTCGCGAGCTCTTGGAGTTTTTTCAGCTCCTGCAAATCTTGCTTATCAAGTTTATGGATTCCTTTGAGTAACAAGCGTTCCTGCCAATCCGTCAGCTTTTCGGTAAAGGAATATAACTCCTCCATGATTTTACGTCCACTCCCTCACCGTTATAGGTCTAATTTAAAGCTCGTCAGCGATTTGCCCTGCATGATGCTGATCGGATAAAGCCCATCTCCTATTTTTTGCACAAGCAAATACACATCGCGCAATTCTAGGAGCCGTTTGTTTTGTTCGAGATGACGTATATTGCGGGCAAATTCCCCCTGATAGGAGATGCTCAATTGGAGGGAATGACATTGCTCGTCTTCGATCGTCAAAATCAGCTCCTGCGTCTTCTGATCGAAATCGACTTGGTTGAACTGCTTCGCTTTTAATATAAAAACGGAGTCCATCGCAGTCTCAAACATATCTCCTGCCGCATCCTTCCAATCACTTGACCAGTCGCAAACGAACACCTTGCCGAGATCTAGCTCTTCAATATTGTCCCTGGGAACAAGGGTTAGCCGCGTCTCCTCACTGGAAGACAAGCGCTGCTCCCGATTCGTCTTCGCCTGTGTCAGGATGACCTGTGAATGTGAGAGCTCCTCCATCGAGATCAACCCGCCCCAGGGTACCTTGCCTTTATAGCTGTCCTTAAAGGAAAAGGATATGCCTTCATAATAGACGGGACGCGCTTCTGTATACGTGTATATCCGTTGATCAGTAAGCGAATAAAAGTAATACGTAATCCCCTTGTACCCTGAGCGCGTCTCCCATGGATTTGCTCCCAAGGCATACAGACTTAACTGTGGAACCATATGGTACTTACTCTTGAAGCTGCCGAGCAACTGCTTTTTCGCTTCAGTGTGATCGGTCTTCTCTAGCGCAAGCAAGCTAAGATACACCCGGGAAAGTCGATCGAGCAGCGCTTCTGTTGAAAACTTGACATGACGCTGAAAAAATAAGTTCAGCTCCCCATGAATGCCGCGAATGTCCTTTTCCACGCGGGGAAGATTGCCGTTATGCGCAGCGATAGCAAGCAGCTCCAGCCGTGTACAAATCGTCTGGGATAGCTTCGCCAAGCCAATGCCTAGAATCTCTGCGATCAGTGATTTGGCTTCCGCTACGACATCTGTTTCGTAGCTGACATCGGTTACGGATGCTTGTAACTGCTCACGATCCTGTAGCTGATGCATGGCCCGATAGCGTAAAATGACCTCCAGCTTGTGCAAGCAATTGCCCTTCGCCTTGCAGGTGCACATGCTCTTCCCGATCTCCGATTCACTGTCAAAAGATACGGATATATCTTGGGTGCGCAATGTCATGGTTAAAAAGGATGTTTCAACGACCTCCAGCTCCTCGAAATAGTCGAGGCGAAACAGCACTTCTTCTAGCTGCGCTGGAGTAAAAGCCTTACTGATGTGAGACGGCTGCAATTGCAACAGCCAGCTAAAGTCAGGCTTGTAGGTATCCAGCTCTTCCACACTCTCTGCCCCTGCTTGCAAATGGTTTTGGGCATAGTTGACGATGGCGATGATGACATGCTTGCATATCTTGTCAGATGGACACGAGCAGGAAAAGCGAGTAATATCCGCATAAAGTCGGCATACGCTGTCATCTGACAGCGCACACTCGACGTAATCATCCCCGAACTCGTAGGAAACGGTGATTCCTTTTTCCATTTCTTTGATAGAACGGTTGTAAATTCCTTTGTTCGCGTATTTGATCAGATACTCTTCGTTGCACAGCGCGATAAACCGATGAAATTCCGATGTGAAATCCGCCATCGTTATTTTCCTGCTGCTCGCATAACATCATAGACGGTTTCGCTGAAAATGCGTGTTGGAATATCAGTGAGCTTCAGCCGATCCACTGGTTTGAAGTAAAAATGCTTGTACTCGGCATCTTTATTCGGATAGAAAGCCAACGATTCCAGCTTCACATCCTCCATTCCTTCCCAATACGAAATGCTCGCCCCGCTGATTTTCAACTCAGCCACCATACCGTCATACAGTTTGTAAAACTCGTAATAATAACCGGCATCGAGCGGCGTTCCTTTGACCCAACCGAATTTCTCCATCATTTTCGCAAAAGCAGTAGGTGAATACGCTTCAACAGGCAGGCGGAGCAATTCATTGGCTTTTATTTCTTCTTCCGTAGGCAGGAACGCTTCACGATTCATTTGCTCGAACGGTTGCGTAATTTCGTAATCTTCCAGCTGAGTACGCCAGCCGTTCAACGTCTCTTCGTCCAGCTCCAGTGGATGAATCAAACCAATGAGCTGCTCATCTGCCAACTCATACTCATCCTCGTCCACGGTGTTAAATGTCCCATCGTCCATATAGCGGAACGTATCTACGAGCTTTCCGTCCTCGTATACGCCCCAGATTAGCCCGATTGCGAATTTTTGCATCAACACGTTCTCCACAAAGAGACGTTTCCATGCTGCCGTTGACCAATAACGCGATTTGGACAGAGACTCCTCCAGACGAAGAGATTGTACTTTCACCATATTTTTCAGGTCTTTTTTCAATTGAGCAAAAGTCAATCGCGCTTGTTCTGCCTTCTCCTGATCGTCTTTCGCCGACGGCGCAGGCAGATTTTTGACCGCTTTTCCTGTGCTGTCGTTCGTAACTTCCAGCTCCAGCTCGTTGCTCACCTTGACCGTGAAGGTACGGTCGCCGTAGTCAAACACTTGCTTGCCTGACGCATCGAAACCAAGTGTGGTAACCAGTCGGTCTTCCAATTCCATCGCGGAAATGTTCTGATTCGCAGCCGCCATGGACAGCGCCTCTTCTGCTGCTGATTTGACTTGCCTGTTTTTGATCGTACGTTTGATCTGGTCGATTAGACGCAGCGCAGTCAAATCATTCGAGAACGACAGGGCACGCACGCCATCCGCAGCCAAAGCTCCGCGAGAGTGATCTGTCCACTCCTTAATCCATTGACCAATCGTATCGACTATACGTCGGTCTCCGAAAGCCACGCAGAGCGGCATAACCCATTTTTCTTTGGCGACCGCTCCATTATCGAGCCATGTGCGCAAAACTTCTGCGCTAAAGTCAGCAACAGATGCCGCTTGCAGAGACGGTTTCAAGTCAAGTACCAACTGGTTTGGCGCTGTCGGGAAATCGATCGAAGCGGTTAGCATGTACTCCATTACTTCCTGACCCAGCTCGTTGCCGTCTTGGTCGCGAAGGACTGGCATTCGCTCCAATGGCATCCATTTAATCCGTGTCAGTTTGCGCTTGTCGGTCAGGTTGCCCAAATGGGTCAAGCTCGCATCCGGACCTTGCTCCTCGGCGTCGATAAATGTTTGCAGCAGCGTTTTAAATTTGCTGCTTTTTTCATTTGTCAGTAGCTCCTGGAAAATCTCCTTGTTATTGTCCAGGGAACGAATCGCATCCAGCGCCATTTCCTTGACCTTTGCTTTTTTCTCGGTTTGATAGACGTGCAAATAAAGCTCCTTGTCTTTGGCCTGAAGAAACGCTGCACCAGCGAGGCCGCTCACTTTTTTCGAGCTGTCAGCCAACCCGAGCAAAATCGCTTGGTTACGCAATTCCTCTGACAGCGTCTCCTTTGCCGCTAAAAGGGTTTGCGTCACAAACACGCGAAGCTCCGTGTCCAGCTTGTCAAATTGAGCCAGACTCATTTCTGGATTCGCTACGACCAACGAACGATACACCTCTTCATTGACGTCTGTGTAATAATAGTGCGTCTCCTTGATCGATAAAATCTGATAGAAAAGTGTCTGGATATCTACAGATTCGTCCTTCCGATAATGATCGATAAAGGCTGTCAATCGATCCTGGAACGCATGAGCGAAGCACATATGGCCTACTCTTCGATTGGACTTGTCTTTGTATTGGCACATGAACGGAATCAGACGCGCAATAAACGGATGGTCCACAGGCAAGAAGCTCAGCAGGATCATCTGCTGTCTTACGAGTTGTAAGTCCTCCAGATGCACATGCTCGAGCACATCCTCCAGGACAACTTTTTCATCCAAATAGTTCGCCAGCTTTGTCGAGCCCTTTGCACGTCGCAGCGCGTCTTGAATAATTCCTTCCAAAGAAGGCTGGAATTCGGAGAGATCCACACCTTCTGCCGCCAACGTTTTGTGCAAAAATCCTTTAACCATCGGGATCGAAGCAAGCTCAAGCGCTCGTTTTGATTTGGTTACGTCTTCCAGCGCCAGTTGCTTCACCTGCTCCCAATTTGTCGGCGGGGATAGCAAATGCTCGCGTAGGCCCAGCAGTAGATCGTAAGGCTCTTCCATGTGCACGAGGTCAGTAAGTCGCTTATCTTCGGACAAGATATCAAGCGGGAACATGTCAAACAAGATCTGCAAAGTGTCGTGCAGCTCCCGATCTATCTCCTCTTCCTTCTTCAGGAATGCACTGATTCCGCCTTTGACGTGAATGCGGAAATACAGCAAGCTGATGACCAGCTCCATATAACGCTTCAAATGCTTCTGGTTCAAAAGGGAGCCTTCCTTGACCTGCTCTCCCGGATAATACTTTTCTCGCAGCGCAGCCTTTTTCTCTTTGACGTATGAAGGATACAACGACTCGTTGGTCAGAAAATTGTTGCTCGAAAACTGCATGGTCACGACTTCTTTGGCAATGGCATGCAGCTCTTTTATATATTCGCGCGTATCACCTGTAACTAGGTAATAGTAGCTCGGCATAAGCTTTTCTTTTGCTTCTTCCAATAAGCTCGGAGAAATCGTGTACGCATACGAAATGAATAGTAAAAACTCGGCCCGATTAAATGTCGAGGAGTAATCACGGCTGATACTTACGCGATAATCCTCCGCGGCTTTTAACAAGAATTCGGCAAACAACGCATGTCCGAAATGCTCGATTGTTTTTCTCATGGCCTCCATTGCTTTCTGATCTGTTGCTCGGATATCAGCATCATCGATGTCCTTCATACCTTGAAGTTCGATCTGATCCAGGAAGCACTCATCCATCACATTTTTCTTATCGTAAAAACGATTGCTAGCCTTGTAGATCAGTACAGCTGCTCGATAGAAGGCCAACTCCTCGCCGCGTTTTTTCAGCTTGTCAAATTCGGATCGAACCGTATAGCTGTAAAACCGCGGGTCCTCTGCGATTGCCGGGCATTCGTCTGTGTCACCCGCAACGTAATCAGCGATTTGATCATACAAATGCTTGTTTCGATCACTTGCACTGATAAACTCCTCCACAAATTTCTTCGTAACCGGATTCAGATCTGTCTTTCGTAAAACCATTCCTTACTCCTCCTTCTCTCTATCTCTATTTGATAACCTTTCCAATCCACTGCGCGAGCTCATCGGGCGTGATCGCGGCTACATTTGCTCCCATATCACTCAATACCCTGGCAGCATGCTGGTTGTACGTAGCGTTGCCATTGAAATCCAAAGCCGTCAAGACTAAAAACTTGCAGCCTGCGTCGATAATCTCCTTGCTTTGGCGATACATTTCCTTGATCGGATAGCCTTCCTCCAAATCACTGACAAGGATAAATATCGTCTTCGATGGATTTTCGAGCAGTGTCCTTCCGTATTTGAGCGCTTGTGCAATATGAGTCCCCCCACCAAGCTGCACACTCATCAGCACATCGACCGGATCATCCAGTCTATCGCTCAAATCAACGACCTTCGTATCAAAAATAACCAAATGTGTCTTCAAGGCAGCGAGCTTGTAAAAAATACTTGCCATAACGGAGCTGTAAATCACAGAGTCCATCATACTGCCGCTCTCGTCCACAACAATGACGATGTTCCATTTGTTGTGATGCTGGATATTGCTGTGGAAATACAGCTCATCGATAATAAAACGGCTTTTTTTGTGATCGTAGTTCTTCAAATTTTTGCGAATCGTTTTATGGACATCCAGATTTTTCATCGACTTCGTATAGCCGCGTTTGTGGCGATTGCGTTTGCCGACGATGCTGGTCTGCACTTCATTTTCAAGCTGTCGCCGCAGATCGTCTACGACCTTGCGTACAATTTCCTTTGCACTTTTCACGACCTCTCCTTTCATCCTGCCTTTAAATTGGAGGATGTTTTTCAAGAGCGTCATGTTGGGCTCCATGCTTTCCAACACTTTTTTGTCTGTCAGCAGCTCTGTCATGTTATAGCGGTCCAGAGCTTGCCGCTCGAGGATTTCTACTGTCTTTTTGGGAAACAGCTTGCGAATTTTGTTCAGCCAGGAGGGAACCGTCAATGCCGAATCTCCCCGGCCACCTTCTTTTCGATAGCCTTGCTCTTCCCCGTATTCACGGTTGTATAAAAATTCAAGAATTGAGTCTAGTTCCTGATAGGAAAACTCGGATGATTGATAGACCCCACTGCCTTCCAATGATTCCTCGGCATGAGAGCCTAATAACAACCGCCAGCGATTCAAGGCTTCGCGGCTCAAATCAGGTTCCATTTGGCAAACTCCTCCTTGATCGCTTGATCGAGCATGCGGGCATCACGCAACGTCCGCTCATCGATGACTGGATTCGTGACTTGTTCTACCGTCGTTTGGAAGAGAGCTGCCACTTTTTCCGAGAGCATACTAATTTCCATTGGGCTAAAATATGTAAATGCCAATCGCAGTTCAGGCACCACCTGCAAAAAGTCGTCGTAGGCCAAGGATGTAATCATCTGATGCAGATCGCGCAAGATTTCTTCTTGATGAAAGAGGTAGTCACGAGCCACGATAAAAACGCCATGTAAATACGCGGCGGTATGCAGCATTTGCTCAGGCGAGCCGAACATATAGGCACGCGCACGTCTGGAGATTTCTGTGCGTTCGATCACTTCGAGATTGCACAAGATCGCGACCACTACCCCCTCCAGTTTCGCGGGGAGCTTGTCGTTACGCAGCAATTCCAGCAGTTGATCACTGAAAATCTCCCAGGAGTCATCCGCTTGTCTCTTCTCACTTAGCATATAGAGGAATTTGAGCTGATCGGCCAACTCATCCAGTTCGTTGGGGTTCGGGTTTCCCTGCTCGACGATTTTGGTCACAGCCTGGTAATAGACTTCTTCCACCAAATTCTCCAGCCGTTCTGTCTCGCTAAGACCGAACAACCTTTTTTGCTCCAAAAGAATCGTGAGTGTCTTCAACGTTTTGCAAAGAGAGAGAAAATGTCCATCCTGCCTAACGGACTCTACTACAGATTCAAAGAGCCTTTCTGACAGCTCTTCCAACCCCATAACGACCGCCATCAAGAGCCATTTTGCCAGCTCATGGCTCTGGTGCTGCGGCAGTTCTTTTACCATATCGGCTAGCTTATGCGCTGTTGCCTCCTTCACCGTCCCACCGTAGACCGAGCTCTCGATCAGACGTGCTTCTACAAAGGAGGAATAGCTGTAGCGCCATGTTTCACGGACAAGATTGACATTTCGGTTGTTCATCCAGTCTGGTCCGGCTTCTTTGGCGCAAAATTCTGTGCCCAAGAACTGCATGCAGTGAAAAAACTGGCTGGCTTCGCGATGCGACTTTTTGGCATAAAGCTCTAGCACCTTTTGATTGCGCCCTGTCGTCGTGATCGCGAGCTTTAGCGATTTACATCTGTCTTTGCAATCGCGAACGATGGGCACATCTAGTGAATTTGGCGCAACCTCACCGATTCCGTCCCCTGTCAACAGCTCTCGCAATGTCTCGATCGGCTGTAAGGTTGCAATCGAGCGTTCGCCTTTTGTAAAAGCAGAGAGAACGGAATCGATCAACTCATAGGCACCGCCCTCCGCCTTTTCCCGCATGACAGCCAAGCCGTTCATGAGGCTGTACGCTTCGATCGCATCCGCAGTCGACGTCGTTTCTCCCTTGCCACGTAGTTTTTTGAGTAGTTGCGGGAGGTACACCAACGCGCTTTTCGAGAAGGGAGCAGGCTCCTTCTTCTCCAATGCCTTCCACACACTCTCGTAGTAGTGAACGTACGGCATCCCGCTTGCGTATCCATTCAACTGATCTGCTTCCTGGTACGTGTACACCATCGGATATATTTTTTCTTCCTGCACCTTTTGGATCTTGTAGGAAGTCTTGCGTTCCTCGATGAGTCCGTATGTATGAAAGCCCCCGGTCACCACGAGTATTCTCGCATGCTTGTGCTTGGCCTCTGCAATTTTTTGACGCATGTGCGCCTCGCGAATCAAATCGCCTTCCGCCTCCAAAGTGGCGTCATCATAGCATTTTCGAGACAGGTAGCAGTAGGCAAAGACATCTTTGACGAAATCCTGCGTCTTTTTGCGGATACCATCAATCTCAAAAACCTTTTCCCACAGCTCATCGAAGTTCCGGCATCTCATCGTCTGGCTTAATCGCTGAATGAACTGCGAGCCAGCCAGCATGCGCTCATCGTGATAGGACAGCTTTTCATTCTTCTTTTTTAAATCATGGCCGTCTTCCAAGCTTTCCAGGCGGCTTCCGTAGCTTAGATCAATGAAAGCAGCAGGTATCTGCCGGCGTTTTGCTTCGAGCAAGGCTACATATTCCGGCGAATACAGAAGAAACGGAAAGTAACAGACGTATTTTTGCTCCCCTGAGGCGTACGCATAATAAATGCTCACAGGAGGCTTCGTCCGTTCATCCGTCAAAATCGGAATGATATGATTGCTATGGTCCGGTCCTTCAATCAGAATGATTTCCGGTTGATACTCTTCGATTGTTTTTTTTAAATGAAACGCGCAGGCAGGACTATGATGACGTACCGGGAAATAGACGACCTGTTTGTTGAGGTTGTAGACCTCTTCTTCGACGAATGATTTTATGAAGCGGTCTTGACCGTTTATTTGATCCATTTCTTCTCGTTGTAATAAGTTCCCCATAGACCCTCTTCCTTTGCCCGTTCTTTGACCACTTTGGTAAAGTAGGTTTTCAGGATATTTGCGTCCTTTTGGTTTTCTTTGACGACCGCTCCCAGCATGTTCTGCACCAGTCGATCCATGGAAATCGGCCTGCCATCATAGTAATGCGACGTCATTGCACTTTGGACATAGACGGATACGGCTTCGGCTGTACTCATCACGGATTGAGGGGAATCGATTTTGAATCCTTCCTTGGTCTCGCCCATGCGTAACTCCATGAAGGTCGTCGCCAAGATTTCAACCACATCCCGATCGATTTCGATGTTTACGCCACTTTGCTCCAGAATCACTTTTGCTTGGGATTCGATAATTTGCGCTTCCATTTTCACATGATTAATCGGCGCGATTGTCTCGAAGTTAAAACGTCGTTTGAGCGCGCTGCTCATTTCATTGACACCTTTGTCCCGCAAGTTCGCTGTTGCAATGATATTAAAACCGGGCTTCGCAAACAGGATGCCGTCTGACAGCTCGGGAATGTTCATCACCTTGTCGCTCAAAATACTAATCAACACGTCTTGAACCTCAAACGGACAACGGGTAATCTCTTCAAAACGGGTAATGATTCCCTTGCTCATTCCGGTGTATAACGGGGAAGGAACCAGCGCTTGCAGAGAAGGACCTTTGTCCAGCAGCATTGCGTAGTTCCAGGAGTATTTGATCATATCCTCTGTCGTTCCCGCGGTGCCTTGGATCGTATTCGTGCTCGTACCGGAGATGGCCGCAGACAGCAGCTCAGACAGCATCGTCTTTGCCGTTCCAGGCTCACCGACGAGCATCAAGCCACGATTGCCTGCCAATGTGACGATGGCACGCTCAATAAGCACATCGTCTCCATAGAACTTCTTCGTAATCGGTATACTTTCACCCTCATAAGAGAGGGGTTCATCCGTTCCTAAAATAAAATCGCGCACAGCTCTCGGCGACATCAGCCAATTGGGAGGTTTTGTCCCTGTATCATGGGATCGCAGCGCATTCAGCTGTTTCGCATATAACACTTCCATAGGTGGCTTCATTGTTTCCATCCAAATGCCCACTCCATTTCTGGTTGTACTTGAAAAATAAGGGATACTATAAAAAATGAAAACATATGTTTGTCAGGAAAAGAAGGGTATTTGTACCCAATATTAGGAAAGATATGTGAAAAGCTGTGAAATGAGTACTACATGCTAAAAAGCGCCTTGGGTCCCCAAGACGCTTTTCTCGCTTTTTTTGAAGAGTTTTTTTACAACGACGTCCGCAAGCTCCAAAGCTCCGGGAAAAAACGGTGATCAAGCGCTCTGCGTAAGTACATGACGCCTGATGATCCTCCAGTCCCCGGCTTTTGGCCTATGATGCGCTCGACTGTCGTCATATGGTTAAAACGCCATTGTTGTTGCTGGCTGGCGATGTCCACCAGTTTTTCTGCCAACTCGTACAAATCCCAATACTGGTTGACATTTCGATACACGGTCAGCCAGGCTTGCTCTACACTATGATTTGGTTGATATGGCTGTGACCAGTCTCGCTCTAAACATTCTGGATCAATTGGCAAGCCACGAGCGGCCATTTCCCTGATTGCCGCATCGTAAATGCTGGGCTGCTGCAAGGCTGCACTCATCTTGGCGTGAAGTTCTGGTTGATGCGCATACACCGCCAGGACATGCTGGTTCTTATATCCTAGCGTAAATTCAATGAATCGATTTTGATAAGATTGAAAACCGGACGAATGACCCAGCTTGTCACGGAATTGGAGGTAGTCGGCTGGTGTCAATGTAGAAAGGACATCCCACGATTTAATCAATTGCTGCTGGATACGCGAGACACGCGCGAACATTTTGAAAGCAGGCTCCAGGTCGTGATTGCTGATGCATTCATTTGCTGCTGACAGTTCGTGCAAAATTTGTTTCATCCATAGCTCACTCACCTGATGAATGATAATAAACAGCATTTCATCATGATGGGTAGATTGACAGCGTTGACTCGACAAGATTTGATCGAGCTGTAAATAATCGCCGTACGTCATTTCTTTTTGGAAATCCGTATGAATCTGTGCCTCCAATGAAGTGTCGTTCGGTTGATTACTTCCTTGTTCATGTGGTCTCATCGCGGCATGACCTCCTTTCCCATCTAATTCCTTTCCACCCCTCGTTCCTCCTGCTGAATCTCCCTCCTTCTTACCCGATTTTATTTCGCTGCTTCCAAATATTTCAAATCGATTAAGCCATCGATTTTATTACTGGTAATATAACCGGCTTCCTGGCTGATATCTGCCATTTCCTGAATAACCTTTTCATTGACCGCCGTTGTTACTTCCAAACGGGAAAAGGCTGCCTGTACTTCTTTTTTGCTCAGCTCTTTGCCAGTCAGATTTTTCAAATGCTTGATGATCAGGTCTTGGCTTTCTTCAGGATTTTCCTGAATAAATTTGACTGCCTTTTTATGTGCTTGCAGGTAAGCGGTTGCCAATCCTTCTCGTTTCAAAAATTCATCGCTGGCTGCTACCACGGTATTCGTTGATTCTTTTCCCCAAGCGAATTGATCCCAGTCCAGAAGCAATTTTCCTCCTGCCTGATTTTCCAGTACATATCCCCACGGCTCCTGAGTTGCTGCACCATCTACGGATTTTTGCACGAATAATGCTGCCGTATCAGCTGGAGCCGCCGCATACAGTTCCACATCTCCACCATTCGTCGTCGGTTTCAGACCAACCTCATTCAGTGCTTTTCTGAGCATGACATCCTGTGTGCTGCCGATTACCGGAATCGCGATTTTTTTGCCTTTTACATCTTTTAGTTCCGTAATATTGGTTGAATCATTCATGACGAGCACAGCTCCGCCATTGACCGCACCTGAAATCAAACGATACCCGGGATGCTTGACATAAAAGTTCAAAAGAGGACCAGGTCCGACTGTTCCTACATCAATTGCTTTGGTAGCCATCGCTTCCATAAATAATCCGCCATTGGTGACCGTTTTTGTTTGGATCTTCACATCCGCACCGAAGGCTTCCTTGAAATAGCCTTTTTCCAGCGCGATAATCGTTGCGCTATGGGTCAGGTTTGGGAAATATCCGATTCTTACTTCCTTCTCAGAGGATTCTGCTCCGCCTATAGAGCACCCACTCGCAATCCCCATCAATAATAGGGATGCGACAACGGTACTGAACACTTTTTTAAGCATGTGACGACACACTCCCTTAGCCATTTTTCTTTTATGAATGGACTCCCCACTTCATCTGAACGTTGCGTTCGATGCGTGAAAAGACAACATTATCGACGATGGTACCGATGATCGCAATAATGATCATCACAGATATCACCAAATCCATTTGTCCAAGTGAACGTCCCATCTCGAGCAATTGACCGAGACCACCGCCACCCCCGAGCAATTCACCAGCCATGAGTGCCCGCCAGGAAAATGCCCAAGCGATTCGAAGTCCGGAGATGATCTGCGGTACGGATGCAGGAAGAATGACTGTTCGTACAAAGTGAAAGCCAGTCGAACCGTACGTCCTGGCTACCCGCTGATAGAGCGGCGGGACATTTTTGAAACCGCTAGTCGCGTTGACCGTCATCGTCCAGGTCGCCCCGATCGTCACGATGAAAAGAATGGAGAAGTCATTTAAGCCAAACCAGATAATCGCAAGCGGGAACCAGACAATACTCGGGATAGACTGAAGCGCAGTCACCACAAAGCCAAGCGTGTCTTCTACGAGTTTGTACCTCCAAATGAAGTAGCCCAATATCAGTCCGACGATAATCGCAATGAGAAAGCCCAACAGGATTCGTCCCATGCTTTTTCCAATCGCAGCGGTAATTTGCCCGCTTATCAGTCCATTTACGAGTGTTTCAAAAACCTGGGTCAAGCTGGGAAACATGAACGATGGCAGCCCAGATAACCTAGATGTGACTTCCCATATCGCCGCTATCATAGCGATGAAGATGACCCGTCTTAAAGCTGTAGTCATTGCCCATTTCCTCCTTCAGCACCTTTTCTATCTCTTCTTGCAGGATCGACAGCACCTTCTGCTCCGTGTTTAATGTCACACTGTCCGGCATGACTCCATCGCGCATGGCAGGAACCGCAATGATCTCCTTGATTTTGCCTGGGCGTGTGGCAAAAACGACGATCCTCTCGGCAAGCTGAACGGCCTCCCGGATATTATGGGTGACGAAAAATATCGTGACCTTGGTCTTCCGCCAAATCTCAAGCAACTCCTTATGAAGAACCATCCGCGTCTGTTCGTCCAGCGCCGAGAATGGTTCATCCATCAGCAAAATATCGGGTTCCATGACAAGTGCCCGAGCTATGGCTACACGTTGCTTCATCCCGCCGGAGAGCTGATGGGGATAGGAATGAACATACTTGCTTAAATGGACCATTTTGAGCACTTCCAACGCCTTTTCGTTGGCTTTCGTTGCAGACATTTTCTTCAACTTGAGTCCATATGTAACATTTCCCAAAACTGTCAGCCACGGAAATAATCCCGCTTCTTGAAAAACGACGACTCTGTCCGGACCGGGCTTATTCACTTTGTTGCCAGCAACGTGTATGTCACCGCTGTCCGGTTGATCTAATCCGGCTATTAAGTAGAGCAGCGTTGACTTTCCACAGCCAGAGGGTCCGACAATGGAAACGAAGCTGCCCTTTTCTACTTCCAGATTGATATCATCCAGCACCTTTACTTTTTGTTTCTGCTCATTCAAAAAATGTTTCGTAACATTATCAATAGTCAGATACATGGCTGCACCTCTTTTTTATTCCAACTTTGTCGATGGGGATTATGAATAAATAATGATTAATCCTATCGTTTTTGTCAACTATAATCCAATAAAAAAGGGAAGGCGGCGGGCACCTTCTCCTATTCAATGCAGTATCCAAGTATTATGTGCAGCATTACACATCGTCTTCTTTCACTACTCTTTTTTCCCCTACAACTTCGTCGGATCAAATCTTCTCTCATCCAAATAAGCGCGCGCATGCCCCCAGAAATACTTGCTTGGCTGCATGTAGATTTCCAGACCTGCCCGCTCGATTGTACGATTTGCCTCTTCATTGGCTTCTTTGAGGATTTGCTTTTCATCCACAGTCAAAACACGGCGCTCGTCCATAATCAGCTTACCATCGACTATGACATGGTTCACATCTCCACCGACTGCCTGATAAACGACACGATGGACGTGCATGTTCTCCGGATTCAAGTGGGCCTGATGCATATTTACAGTAATGACATCCGCTTTTTTACCTGCCTCAAGCGACCCAAGCTCGTCATCCCAGCCGACACAGCGAGCTGCATCGATCGTTACCATTTCCAGCAGCTTGCCCGGGGGGAGGTAATAATAATCGCGCAGCGCCGCTTGTTGCAGCAATTGCATTCTGCGCATGGCCTGGAACATGTCAAAAGGAGTCATCGGCGAAGTACCGTCTGTCGTGATCGCAACGGTCGCTCCCATCTCCAGCAGTTCCGTAATGGGTGTGCGTGCATTGATTTGACCAAAACCAGGAGAAGCACTCACATTCGTTCCTGTTTCGGCCAAAATCTTCGCCTCGTCAAAAGAAATTCCCCGACAATGCTGCAAGTGTACGTCTGGACCAAGCAGCGCGTACTCTTTGTCTTGGATCGCGAGGTGAATCATGCCTCCAAAAGCATCGGAATGGATGCGCGTGTCGTACTTTTTCGCAATCTCCCTGATTTTTCGTGCTTGGTAGCGGTCGAAATCGGTTAAGCCGAACAATTGGTCAGCTGGTGTCGGATAGGACGGATTGACAGAGGTCACGATGACAAACGGAGTTATGTACGCTCTAGTTTTATCGTTATTCGCGTGATTCAGGGCTTCGATCACTGCTTCTGCCCCAGCGAGCACTTGCTCATAGGTGACTTCCTTTGTTACTTTTTGTCCATCGACCCAACGGCTGAAGGGATGCGGCCACGGTGGATTGCATGGACCTGTCGCCACGATTTCGCGAACACCAACCTCGTTGTATGCTTTGGCGTGATTCAAGGCAAAGATCGGATCATCTGAGC
The DNA here is from genome assembly GCF_013284345.1 of Brevibacillus sp. MS2.2. Lineage (NCBI taxonomy): Bacteria > Bacillati > Bacillota > Bacilli > Caryophanales > Paenibacillaceae > Brevibacillus > Brevibacillus sp. MS2.2. The sequence continues at coordinate 17,770 of NZ_JABSUZ010000005.1, forward strand.
GCGGCATCGAGCCCAGGACGCTAACACCTGTTGTAATCCCAGCTTTAAGTCGCTCCAGTGCTGACAGCTTTCCCTCGTAGTACCAGAAATCGTCTGTCACGTAATGCTTGTAAGTGTTGGTCATGATTGGCATCCAGTCGTTGATATTATCTGTCGCAATCGTTTTGAACAACGAATGTCCACCATGACCATGTGCGTCAACGAAGCCTGGCAGTATACAATGATGCGCGCAGTCGACTACCTTTTGCGCGGGATACTTGTCTTTTAGAAGTTGAGTGTCGCCTACCTCCAAAATTCTTCCTTTATCAATGGCGACTGCCCCGTCCTGTAATACCCGACGGTCTTTGTCCATGGTAATGACTACACCGTTTACGAGTAACAAATCGATCAAGTTGCATCTCCTCCAGACTCAAGAATAAGGGCGGTGCCCATGTCACCTACTCCCCCTTCCTACACCTTACCGCACTTTCGACACTTTGTATTTGCAAGAAAATTACAACTTTTTATAATATGTTTACCTGTTGGTTCCAAATGGAAAAACCACCTTCCCTTGAAGGAAAGATGGTTTGAAGGTTTTAGGCATCCGCTTTTCGCTTGCGTAGGAAAAAAAAGAGAAAGGTTATCCCCGCAAATGCCAGTACAACATAAACGACATTGGAATATAGATCGAAATAGTACAGAATCTCTTCCCACGATTCCCCCAATAAGTGCCCAGCCATCACTAGGACGATGTTCCAAATAAGCGTACCGAGTGTTGTAAATAGCAAAAACAGTGGGAAATTCATTTTGGTCATACCAGCAGGAATGGAAATCAGACTTCTGATTAATGGGATCATGCGGCAAAAAAAGATCGTCCAATACCCGTATCGGTCGAACCATTCATTCGCTTTATGGATATCTGCCGTTTTAATGCGCAGAAGATGCCCCCATCTCTCTACGATCTTCTCTATTTTTTGGACGTCTAGGTAATAACCGATACCATAGAGCATGATTGCCCCAATCACCGAACCAATTGTCGCTGACACGATTACACCAATAACCGTTAAGGATGATTGTGTCGTCATAAATCCACCGAAGGTCAAGATCACCTCAGAAGGGATGGGTGGAAAGATGTTTTCCAGTGCCATCATGAGCAAGATACCGAAGTAACTATATTGTTCAATAATTTGGGTCATCCAGTTCTGCATGCTATCCCTCACAATTATTTACCAATGCTTATCTCTCCAGTATAGAGACACGCGTTGCATAGTTCAATCAAAAGCGATAATCTTTTCCTTTATTTCAATACGAAAGAAGGAAGGCTTGGGTTACCTTTCCTCTGAAAATTTTCATTTTCGAACTCAATGTGACTGGGACAGCCTTCCATACATTCCCATAGAAAATTCCAGCAACTGATGTTCTCCATGAAAAAAAGGACGGCTATGTGTGCGTCCTTTTTTTCGTGTTTCACTCTGATTCTGTTCTGGCGTGCTATTCCTTCTGCCTAGACCAGTAAATCAATGTTTCGTCCCTCTTTATTTCTGTAAAGCCCATTTTGACCAATATTTTTGCGGAATCTATGTTATCTAGCAAGCACTTCGCCGTAATCTTTTTCACATCTGGCTGCAACAACGCCCAATTCGCTAGGCCTTCTGCCGCCTCATACGCGTAGCCTTTTTTTCGCTCGGCTTCAATAATTCCATAGCCGATGTCCACTTCTCCATCCGCATTTGGGACTCCCTTGAACCCTACATCGCCGATAATCTTCATGCCATCCTTTGTAATGATCATCCACGATTCAAATCCTGTCGATTCCCCTGTGAGTTCGAGTGCTTTGATGATTTTGGGTATCGTTTCCATCGCATCCTCATCAGGCCAGCCTTTGCCTAATGTAAACCCCATATCCAATAACTCTTCGTAATTTTCTTGCAAAATATTCGTTGCTATTCTATGTGTAAATGGAATCAATTTGAGCCGTTGTGTATGAATGCTTTTTTCATTCATGGACAGGTACCCCTTCCTCTTTCCTTTATGTCGGTGACGATTTTTACGTTGGATTTACTCTCCATATGTTTTTTCAGAAAGGGTCTATTCCTACACCTCAGCTACTCTTTCAATACTCCGATAGGAAGAATCACTCGGGCACTCCCATTATAGCATGATTTTCCACCCCCTTTTTTCAGAACGAATTGAATATTGATTAATCCGCATCTTTTCCGAATAATGAGAGATAACAAATGATGATGGACACCACAAAATCCAGTTGGTAAGGAGTGAAAACATGTCCACAAAGCTAAACACTGAGCTTGTCCGCATTCAGCCCTGGGCGGATCACGATCTTCCCTTGCTGCGTCTTTTGAATGCACCTGCCATGATGGACCATCTTGGAGGCCCGGAGACGGAGGAGCAGCTCCTTGCTCGGCACGAACGATACGTCAATAAGGACGGACAGCTAACGAGCAAGATGTTCAGCATCGTACTGCTGCCAGATCACACCCCTGTCGGAAGCATTGGCTATTGGGATCGTATCTGGCAAGGAGAAAACGTATACGAAGTAGGCTGGAGCGTCCTGCCCCCCTTTCAAGGAAAAGGAATCGCCTCTGTGGCTTTAGCCTCACTCATCACACGCATCAACCAAGAACGAAGACACCAGTTTATTCATGCCTATCCCTCCGTGGACAACCCTGCCTCCAATGCCATTTGCCGTAAGCTCGGTTTCACTCTGCAATCAGAATGCGTCTTTGAATACCCTCCTGGAAGTTTTATGCGCTCCAATGATTGGCGATTAGAAGTTGCATCGGGACATTTCCCCATTGAAAAAGTCCGGGAGCAATTCCCTGCGCTGCAACGAACTTACAAAGGCAAACCAGTTGTTTATTTGGATGGCCCAGGCGGTTCGCAAGTCGTAAAATCCTCCATGGACGCGATCTATCGCTATATGGCGAACGGTGGAGCGAATTTACACGGCTCCTTTCCAACCAGCAAGGAGACAGAAGCCATCCTTGCAAATGCCAAGCAAGCCGTAGCAGACCTATTCCACGTGGGGCCGCAGGAGGTAGCCTTCGGTGCGAATATGACCACGCTGACCTTTGCGATTGCCCGAGCATTAGGTCGACATTGGAAAGAAGGAGATGAGATTATCGTCTCCGAGATGGATCACCGTGCCAATGTAGACCCGTGGCTGACTGTTGCCGCAGATCGCGGAATGACCGTTCGGTGGTTGAAGGTGAATAAAGAGACACTTACGTTACACCTAGATGAGCTCGATACCTTACTGACTTCCAGAACCAGACTTGTGGCAGTCGGACTTGCTTCCAATGCTGTCGGAACGATCCACGACCTCGCTGCCATTTCCCAAAAAGCACGTGCAAAAGGAGTCATTGTCGCTGTCGACGCCGTGCATGCGGTCCCTCACTTCTCTATCCATCGTGACGAGATCGGAGCCGATATCCTGCTCTGTTCCGCCTACAAGTTTTTTGGCCCTCATGTAGGAATCGCTGTCATCCGCAAAGAAATTTTTGAAGCACTCGATGTTTACAAATTGGTTCCTGCCCCCTCTTCATTTCCAGATAAACTAGAAACCGGAACCCAAAATCATGAAGGGATCGCAGGAATCAGACCGGCTATCGAATTTGTTGCGTCGCTTGGTTTCGGTGATAGCTTCGCTGAAAGAATCCGCTCTGGTTACGAGGTGATCGAAGCCTATGAAAATCGGCTGGCAGAAAAGCTGCGAAAAGAACTAGGCGCAATGAAGGGTGTCACACTCTATCAAGCGGGTGAAGATGTACCGAAGACACCGACGATCGCTTTTCGGATCGAAGGGTTTTCTCCCCAAGAAATATGTGAGCGATTGTGCGAGGAGCATAGCATATTCGTTGCGGACGGAGACTTCTATGCGACAACACTCGCCAATTGTTTGGGAATCAATGAAAGCGGCGGCTGGATACGGGCGGGGCTGGCACCGTACAATACCCACGAGGAAATAGACCGTTTCATTCAAGGTATCCAAGCCATGATAAGGGCATAAAACAAGACCCGGGTCAACGCGACTCGGGTCTTCCACGTTTTTATCCATGCAGCACGCCCTGAAATCTGGCGCGAGGGCGATAGTGCCCGACCGGAATTTGGATCAAGCAGGTTTTCTCTTCGGTCTCTAGGTTGTATAGATCATCGCAATTTTCCACGTCAAATCCGAGTAGCGGATGGCCCCCCATTCCACACGTGAACGCGGCCAAAAGCAATTGATGAACGACGATTCCCGCCTCCAAATGTTGGATGCGATACCCTCTAAACCCTAGCTGATTAATCAAATGATCGCGATTACCCACCACATGAAAGCAGAGCGGCACTTGATACAAATTCACGTTGTCCAGAGTCATTCCGTCTTGAAGGCGTGCTCGTAAATCTCCATAGACAATTGGATAAAGAGCGTGCTCCAGTGGATCGTAAGCGTATGCCCCATCTTGTATTCCTTCTACCTGATGAATGCTTACAAAGAGAGAAAGCCTTCTCGACGCTGCTTCCAGATTTTTTCCCAAATCATTGCCGTACAACAGAGCACTCATCGTCATTTCCATGATACGCGCTACCTGATCCTTGTCTGTTTTCCTCCTGATAAAGTCCATTTCCGGTGAAAAACGCTCCCGGCAATATTGCACCAGATCATAGCTTGGTTTCTGCAAACGCGGGAGAAGGATTCGCTCATCGGAACGACGAGACCACTTGCTTTCTAACTCATCCGAATAATGTGTAAACGAATGGGTAGATTCCTGCATGGCAGCTTGATTTATTTGCAGGAGCGCAGGATATTTTCTCATTCTTTTTGAGCGCATCACTTGCACGTACTTTTGCTCAGGCAGTTCCCTGATTAGCTCGCTTGCCGTCACCTCTCCTCTCTCTGTCCATTGTGCCGATGAGTGCGAATGCCTCTCCCCTTCTGTTTGAAGCGATAAGGGAACTACCGCGTAGACACTCTCTTGATCGTCAGACAATCCTAGCAGTGTATTTATCGCTCTATCCAGGAACTGGTAATACACCGCAGTCGTTACATCGAACTGGTTTGCCATTTCCTGCAATTGTCCAAGCAGTACACCAGCATCAAGGCCCTGCAATCGATAGGAAAACTCATCATACTTAAAAAAGTTCTTCCAAAAATAGATGGATACGAACGCAACTCCAAAGCAATCCTGTACCGGACAACTGCCGCCAAGCGCTCGGCTTAGAAAGTGATCAAAATTTCCTTCGCGCAATTGTACGAGTCTGTGATGGGCCACATCGTAGTGGTATAGTCCCGGAGGAATACTCGACAGCTTCAAATACACGTACAGCTCACTCGGATAGAGCGCCCCTCCAGATGCAACCGGTCTTCGATTCGTTACAAGTGGCAAAAACGACTCAGATCCTGCATCTGCCGAAGTCGTGGTTAACAACGATTGGCTGATTTGGGTGAGGCCATAGCTATACCATAACCAAGCGCCCAATTGAGGAAGAGACATCTCTTGTGAAACCGTTTGATCTACGAGTGATAGAGGCACTTCTTCTGGCAGTGGAATGACAGGTAGCCCCCTGTACAGCTTGTATGTCAGTGGCGCATCCCCCCAATCCACCTCGAGATCACTTGGTCTGGCGTTTTCTGTATCAAAATGAAGGCGGTACAAGAAATTTTCGAGACTCATCCGGCTCACTCCCAGATGTATGTTATGGAAACGGATGCGGAAAAGGATTCAACTCGTCTACACGCAGCGGTTGTTTCGCATACCCCAGCTTCACAGGGACCTCCAATACTCTTTTCAATCCCGTTATTCGCGTGAGATGATGGCCAAAAGTCATCGGGAGCATGCCAGGAATCAATACTCGCACGCAAGATAAGCCGTGGCGCCCTACCTCTGGTGTTGTTTGATCCACCACAATGACATCGAGATCTAACTTTTGGAACACACTGAGCAACTCCCGCAAATCGTCTGTTAGATCATGATTTTGGTTTCTTCTAGGAAAGCGTTCAGCGAAAGAGACCATCGGACGTGAATCATCCATGAGAAAGGATAAGCGCTCCGCTGCTTCAGGCAAGCTGTAAAGCATCGCATGATCGTCCATCTTTTTCACCAAGGACGAATCATGGAGCATGCGCAAGTATTTGTCTCGGTTCGCTTCGTACTTGTCTGCCAACGTCATAAGCATGGCAGCCGTTTCGTAAATGGAGCTTTTTACAGCACGGATGGGGTCTGGATGCGCTCCTGCTGCACAAACGAGGTGCAAACCTTTTTCTCCGCGGTTTTTTGCAATCGTCCATACAGCGGGAATACCATTTTCCATGGTCGCATCGAACAAGTACAGATCGTAATTGGTAACGGTCTGCATCCGATCGATCAACAGTAGCAATTCCCGATCATTGACCGTAGCGGGATCGAGGCGTGGCAATGGCAATTTGGCATACCAGGTCAACAAAAAAGCATCTCGCTCCACCACTTCGAGGATGCCGTAAAAAATCGCCTCCTCCAAACTGCCGCCTAACGCACAGCCATTGGAGGTCTCAAATACAACTCCCTCCCCGAATCCCATACTGTAGTAGGCCATGAGCTCAGGTACAAGAATGGGTCGCTCTTCTTTAAAGGAATAGCCCCATACCCAGTTCATTTCTCGCTTGGGATCAAACGGCTGAAACGGAAAATCAGGCAGGGCATACTGCTCTTCTGAATGGGTTCCCGCCGTTGTCGGATCAAGGGCATTCTGCACAAGGTTTGCGTAACAGTCACGCACCATCGTCCTCTTGCCACGCGGCATCAGCCCGCAATATCTTTCCATTCCTTCCAAAATCGCTGTTATCTCACTATCCACGTATGAAACAGATCTGCCAGCCGTACCCTCGTCATGAGAAAATAACGGCAGATTGACACTTACATCTGCGAACACAGAGACAAGATCACGTACTTTCCCATTCAAAAACCCGGTTCGGGAATCCAAATATTCGTTGGTGAGAGCTTGTTTTAAATCGGCTATGGATTTTGTCCGGTAGCTGTCCGGACTTTGCTTAACGATAGGCTTCAAGCGTATTCTTGCCTGCTCTTCAGAATCCTCAGGCAGTTGACTGCATACCGGACATAACGGATTGGGCAAAAAGAAGTGGCGCGTACTGGTCAATGTTTGCAAATCAATAAACTGGATATGCTCGGATAACTGGGCTTGCCTGCCCTCTACTATGCGTTCAGCCTCCGCACTGACATGGTATGCCACTTGTAACAACCCAGAGCGGGATGACCATGGGTCACGGGGTATGCCGCCTTTCTCCCTCAGCATCCGTTGTACCTTCCACATCTCTTTGCGATCGCGTCCTGCCATCAAGCGCCGCATATCTGCACACTGGGAGCACCCTGTTTGATCTGGACGAACCAACGGACCTACGATGGCCTCCCCAAATGAAACAAAGCCGCGCAGCCATGGAATATTTGCTTGGCGAAAATGTTTTTCTGCCTGTACATGCAAAGCAGGATCATACGTATCGTGCAACAGGAGCGCCAAATTTGCTCTACTTGTCTCCGACTCCAGGTTTTCACTCTGCCACACGCGATAGCCCTTGCTTACATGTTCTGAAACCAGCTCCGCCAGTACTCCGTCTCCAACTACAAGAATGTCAACGTTCATTGAAGCACCTCCCGCGAGAGCAGCAAGGCGAATACACCGCCAAGGCCTTCTTCCAGGAAAGGTTCTATCGCGGCATTCATGACTCGAGGAGAAAGGTTTTGACCCGCCAGTATCTCAACCGCTTGTTTCCAGACCTCTTTTTCCGATTCTTCCTGAACGCTACTGCGTGCAAGTTCGATGGCTTCACCCGTCAAGCCGACTGATTGCGCTGTCAGTACATACTTGGACACGTGATTGGTTGGCGTTTGAATCTGATGTAAGGCATACATCAGCGCTTTTCGCAATGCTTCTCGCTCCTGCAAGCCAATACTCCCGTACCATCCCGTGCGCGTTTCCACCCAATACACCGGAAATCCGCACACCTCATGACCTTTTGCAATCGTCAGCTTCTCACCTAATGTAGCGAATGACCGTACATAAAACTGAGACTGTTCATCCACAATCGAGTCCACATGCACAGGTCTAGCCGTTGGTTGTCGTCCTTTCATTTCTGACACATACGTGAGTGTCAGACAATGCTGTAACGCCCGACATAAGCCTTCTGCTGCCGTTTCCCCTGCTCCAATTCCGATATTGCTCTCTAGATCGGCTTGATAAGCTGAATTTTGTGCGCTTAGGTGGTTCACCATTCTTCCCGCATACATCTCTGCCCCAAGCAATCCTGCTTCTCTACGCGCCTCGTCATGGGTATATCCTGCGCATACAACTGTTGGCAATAGCTCAGCGGGACCATCTGTTACAGGATCGACTGCTGTCACCCTACACTGTGTTAGTGGTAGCTGCGTAAGCTCTCCCTCATCCCAATTGTGAAAAATCCCGTTCTCAGGGGAGGTCCATGACGGAAACAGAGACAATAGACTTTCTTTCTGTTCTGCCTCTTGGGATATCCGTAATTCAAGCTCTTTCTCATCCAATACCTCCATGCTCCTATCTTCTTTCTGCATTGGGTGAGGCATGTAGGACTGCCAGCTTCCTTCCAACGTCTCCAGATTTAACAAATAAATTTTGTTTGGGTCCTCTGCTTCATTGACACCTGATACGTATTTGAACCATTCAAAAACAGCGATGTTCGCCAGCATGGCTGCTGCGGTCATTGAATATGGATGTTGCTCGGGGTCCGCACACAAAGCCTGTCGATGTAAACGACGCCAAGCCGATTCAATGCAAGCCTCTGACTGTGGATGAATCAGCGGCCCTACCATTCCTTTTTGCTGGACAAATAACGCCGGAACAAACACCTTCTCCCGCTCTCTGCACGCGCACTGGATCACACTTACTTCGCCCTTGTTTACGTTTGCTGACGTGTACAAAATACCAGTGAATGGCTCGATGATCGCTGACCAGTCGGCACCCTCCCATGACGTCGGTTTGAGTTCATCCAGCTTCACTTCTGGGTCTTTCCTACGCGAATGTTCTAAAATCGTCTCTAGCCGCTCACGATTGGTCGTAGTCTCATTCGTGAGGGCGTAATGGAATTGCACGCATCCCGATTCCAACAATGCATGAATGGCAGAAAGGAGAAAAGAGCCTGCCCCGATCACCAATACTTTTTCCGTTCGATATTTTTGAAAACGATACCCTCCTGAACCACCTAACTGATCCAAAAATTCAATCTGCGCTGCATACCTCGACATGACCTCTGGTGATAATTCATGTGGTTTCTCCAGGCTCACATCTTGAAGGAATCCATTTTCTAAAAGTGTACCGGCCACTTGGAAAATTTGTTGCTGATATTCTTCCGGCAAATCGTCAGTCAATTGCTCCAACGTATGCACACCATTAAACATGGGAAATAGCTGATCTACCCACCGATCGATCATGTCGCCCTTCATCCGGAAAGTCCCGATGTTATTGCGAAAATACACGCTTCCATCTGAGTCGGGTATATACACTGTATCCCGCTTCACTTTTATGCGCATCGAAGGATTCAGCTTATCCATTCTCCTCCCCCTAACGTTGTGAAATAAACCAATTGGCGACAAGACATGTCACAACTATTTTATGTATCACTCTTTGTCTCACATTCCAGTTGGAAAAACAAAGCCCCTGCCAAGACACAATTTGGGGCAGGGGCTTCATTTACGTATGGATTATAAATCGTCATTAATCACGATAAAGCAGGGGAAGAAGCAAGAGCAACTGCAACTGCAAGAGCAACTGCAAGAGCAAGAGCAACTGCAGGAGCAGGAGCAGGAACAGCTACAGAAGCAAGAGCAGCGACTGCAACGACCACAACTACATCTGTGGCATCTACCACATCCGCCACATCTACTTCGAACTAGCGTCGCGTCATTCATTTTTTCTTTGTCCCAACGCTGCATTCGATCTCCTTTTATTTCAGAAGCCTTCAATTTTTTCAGCTCTTTTTTGAACTCATCCATTCATTTTCACCTCCGCCACTTCATGGAACTACTCTAGATTTATGAAGTGACGTTGGGTATTCGTGCACAGTTCATGCGCCCATTTTTGGTGGAACATGAGAAAAACCCGCTATGCGGCAAGGTTCCCTGACAAAAAAAGAAGCCGCCCTCAAAGTGAAGGCAGCTTGGATGATCATTGATTTACAATTTGAAGATAATGCCCATCAGCGAGTAAATAATCACCGTCGAGAACAGCACCGTCATATGAATCAGTGAATATATAAACATCGTTTTCGACCATTTCTGTGAATCCATTTTCCGGTATCCAAAAACACTCAGAACCAGCCATAAAATATTCAGGAGCAGGGCCATAAACGTAAGACCAGCACTTAATGACCAAAATAGAAAACTGCTCGCAATCAAAATAACCAAATAAACATTTGTTTGAATGTAGGTACGTCTTGCACCTTTGACGACGGGCAACATAGGAACCCCAGCCGCCTTGTACTCATCATGCTTGCGAATCGCAATCGCATAAAAGTGAGGCATTTGCCAGATGACCATGATGATAAAGAGACCAAGGATAGCAGGATGAGTGATATCTGGGTGAATGGCGGCCCAACCGATGAGCGGCGGCATTGCGCCAGATATACTTCCTACCTCCGTATTGTAAACCGTCCTTCTTTTTGTCCACATCGTATAAGGCACGACATAAAAAAACAGTCCGAGAAAACCCATGATAGCAGCCAACGGTGTTGCCAAGACAAGAGCCACCAAGCCAAAAATCGTCATCAAGGAGGCGAGCCATAAAACGGTCTTCGTTGATATATCCCCTGTCACCGTAGGTCTGTTCTTCGTCCGCTCCATGATCGAATCGATATCGCGATCATACACGTTATTAAAGGCACCCGCTGCACCCATGATTAAAATAGAGCCGATTGTAGCAAATAAGATTTCTGGCAGCTTATCTATTAGACTGAAGTGATACGTATATAAAGCCAATGTTAATCCGGCAAACATCGGAATCAGATTCGATTTGATAATCCCCGTCTTAACCGTTTGCGCCAAAATATTGGACATAGGCCGATTCCGCGTTGCAACGCTTTCTTCCCTCTGCATTCGTACACTGTCCCCTCTTACTAGATGATCTATATCTATCGTACTCCAAAATAGCATGACATAGTAGACGGTTAAATCCTACAAAACTGCCATTTGTATCTTACATACCACTAAGGATTTAAATACTATATGGAATGTTAATTCTATATGGTATGATTGTCAAGAGAAGGAGGCGGACGAATGAACAGACGCAGATTAACCCAGGCAGAGCGTAAACAGGAAACACGGCAATTGCTCATTGACGCAGCCATTGAGACCTTTGCTCAGTTAGGCTTCCACGGAGCTTCCGTTGATAAAATTGCAGACCATGCGGGTTTTACCAAAGGAGCTGTTTATGCTCATTTTCAGTCCAAAGAAGATCTCTTTCTCGCTATTTTGGAAGGTCAGATGCAATTACATGTGTCCAATATCCATCATGTAATTGATCGCCAGCCATCATTATCGCATTTTATCGAAGCCATGGACGCCTATTTTATGTCCGTTCAGCAACAAAATCGCACGTGGACCATGCTGAACCTGGAATTTTTGCTTTATGCCATGCGTGAAGAGTCTGTTCGAAAGCGATGGTCGAACATGATCATCGAGTCGGTACAGCATCTTTCCAAGGCCATACAAACATTGATGCCAAAAGAAAGTGACTCTACTCTATCCGCGGATGAAATGGCATGGACGATTCTTGCTCTTGAGAATGGCATGAGCATCTTCTATTACATTAGCGGCGACCAGGCACCCCTGTCTTTATACGGAAAAGCTTTGCAAAACATGCTATCGTCAAAATAGCGATTCCCTCATGCTAGATCATTTCTGACTGGGCAGTCCGTTGCTTCATGATTCGATTGACTCTCTCAGAACCATATAGCATGAACACAATGTAGAAGGCTGTAAAAAACGGTAAAATCGAAACGGTCGTCTGTGCAGCAAGCCACCCTAGCAACGGAGGCAGTAGTGTGGCACCCGTGTACGCAACTGCCATCTGATAGCCCATCAGCTTTTGCGTTTGCTCTTTCCCAAAGCGTTCAGGAGTATCGTGCAGCATACAGGGATAAATCGGAGCAAAGCCTAACCCAAGTAATAGAAAACCGATCAACGAACAAAAAGTCGGTAATGGCAACATCAACAGCGCTGCCCCAGCTAACGATACGAGAAGTCCACTGCGAATCAGGACGCGGTTGCTCACTTTGAAGGTAACAAAGCCCGTGATAAATCGCCCAACCGTAATGCCACCGTAATACATAGCTACCCACACTGCCGCCACAGCCGCAGGTAGCTCTTTCGCATTTACCAAAAAGCTACTCCCCCATAATCCCACCGAGGCTTCAGCCCCACAATAGAAGAGAAAGGTCAGCAATGTCAGCTTGACGCCCTTTGTCCGTAACGGTTGCTCTACCTGCCCATGAGACGGCTGAACCTGTGACTCTTTGACAGCGTGTCTCTGTATGTTCTCCATCCGTTTCCACAAAGGAAGTGTAATCGCTAGAAGTACGACTAACGCAAATTGAATGAGCGAAATGGTCAAGTATCCATTCCGCCATAAATCATGATCTCGCATAAAGCCAGACATAATAATGGGGCCGAGCGTAGCACCCACCCCCCAGAAGCAATGCAGCCAGCTCATATGATGGGCTTGATAATGCGTGGCAACATAATGATTCAGTGCTGCATCTACAGAGCCCGCTCCTAGTCCCAGAGGTAATGCCAATACCATCAACCATATAATCGATGGGGCAAAAGAAAATCCGAGCAAGGCTGCCGCCGTCATCAAACAGCTAATCAGCGTGATCTGTCCTGTCCCCAAACGTTTTAATAATGCACCGCTCATCAAGCTAGATACGATTGTTCCAGACGCAATCACAATGTTGATCACACCTGCCACACCAAATGCCGCGCCATATTCTTCTTGCATGACTGGCCAAGCTGCCCCCAGTAACGAATCAGGAAGGCCCAAGCTGATAAACGACAAGTAAATCATGATCAAAAAGAATGTTGCCACGATCCCCCGCCCCCTGCTCATTGTTACATTCTTACAGTGAGTCTATTCAGCAATTTCTCTCCCTCTGTTTTGAACCGCTTGTTCTTTTCGAGAAATTCGTGCACTTCATTTAATTGGGCTGGTCGGTAGCCTGGACCACCACAGCCACAGGAATGATAGGTAAACCCATGCTGATAGAGGATTTCAACCTTTTTCCACTGCTTCACATCTGTTTGCTTTGGAGCCTTGAAATCATGCCCCATATCCTTCATTCCAATCCCACATTGCGGACAGCTATGCTTGATCTTATTCCACTCTTCCTCCGTTAACTCATACTTGGAGGTTTGCTTGAACACTTTTCGGCAAGGGAAACAGGCGTATATTTGTTTATACGGACCATACATCCCATATCGACACATGATGATCGACCCCTATCCCATTCATCTGCCAGTTTCTCTTTTAATTGGATGGCGAGCATTCTCCAGCGTTTTCGTTCCTCCGATTCCGCGATTTCCTCCTCATCCATTTCCAGCCAATAGTCGGCATCCATCCATTCATACATATCCATAAGAGTGATCGTTGCACAGGCAGGGTTCTCAAAGGCCGCAATCATCGCCTCCGGTCCGTTATCCCAGTTGTAGCCATTCACTACAGCATGAAGGAGGACAGATGAATCAAGCAGTTTTATTTTTTGGCACCGCTTCTGCTCAGATTCCTCATATAAAATATCGTCTACCGTTTCCTCTTCCTCAGTAGACAGTGTTAAACGTACTGCGCCTTTCGTTTCGAGCAGCAGGTCTGCAATCGCTTTGTCGTTCCTGGCCGCATTCCAGGCAGTGGCCAAAATGCCATGCTGAGAGTCAAGCTCGGCTCCCTGTTGTAGCAGTCGTTTTACGGCTTCGACCTGCTTGAATTTGACGGCTTTTTTCAACGCTGTATCGCCCAGCTTGTCTTCCGCCTCCAGCTCTGCGCCTTTATCCAAAAGCATCTGAATCGCTTCTGGCGGCATTCGATTTGTGATAAAAAGCATCAACGGTGTTCGCCCGCGTTGATCCCGTTCGTTGATATCTAATTGATCCACTGCTGCTCGCACGATCTCTAGATCCTTTGTCTTACTGACATTTACCCATTCCATCCGACTTCTTCTCCTCTGCTTATCTAGACAATTTCCGTTCCGGTATTCCTATGTATCCCCTTTTTGGACGAGCGTACTACCGATGAAGTCAAAGCTCAAAGGCGTCCCCTTTTTGTCAGGCTGCCATCCCAGCTTGATCGCCTCTTCAATGATGGCCGCAACGTCAGCTGGCTTTATCACTCTCATATCCAAATGCTGCACAAGTGGAAACTCCGCCCAAAAGTCATTCACATCTGATTTTACATACACGCGAATCAATTGACCTATCCCTTCATTGTGCTGGATCGTCAATGCGAGCAGACCCTTCGCTGCTGGACTAATGACCCACCGATATCGCTGCTCTCCTACCGTTATCCCCCGCGTTCCTTTTTTGGGTAATGCCATAGTTACCTCCTCATTGCAAGTAAATGTGTATCCGTTCTGCCAAATACGGTTTTATGCCGTCCATTATTTCCTGTGAATGCTGCACAGTCACTTCTTTCCCCAACCCAAGCAAGAACTTTGCAAAAACAAGATGTCACTTCTCGCTACATTTCCTTCCAACCAACTACTTCCATCCTGCCGCACATGCAGCATAGATGCAAGTCAAAGTTCAGCCTCACAAGCCTGCACACCTTCAGTGGTCAGCGCAAGAAGCTTTCTTGACGAGTTGAAATCGTAGAAGAGAGGCTCCTCCATAACAAACAGCCAACCCTCTAGGGATTGGCTGTCTGCATAAAGGTGCTTAAAATACCAGAGGCTGAACCTAGGTGCTCTTTCGGTACACCTGGCATAATCGTCCCCATCAGCGGGGCCCCAACGAATCCTTGTCCCAAACAGCGCCATAAAAGCCTATAGCCTTTCCTCTCTCCTCAGGCGGAAAAATCACCTGAATAATCGACAACACCTGAGGTATCAATATCGCTGCCCCAATTCCCTGGATTACGCGTGAAAAAATGAGGAAGTCCCCACTCATTGAAATCCCACACAACGTCGAAGCCACAATAAATATCCCCATGCCTACAAGGAACATCCTTTTTCTTCCTTGCCAATCCCCTAAGCGAGCTCCGGCAATCAATAATACGGCATAAGACAGTACGTAGGATGCCACAATGAATTGTATTTGTGTTGTACTCGCATGAAGCTGCTCCTGGATCGTAGGAATGGCAACATTCACAATAAAAGAATCCAAGATAACCATAAACGTTCCGAGTAGTAAAACAAACAGTGCCCACCATCGTTTTCTGTCCAGCGTCCTTGTCGTTTCTAAATGGGTGTAGTTCATACGGAAGTCAGTTCCCTGCCAATGATTATCAGAGGTATTAATGAATACTACTATAATTTTGTTGAAAAAAGAGGAAATACTCGTTATAAGTATTCCCTGTAAGGGGTGATAATACGTGCATAGTCACTCCCATATTTCTCTTCCAGCACTTGGCTGAAATCCTTCTCGATCTGACCCATGATAATGTCATGGTAGAAGGCATTTTGCAGCAATTCAATGAGTGACGGGTGGTCCGTCTCCAGAATAGTGGGCTTGATCCCACGCCCAAAGCCGCCCAGCAATGCCGAATGTGCATCGCAAAGAATAGAGAACTTCCTGGATTGCACTTGATTCCATTCCGCACTCCTTTTATGTACGACAACATTTTTTAGCTTTGCATGGCATTCACCAATGGATATTAGCGTGACAGCAACCCCTTGTTTTTCTGCTTCTACCAGTGGTTCCTCAACCCAATGAACATCTTCAGACCAAATATCGACAACAATGCTTTTGTTTGCATTTGAGATGATACGTTTGATGGCTGTTTCAATCGCTTTATCACCTTGCCAATTATAAAAGGAAGGAGACGTTCTGGGAGTGGATTTCAGCTGTTCTTGAAGGACGCGGGTTGTTTGATCAAATTCCGATTGTAACAAACGAATCAACTGCTCGATCGGTACTGCATCATAAAGAACAGGCTCCGATTCGATCATGCGGCACATGCCCTTTTCTGTTAATGCTCGAAGTGCAGCATATACGTTTGTCCGAGAGACGGAAACTTTCTTGGCCACTTCATATCCAGATATTTTGGGTTCCTCGTGAAGCACCAAATAACATCTGGCTTCCAGGTCTGACAATCCGATTTTTCGAAGCTCATCAATCAAGCTGTTACCTCCTTCCTATTTAGTAGTATATTCGAACACTACTATCATTCTAATATAAAGTCAACACTGCTATGAATCCAGTACCCTCTGCAACTCAATCGGATTGAAATTTCCAAAAAAACCGCAGTAGCGACTCTGATGGGTCATCCTCCGCAATCAAGATCCAGTAAGCCATACCTTCCTCCTTCATCGTTCTCTATCCATTTTGGCAGCAGTCTCCTGATCACTTTCAAAGAAACATAAAAAGCTGCGAAGGAGGCTTATTCTGTTTTCCATTCTATCTTCGTTGGGTTCAGCTTGAATGTGGAGGACACTTTTTGGAGTGGGAGGAACCAGCGCTGGTCGCAGAAGACTTGTTTGCAGTCTATTTCGGGTAAATGAAAAAAGAACTGTAACAAAAGAGCGGTTTCTGTTACAGTTCTTTCATGCTCGTTACAATTCCAGCGTATTTTTCTCCAGAAAATTCGTAGCGAAATTCCCTGCGACAAAGTCAGGGTGCTCCAGCAGCTTCTCATGGAAGGGAACCGTCGTATGCACGCCTTCGATGACAAACTCACCTAGCGCCCGCTTCATGCGAGCCAATGCTTCGTTGCGATCTGTTCCCCAAACGATCAGCTTGGCAACCATCGAATCATAAAAGGGAGAGATTTCGTAGCCGGGATAAACCGCACTGTCCACGCGCACACCGTAACCGCCAGGCGGCAAGTAATTGATAACCTTGCCTGGTGATGGCATAAAGTTTTTCGCAGGATTCTCTGCGTTGATTCGGCACTCGATTGCCCATCCGTTGATTTTCACGTCTTCTTGTGAGAAAGATAACGGATTGCCCGCTGCGACAGATATTTGTTCTTTGATCAAGTCAATCCCTGTAATCATTTCTGTCACGGGATGCTCTACCTGAATCCGTGTATTCATTTCCATGAAGTAAAATTGGCCATGCTTGTCTAGCAAAAATTCAACTGTACCTGCTCCGTGGTACGAAACCGCTTTGGCTGCCGCTACCGCGGCTTGCCCCATTTGCTCACGCAGACTTTGGTCTAGCGCAGGAGATGGCGCTTCCTCTACCAGCTTTTGATGACGACGCTGAATGGAGCAATCCCGCTCTCCCAAGTACACAGCGTTGCCGTGCTTGTCGCCCATGATTTGAATCTCCACATGCCGCGGCTCTTCCACGTATTTTTCCAAGTAGACGCCGGCGTTACCGAATGCCGTCTCCGCTTCTTTCTGGGCTTGCCGAATCGCCTTGGATAACTCATCGGCATCAAAAGCGACACGCATCCCTCTGCCGCCGCCTCCAGCCGTTGCTTTTACGATGACAGGATAGCCAATTTTCTCCGCCACCTGCAAGGCTTCATCTATGTCTTCAATCAAGCCGTCTGTGCCCGGAACTAATGGAACATTCGCTTGACTCATCGTTGCTTTTGCTACGGCTTTGTCACCCATTTTGGTGATCGCTTCGGGATCGGGACCGATAAAGGTAATCGAGCAATCTTGGCAAAGCTGGGCAAACGAAGCGTTTTCCGCCAAGAAGCCATAACCCGGGTGGATAGCGTCTGCCTTGGTGTGAAGAGCGACCGTCATAATCCGTGCCATGTTCAAATAGCTGTCCTTGGACGCCGTAGGTCCGATGCAATACGCTTCATCCGCCAATTCTACGTGCAATGCTTCCCGATCCACCTCAGAAAAGACAGCGATTGTACGTATCCCTAGTTCCTGACACGCGCGAATAATGCGGACAGCGATTTCGCCGCGATTGGCAATCAATACTTTCGTAAACATAGGCGCACTCCTTCCTACTGAGTTTTGACAACGAGCAATGCTTTTCCGTAATCGACAAATTGACCATCCACGACGAGAATTTCCGTGATAATGCCGCTAACGGGAGTCGTAATGTCGACAGATAGCTGAAGAGCATCAGCCGTGCATCGTCCAACCTTTTCGCCAGCTTTAACAGTCTGCCCTATTGTCACTTCCGCATAGAACAGACCTACTCCTAAAGACATGACCTGTTGTGTCACTTCCTTAGGTACCTCAGCAACGACATCGACGGACTCAGCAGTGGCGGCTGCCTCCTGATAACCATGCTCCACTTCTCCCACCTGTACAGGCACATTCCCAGCCACGACTTCGACTGGTGCGCTTTTCTTGATCACGATGCGGGTCTTGCCCTTCTCCCATTCCAGCTCCTCAATGGAAGACTGATTCACCAGCTTGATGAATTCACGCAGTTCATGCAGCTTCATAGCACAATCAGAGCTCCTTTCTAAAGTGGGATGTTCCCGTGCTTTTTGTACGGACGGTCTTCCTGCTTGTTTCTAAGCATTTCCAAGGCTTGCGCCACCTTTTGGCGGGTTTCACGCGGATCGATGACATCATCTACCATTCCGAGACTTGCCGCGACATATGGATTGGCGAACTTTTCACGGTAGAGGGCAATTTTCTCTGCGCGAGTCGCAGCCGGGTCCTCACTTTGTTCGATTTCTTTTGCAAAAATGACGTTGGCTGCCCCCTCGGGACCCATGACGGCGATCTCTGCATTCGGCCAAGCATATACGACATCTGCTCCAATGGACTTGGAGTTGAGGGCCACATAAGCGCCTCCGTAAGCTTTGCGCAGAATCACGGTGATTTTGGGAACCGTTGCTTCGGAGTAGGCATACAAGATTTTCGCACCGTGACGGATAATCCCGCCGTGCTCCTGATTGATTCCCGGGAAAAAGCCAGAGACATCTTCAAAGGTCAAGAGCGGAATGTTGAAGCAGTCGCAAAAACGAATGAACCGTGCCAGCTTATCCGATGAATGGATGTCCAGTCCGCCTGCCATGACCTTCGGCTGGTTGGCGATAATGCCGACACTGTGTCCATCGATACGCGCCAGACCGATAACGATATTGCGGGCAAAGTTCGGCTGTACTTCCATAAAATCACCGTGATCCACGATTTTTTCGATGACCTTACGTACATCGTATACTTTGGTGCTTTCAGCAGGTACCAGCTCCAGGAGCTCCTCTTGCCAACCATTATTCTCCTCTGCTTTTATCACAGGTGCGCGATCGCGATTGTTTTGTGGCAGGAAGCTGAGTAGCCTGCGCACACCTTCCAATACTTCCTGTTCGGTCTCTGCCGTAAAATGGGCATTGCCGCTCACCGTCGAATGGACTTTGGCTCCCCCTAGATCCTCTGCGGAAATTTTTTCACCTGTAACGGTTTCGATCACTTTTGGCCCTGTGATGAACATTTGACTCGTCTTCTCTACCATGAACACGAAATCCGTAATCGCTGGAGAGTATACCGCTCCTCCTGCACACGGACCGAGGATGACAGAGATTTGCGGAATCACACCGGAGTAAATAGCATTACGGTAAAAAATCGTGCCATAGCCATCCAGCGAGCTTACCCCTTCTTGGATGCGTGCGCCTCCTGAGTCGTTCAGACCGATAAAGGGGGCGCCGTTTTTCGCTGCCAAATCCATCACCTTGGCAATTTTCATCGCGTGCATCTCACCCAGAGCACCGCCAAATACCGTGAAATCCTGCGCGAACAAATAGACAGGACGACCGTTGATTTTTCCGTAGCCTGTCACGACGCCTTCGCCCGGTGCCTCCATCTGGTCGAGACCAAAATGTGTAGCACGATGCTCAACAAACGGGTTCAGCTCCATAAAGGTGTCTGGGTCAAGCAGAAGCTCGATCCGCTCGCGGGCAGTCAACTTGCCGCGGTTATGCTGAGCATCGATACGAGCATCTCCGCCACCAAGCTGGATTTTATATTTACGTTCCATCAATTCATCAATTTTTTCGTACATATTGTTACTCATAAGGGCCACCATCTCTCTATTCCTTTTTCATGATCGTATTCTCATAGATCGCCACTAATTGCTGTACGGCGCTCGTCGGTGAAATTTCGCCACTCGCAACGGCTCCCTCAATGGTTGGAAGCAGCTCGGCTACTTGCTGATTGCCGAAAAAGGTCGCGCGCAAGTAGTCCTGAGCCATACTGTGCATCCAATCGAGTAGCTGCGCTTTGCGTCTTGCCTCGAAGCCGCCTGATTGGATAGTGGTTTCACGAAATTGACCGATGACCTCCCAAATATCTTCAATGCCTTCCCCTGTCAGGGAGGAACACATATATGCCTTCGTTTCCCAGCCAGTGGTTGCTGGCTGCAAGTAATGCAGAACACGATTGTATTCACCTTTGGCGATCAAGGCACGCGTGCGATTTTCCCCATCGGCTTTATTAATCAGAAGCGCATCCGCAATTTCCATGATGCCTTTTTTGATTCCTTGCAGCTCATCGCCCGCCCCTGTCAGCATCAGCAGTAAAAAGAAATCGACCATGGACCTGACTGTCGTCTCACTCTGTCCAACCCCTACCGTCTCGACCAAAATCACATCATAGCCTGCAGCCTCGCAGATCAGCATCGTTTCCCGCGTCTTCCGATTGACACCGCCTAGCGTGCCACCCGTGGCAGAAGGTCGGATGAACGCCTGTTGATTGCGTGACAAGAGCTCCATCCGCGTCTTGTCGCCGAGAATGCTCCCGCGCGTAACCGTACTGCTCGGATCAACGGCCAAAACAGCGACACGATGACCTTTTTCGCAAAGCATACTGCCAAATGCTTCAATGAACGTGCTCTTACCCGCACCGGGCACACCAGATATCCCTATGCGTATGGATTGACCTGTATGAGGAAGCAGTTGTTTGATTACCTCTTGAGCCATATCCATATGAGCGGGAGCGTTGCTCTCGACCAGCGTGATTGCCTGCGCCAAAACCGTTCGGTTGTTTTCCCGTACGCCTTTGACGTATTGATCCACTGATAAGCGTGGGAGACGTGCCTTGGAGGAAACGTTCAAGAAATTCTTGTCAGCCTTGCCCCCGGTCATTGTCCAGCAGCCTCCAGGCGATACACGATCTCTTGCAGAACGTGCTGGGCTGCTACAGGAATGACTGTTCCTGGCCCAAAGATAGCTGCCGCACCATGCTCTCGCAAAAAGCCGTAATCCTGCGCCGGTATAACACCGCCTATGACGACGACAATATCCTCGCGTCCCAGCTTCTTGAGCTCTTCCACCAGTTGTGGCAGCAATGTTTTATGTCCTGCTGCAAGCGAGCTGAAGCCGATGACGTGCACGTCATTTTCTATCGCCTGCTTCGCTGTTTCCTCAGGTGTTTGGAACAACGGACCGATATCGACGTCAAAGCCTAAATCGGCAAAAGCGGTAGCAATCACTTTCGCGCCCCTGTCATGCCCGTCTTGACCCATTTTCGCGATCATAATACGGGGACGTCTGCCTTCCCACTGCTCGAATTCGTCTGCCATCTTGCGCACAGCCGCTACTTCATCGGCATCTGCGTATTCGGAACTGTAGACGCCGCTAATGGAGCGAATGACCGCCTTGTGTCTACCCACGACCTTTTCATATGCATCCGATATTTCTCCCAAAGAAGCTCTTGCTCGCGCCGCTTCAATGGCCAGCTCCAACAGATTTCCTTCGCCCGTTTTCGCGCATTCCGTAATGGCTTGAAGAGTTGCTTGCACTCTCGCCTCATCCCGGTTATTGCGCAGCTCCTGCAAACGTCTGATTTGCGCTTCCCGGACGGCTGTGTTGTCGACTTCAAGAATTTCCAGTGGATCTTCCTTGTCCAGACGGTATTTGTTCACGCCAATAATGGCTTCCTTTGCTGAATCGATATGTGCCTGACGGCGTGCGGCCGCTTCCTCGATCTTCATTTTCGGCAATCCCGTCTCAATTGCTTTTGCCATACCGCCAAGTGCTTCGATCTCTTCGATGTGCGCCCACGCTTTTTCTACGAGCTGCGCAGTCAAGGACTCAACGTAGTAGGAGCCTGCCCACGGATCAACGACCTTGGTTATCTCTGTTTCGTCCTGCAAAAACAACTGTGTATTTCGCGCGATCCGGGCTGAAAAATCGGTCGGCAATGCAATCGCTTCATCCAGAGCGTTCGTATGCAGAGATTGGGTATGCCCCAGAGCAGCGGCCATGGCTTCGATGCACGTCCGCACCACGTTGTTATACGGGTCTTGCTCCGTCAAACTCCATCCGGACGTTTGCGAGTGTGTCCGCAGTGCCATCGATTTTTCATTTTTCGGATGGAACTGCTTGATCAGATTGGCCCAAATCAAGCGGCCTGCTCGCATTTTCGCCACTTCCATGAAGTAGTTCATGCCAATCGCCCAGAAAAAGGACAGTCGCGGCGCAAACGCATCGATGTCGATGCCTGCTGCAAGACCAGTACGAACGTATTCCAAGCCATCTGCCAATGTGTAGGCCAATTCAATATCCGCAGTCGCACCCGCTTCCTGCAGATGGTAGCCTGAAATACTGATACTGTTGAATTTGGGCATGTGCTTGGAGGTGTAGGCAAAAATATCGGAAATGATCTTCATCGACGCTTCTGGCGGATAAATGTAAGTATTCCGAACCATGTATTCCTTCAAAATGTCATTTTGGATCGTTCCGGTGAGCTCCGCCTGCGATACCCCTTGCTCTTCTGCTGCCACGATATAGAACGCCATAATAGGCAAAACGGCCCCGTTCATCGTCATGGAGACGGACATTTTATCGAGGGGGATGCCGTCGAACAAAATTTTCATATCGAGAATGGAATCAACTGCCACGCCTGCTTTCCCGACATCACCAACTACCCGGGGATGGTCAGAGTCATAGCCGCGATGTGTCGCGAGGTCGAAGGCAATCGACAACCCTTTTTGTCCCGCAGCCAAATTCCGTCGGTAAAAAGCATTACTCTCTTCCGCCGTAGAAAATCCGGCATATTGCCGAACTGTCCATGGCTGAGTCACGTACATCGTCGGATACGGTCCGCGTGTGTACGGGGGCAAGCCAGGCATGTAGCCGAGATGATCCATTCCCTGCACATCTTCCATTGTGTAAAGAGGTTTTACAGGGATCTGCTCCAGTGTCTGCCACATTTGCTCCATTCCTTGTGGGTTTGTACCCAGTTGAGGAAACAAATCAGACACATCTCTTTTAGACTGATAAGCCATTTGTGAAAAATCAGGTCGCTTCATTATGTGCCCACTCCTATCCGCTCCTGAAGTTCTCGCAGTATCTCGTAACAATTGGAACGCATGTGGATGCAATCATCTACACCGGCCGCCTTATAAGTAGCCAACTGCTCCGCGTCAGGCAAGCCAGCCAACAGAACCGTCATTTGAGGTACATGTTGCTTGATTGCATGTGCCAAAGGTGGAACCTGCTCCGGATAACTCGCATCGTCCGAACAAATGACCGTAATCATCGCACCCGATGCCACCGCAGCTTCTGCCGCCTCTACAGGGGTAGAGAATGCTTGCATGCGCCATACGTCAAAGCCGCCAACCGCAAAAAACTCTGATGCGAAATCTGCCCGTGCCTTATGCTTTGCCACTGGACCCATCGTCGCAAGAAACACGGTTGGTCTTTTGCCTGTTGTTTTCAAGAAATCATCTGCCTGCATCCGCAAGGCTTCAAAGCGCTCGGATGCCCGGTGGATACGGAGTGGCTGGATGATTGTCTGTACTGAATCTTCACGTCTCATGGCTTTCGCGATATCGCCCACAGTCGCTCCATGAAGTACCGCTTTTACTGCACGTTCCACGAGCTCATCCGTATGTTTCGCCAACTCATCGAGCGATACTGTGAGAAGAGTCGTGTCCTGTTTCAGCCGAAGGGATTGTGCTTCTGCTGCTCGCTCTTCGTGAATGCTCGGAAGACTCTCGGCCTTCAGTGGCTGCTCAGCCGTATTGGCATACATGTTCGTTCCAACCAAACGCTTTTTACGCGTATCGATGCTCGCTGCTTTTTGATCTGCGATCTGGGCAATCAAGCCTTGTGGGAAGCCTGCTTCTAATGCACTCAGCATGCCACCGTGTGCTTCTACCTGCTGGAACAGCCCCCATGCTTTTTTCGCTAATGCATCTGTGAGCCATTCTACGTACCAAGAACCTCCCGCAGGGTCGATCACTTTTGCCAAATGCGCTTCTTCTTTCAAAATAATTTGCGTATTTCTGGCGATTCTTCTTGAAAACTCATTGGCAGGACGGATCGCTTCGTCAAATGCGGAAACATGCAGACTGTCTGCTCCGCCAATGACGGCTGAGAACGCTTCTGTCGTGGAACGCAGCATATTGACATACGGATCGTAAATCGTCTTCGTCCAGGCCGAAGTTCTGGCGTGAATCGTCATCTTTTGGGCCTCCGTTGATCCGCCGTAGGCCGCCACGATGTTTGACCAGAGCATTCTTGCTGCACGCAACTTCGCGATTTCCATGAAAACGTCTGAACCGATCGAATACGAGAATTGCATCCGTGTTGCGATATCCTCTATGGAAAGCCCCCGCTCAAGCATCGCTTGCAAATAGTCGACCCCTGTAGCCAGAGAAAAAGCAAGTTCGGTTACTGCGTTTCCACCGCCGTCCTGATACGGATTGCTTTGAACCAGGATCGTCTTCAGCGCAGGCGCATGATCTTTTGCCCATTTCGTCATGCTTGCCATAGCGTGATAAGCTGTCTGCAAGGAACAAGGGAGCTTGCCCTCTGTGAGCAGAACCGCTACAGGGTCTTGCCCGATGCATCCGCGAAGTTCGGAGACTTGTTGGCCTGTCGCTTCAACATGTGCCAAAATGAGTGAAAGTACGGGCAAGCCAAGTGCTCCTGTGTTCACGAAAAGAGGGACCTCTGAAAGCTTCACCCCTTGAAATGCCTGCTCTACATCCCCTCGGCAAAAAACAGATACCCCTTTGTGACCAATCGTATCTGGCAATGCTTCGTCAGGATCAAATCCAGCCAATGTCGCTTGGTCCACCATCAAATGCAGCATCGTTTGCCCGCGCCCTAAGTCCTCTACGGCCGCCTGATTGAAAGCCTTGGCACTCGTTGCGATAATTTCCTGACAGACCTGCCATTTGTGTTCCTTCCGCTCGTTAGGCTGTTGATTCCCTCTATGAAAAGGCGCTTCTCCTGGCAGCGCTTCCAGATGCGGCAATGTTTTGACATCTTCGTACCGATAGATTGGCTGGCGGACAATCCCCTCGTACGAATTCGTCAGTAGCTTGACATCAAAGGATGCGCCCTTTAGCGATTTTTCTGCCGCTTCCCGCCATTGCTCGTACGTAGGAACGGAGAATTCCTTGAACCATGTATGTTTGCTCACTCTTCCAGTCCTCCCCTTAAAAGCTGCTCCATTACGCCTGCTTCACCAGGAATAACGGCTGTCCATGCTCGACCAACTGACCGTTTTCCACCAAGACTTGGACAATCTCTCCTTTTACTTCTGCTTCAATCTCGTTAAACAGCTTCATGGCTTCGACAATACAGACAATGGTAGTTGGCTCTACCCGATCATTGACGGATACATATGGTGCTGCGTCAACTGCGGGTGCTGCATAGAAGGTTCCTACCATGGGTGAAGTGATTTTGTACAAGTTTTCCGTCACTTCCGCCGATTTCTGAGGCGCTTCTACAGGGACTTTTTCGACCGGGCGCTCAATCGTTTCTTTTTTAGGCAAAGGGACAACGGGTGCCATCGTCACAATTGGTGCGCTTTTGGTTGGTACGGGGGTCTGATGTACGGCTGTGATTTGATTCCCATTACTTCGTTTGATACGCAAAGAAGAATCTTCATCATTTACCTCAAAAGATTCTATGTCCGTCTGCTCCAATAGCTTCACAAGTTCTCGTAATTCGTAAATGGTAAGCACAACTATTCCTCCCCTATTTCCGATACTGACTGTCACAACCTCACGAACCGACTGGTTGGTCTGTAATGATTGTTCAAGACCGACCAGTTGGTCTTTTTGATATTATAACAAATGTCAGAATACTAGTACAGACCAACTAGTTGGTCTGATCAATGTATTTGATAAGGGACCATCAAGCGACTATGCCCCTGTCTCCTATCGAAAAGCTTGAGTGTAGCCGCATGATCCTTGTTAGCACCCCTACAATGGCTTGAAGGGATTTTCTTGTGATTGCAGGAAAAAACGTTGAAATGCCGGGTTTTCCATCGATTCTGATTTCAAAACAGAATGAAGAACCATATCTGCGTAAATATCCGCGATTTGCTCGATCGAGTACGTCCCTGACTTTTGATACCATTTGTAAATCCAGTTCACCATGCCAAAGATAGCCATAGACACAATCGGTACTGGCAGCTCTGGACGGAACTCACCCGATTCGATCCCATCCGAAATGACGGTGAACATGATTTTTTTATAGCGATCCCGTTTCGTTTCAATATCCGTGTAGTACTCGGGAGCTAAAAACAAGCTTTCCTGATAAAAGATCGTAACCTGCGAGCGGTACAGATCAATCATCATGACGAAGGATTTTACGATGGCTTGGAGTCGCTCCGTTGGGGTATCCCACTTCTCGTAAGCTTCCTCTGCTTTCTCCAACACATACGTAATAAATTGATCATGAATGATGTAGAGGAGTTCATCCTTGGATTTGAAGTTGTGATAAAATCCTCCCTTTGACGTTCCGCTTTCTTTCACAATTTGATCCACAGTCACTTTGTGGTAGCCATTTGCCTCAAACAAGCGCATGGATGTTTCAATAATACGTTCTCTGATTGATTTTTCGACCATTATCTTCACCCGTGAACATTATAGCATAACTGCATAGCAAAAACGCCGATTCTCTTCGGTGAGAGATCAGCGTTTCTTCCTTAATTCGTTGGTGTGGAAACAGGCACGGCACCTGAATATTCTTCGAGCGTAATCCCTTTTTCCCCGATTTCTTGCGCGATCTCGACACCTACATAACGCAAATGCCACGGCTCATAAATATAGCCTGTAATCGCGTCTTTTCCCTCTGGGTAGCGAATGATAAATCCAAATTTCTCGACGTTTTCATCTAGCCACTTCGCTTCTTTGGTTCCGGCAAAGCAGCTCGTTGCTGCACATTTGCCATCCTTACCGGAGACGTCAATGGCGAGTCCCGTTTCATGCTCACTCGTTCCAGGAACGGCACTGTAAGTCCGTGCCTTCTCCACGCCGTCTTTTTTTACATAGCGATTAAACAGCGCTTTCTGGTAGGCGTGGGAGCGATAGGCAGAAACACCTGCCAACTGGATTCCGTCAGCCTGGGCTGCCGCAAATAACTGCTCAAGCGCACCCGCAGCTTCTTTGCGCATTTTGCGTTTCTCGCTCTTTTCCGGGAGCAAGTAAGGTACGTTTGGAAACACTAGATCATTTGGCTGATAGTTCTCTGGAAGCTTGCGTTGTTTGTTCACCAGTACAGCAACACTCTCTGGCTCACCCACGACCTCGATGTCCGGGAACGATAGCTCAGGTGGCTGACCCGCGGTTGGCTTTTCTGCCGGCTTCGTTTCCGTTGGTTTCTGGGGGTGCTCCGGTTGTTCTTGCTTTGGTGTTTCAGCCGGTGGAGGTGTGGTCTCCTCCTTTGGCTTCTCTTCTTCCTTCTTTGGAGGAGTTGGCGTCTCCACGGCTGATGGTGTCTGTGGTTCTTGTGGAGCCGCTGTACTGTTACATCCAGACAACACGAATGTCATTGCCGTTACGAGTACGAGCGGATGCAAAAGTCGGTGTCGAAAACTTCTCATTGTAACGTTCCTTTCATTTTGGAGCTGATCCAATTATGTAGGTAATAAAAGTACGTACCTATTATGACATAATTGACCGGCGTTTCGTTACATGTTTATTGAGAAATCACGACCTGATCGATATTTAAATAACCCGCTGGACTGATGGAGAAGCCCTGAATATGGTTGCTAATCACAGCCAAATTCTCCAGATTGCGAATCGGAACAACCAAAGCATCTTGCAGTTCCACGTCTTGTGCTTTTGCGTAAATGGCGAGTCTTTTGGCAGGATCAGTTTCCATACGACCAGCCTCGATCAGACGATCCAGCTCGGGATTGCTGTATTGAAAACTGTTGCCAGCCCCGCCTCCTGATGTATGAAATAAATTGTACTGATTGTAGTCGGCATCCCCGGTTGCATTTGCCCAGCCGCTGACAAAAATCTCATGATCTTTCGTTTTCTCAATGGTTCGGACAAACTCATCGTAGCTGACGACTTTTAGCTCCGCGTCGATGCCGATCCCTTTTAATTGCGACCGTATCACTTGGGCAACCAAGATTCGATCCCGTCTGTTGTAGGTAATCATGTGAATAGGAAAACCATCTGGATAGCCCGCCTCTGCGAGCAACCGACGCGCTTGGTTGATGTCGTACGGGTAGCTTTTCACAGTCGGACTGTAGCCGAACACATGTGGTCCCATCGGTGAGTTCGCCTTCGTTCCTACGTTGTTATACACCCCTTTAATGATCGCTCCCGTCTCGATCGCCATACTGATGGCCTTCCTCACACGGATATCATTCAGTGGTGGACGTGATACATTAAACCCGATAAACTCCGTCCCGAGCGCATCGCTGCGGTACACACGCATCTGGTTGGACGCTTGAATCCGATCCAGCTCCATGACAGGGACGGACTCTGCAATATGGGCTTCTCCATTTTCGACCATCGCAATACGAGCTGCATCATCGGGAACAACTTTGAAGACGACTTGATCAAGCGTAGCAGTCTCGCCCCAATAAGTCTGGTTTTTGCTCAACGTAATTTGACTGCCAGGCTCCCATGATTGGAACTGATAAGGGCCAGTACCAACCGGGTGATGCGATAATTCCCGTCCGTATTGATCGATCGCAGCAGGACTGATGATGCTCCCCTCGTGACTGGCCAAAATAGAAAGCAAAGGTGCGAAAGGCTTGTGAAGGATGAATTGAACTCTGTACGGATCGATGACCCTTACCTGTTTTACTTTTTCGAACATGGCTGCCCGAGGAGAAGCCACGGCTGGATCTAATACGCGATCAAATGTTTTCTTGACCGCCTGTGCATGAAAGGGAGTTCCATCATGAAAAACAACACCTTGTCGAAGCGTAAACTCCCACGTGAGATCATCGATTTGTTTCCATGCCGTTGCCAACTGTGGCTGAATGTTCATGTTCCGATCACGTTTGACGAGCCCTTCATACACTTTTCCTTGTACGACACTCGCCTCATTGATCGTCAAAATAAAATGGGGATCGAGATTCGCGGCATCCGACATACGTGCAATGATTAACGTTCCACCCTCGGCAACGTTTTGGGGTGTCGGTACGACTTGATTGTTGTGAGGCGGCTCCTGACCGGAACAGCCTGATATGGCGATGATTGCTGCGAGTAACAGTCCAATTCGTCTGTGTAAGGATTTCTGCGTGTACATTGGACCCTCCCGGCATACTCATATGTTTACCTAGTTGTATGTTTAGCAAAAAGACCGCCCTTCTCCCATGTTTCCCGGAGAGTAGCGGTCCACACTCTATTCTTTTTCAAATAATCGCTTATACTCCCCGAAGCCTTCTTCCTCCAAACGATCCTTCGGAATGAAGCGCAATGCGGCTGAATTGATGCAGTAACGCAATCCATTTTCTCCAGGCCCGTCCTCGAAAACATGACCAAGATGAGAATCCGCATCTTTACTGCGAACCTCTGTACGAATCATATTATGTGTTAAATCCACATGCTCGGTTACGTTTTCCTCTTGCAATGGCTTGGTAAAGGATGGCCACCCGCAGCCGGAATCGAACTTGTCCAGGGAACTGAACAAAGGCTCGTTGGAGACGATGTCTACGTAGATGCCCTCTTCCTTGTGATCCCAAAATTCGTTCGTAAATGGACGTTCTGTCCCGTTATTTTGCGTTACCTCATACTGGAGCGGGGTCAAGATTTTTTTCAATTCTTCCAGCTTCGTACGGTCGCGCCATGCTTCCTTGGTGAATTTCGCTCTGCCTGATGCCGCGCGGTAGTATTGGTAGCGGACCGGATTTTTCTTATAGTAGTCCTGATGGTATTCCTCCGCCGGATAGAACGGCTTGGCTGGCAAAATCAGCGTTGCAATGGGCTTTTGGAAACGACCGCTCGCATCCAGCTCTTGCTTGGATTTTTGCGCAAGCCTTTCTTGCTCTTCATTATGATAGAAGATCGCAGGCGCATACGATTGACCTCGATCACCGAATTGACCACCAGCGTCCGTCGGGTCGATCTGTCTCCAAAACATCTGCAGCAATTCCTCGTAGGAGATGAGCGACGGATCAAATGTGATTTGGATGGCTTCATAGTGTCCCGTCGTATCAGAGCATACCTGTTCATAGGTAGGGTTTTCGACATGACCGCCTGTATAACCGGAGACGACTTTTTGAATGCCTGGCATCTTGTCAAACGGACTGACCATGCACCAGAAGCATCCGCCTGCAAAGGTTGCGATTTCGTATGGATGTGTATCGCTGTTCACGCATTTCGCCTCCTGTAAATGTATGTACACTATCATTTACGATTGTACATGGTTTGCAAAAGCAAAGCCACTCTGGAAGTGCTGCAAGAGGGCTCCAAATAGGAAAGGAGACCTTTTTACACGAAAGGCCCCCTTTTCGCTATCGGATTGCATGATTCCTTCACTCGTCTGTTGCTACTCTGACAGCGCTTTGGCAAATCCAGAGAGCATGACAACCATATGGGCAATTCCTTCCTCGAAGTCTTTCAAACGGATGGATTCGTTCGGCGCATGTACTTTGCAGCCTACCCAGCCTACCCCTGTACTGACAACCGGAAGCTTGAGCTGTTCACCGAAAATATACATCGGACCCGTGCCTGCCGCGTTTGGAGAAAGCACTGGCTCCTGATCGTAAATAACGCGAGCCGTATCCAGTACGTGAGCAACAAATGGATGATGGAAATCGGAGCGATACGCTTTTTGTCCGTTGATCATGGTGACGGTAATATCCGTAAAACCATGCTTCTCCAAATGATGCTCGATGCAATTCATGATGTGCTGTGGATCTTGTCCTGGGACAAGACGGCAATCCAACTTGGCCTTCGCACTTTTCGGCAGCACCGTCTTCGCGCCCTCTCCCGTATAGCCGCTATCCAGACCGCAAATGGTCATAGTCGGGTGAAAAACCATGGCTTCTCGTGGGTCCACATGGTTTGCCGCGGTAATCAATGGGCGTTTCAAACCGTATAGCGCTGCTGTCGCCTCTTCACTGAACGGCAATTCGGAAACAACTTTCTTTTCATCCGCTGTCGGTTCCTCGATCCCATCGAAGAAGCCTGCGACCAAAATCTCGTTTTCCTGATTTTTCATCGTCGCCAATGCCTGTATGAGGCGCCATGCTGCATTGTCTACATACGCTCCGACAGAGGAGTGCATGTCGATATCTGCCCCAACGCAGGTCAGCTCCAGATACGCCATTCCTTTGATCCCGGCAACCATGCTGATTCGCTCATTTTCGTCCTTTCCACCGAATTCCCAAATGCAGGCATCCGCCTGGAAAAGATCCTTGTACGCTCGAAGATATGGCTCCAGATTCGGGCTGCCAATCTCTTCTTCTCCCTCGATCAGGAACTTGATGTTGCAAGGCAAACCGCCTGCTTGCTGCTGCAAAATCTGAATCGCCGTCAGACGCGCAACGAGATCACCTTTATTGTCGGCAGCACCACGGGCATACAGCTTTCCATCAATGATCGTAGGGTTAAACGGCTCCGTGTTCCACTCATGAAACGGCTCAGGTGGTTGAACATCGTAGTGATCATAAAACAGGATCGTTTTGCTGGCGTCTCCTTCACTGCCTGCTGCAAAAAACGCATACACGACTGGATTGCCGCCGAGATTGTCGAGTACCTTTGTCTCTCCACCAACCTCATGAATCATCTTGACCACGTATTCAACCGTCTCTGGGATGGCCTTATGCTGTGCGGATACGGTTGGAAAACGCAAATATTGCATCAGCTTCTCGATTGCATGCGGCAAATTTTCTTGCACGATACCTATCACTTGTTCTTTGTTCACGATCGGGCACCTCCTATTGGCACTTACTGCTTATTCGACTGTCTCTTTTTGGTGTGCAACCAAATAGCTGTCAAACCAATCTGTCGTATATTGCAGCCTCAACACGCGTTGCTCAGGATCACCACTGCGGGAAAGCTCATGACTGGCACCCGGGAAACGGACAAAGGACACCGGGGCCTTGCCTTGATGCTTCAATGTTACATAAAGCTGCTCCGCCTGTTCGATTGGGCAACGGTAGTCATGTTCTCCATGCATGATCAGCAGAGGCGTCTCGATGTTCTCTACCAAGCGAATCGGTGAATGCTGCCACATTTTTTCCGGATTCGTGAATGGATTTGCCTGAATCTCTTCGGCAGTGAAGAAGTAACCGATATCACTGACACCGTAAAAGCTTACCCAGTTGCAAATACTCCGATCGGTTACACCCGCTTTGAATCGATTGGTTTTACCTACGATCCAGTTCGTCATGAAGCCACCGTAGCTGCCGCCTGCTACACCCAAGCGATCCTCATCGACAAAATCGAAATGATCGCATGCAAATTGCACGGCCGTCATCAAATCGCGGTAATCGTTCCCTCCATAGTCACCGCAGCACGCCTGAACAAAACGCTCTCCGTAGCCAAAGCTCCCTCTCGGATTCGTATAGAGTACGGCGTAGCCTTTTGCAGCGAGTAGCTGGAACTCGTGGAAAAACGTATTTCCGTACATGGAGTGAGGCCCGCCATGAATTTGCAGAACCATCGGGTATTTTTTTCCTTCTTCAAAACCGACAGGCTTGAGCATCCAACCGTGCAGCTTCCAGCCATCCTTCGCGACAAACTCCATTTCTTCTGGAACAGGGAGCTCAATACCCGCAAATAACTCTTCGTTCAGCGCTGTTAGACGTTTTTCTTCTCCGTCCTTCAGACTTACTTGATACAAGTCGCCCGGCGTAAACGGATCACTAATGGCAGCAACCACCGTTTGTTCGTTTTCATGCAGAGAAAAGCCGTATATATTCCGGTTGCCCGCTACAACATTCGTGACTTGTCCGTCCAGCGTTACGTGATAAATGCCGGAATTTCCTCGCTCGCTGGCAATGAAATACATGCCTCTTCCGTCTGCTGTCCATACAGCGCCTGGATTCGGGTGACCTGGCGAGCGCATGTCCCCGATGGTGGAATCGCCAACCTGTACGTCCCAATCCTTTGTGATGCAAGTATAGTCGCCCTTTTCAAAATCATATACCCAGATGCGCTTCTGCGCTGCGTACAAATGCGTGTCCAATTCACTTCCGATATACGCTAGCTTCTTACCGTCGGGTGACCAGGTTGGATAGGCAAAAATCCCCTTGCTGTTAGTCAGCTTTTTCCATTCTCCCCCTTCCGAAGGGATGAGAAAAACGTCAACACTATGCTGAATATCAGGGTCTTCTGCTCGGTTCGCCGTAATGGCGAGCCATTTTCCGTCCGGCGACCAGGAACCAATCGTATGATTGTACGGGCCATCGCTGAGTGGAGTAACCTCGCCTGTTTCTACATGAACAACGGCCAACTGCTT
The DNA here is from genome assembly GCF_013284345.1 of Brevibacillus sp. MS2.2. Classification (NCBI taxonomy): domain Bacteria; kingdom Bacillati; phylum Bacillota; class Bacilli; order Caryophanales; family Paenibacillaceae; genus Brevibacillus; species Brevibacillus sp. MS2.2. The sequence continues at coordinate 51,517 of NZ_JABSUZ010000005.1, forward strand.
GTTTTTCTCGTAAATGAACCCGAGATCATCGGATTTGTACTTCATTCTTCCGACATGAATGGCTTTGGCATTTTCTTTCTTCTCGGTTCCCTCGAGGTCTGCGAATGTTTCACCCTCATCCAGGATCGAAGAGAAGACAATGTATGTGCCGTCAGGTGACCAAATCGGATTGCTGACACCGTTTTTGCAACGCGTGAGTTGCCTTGCTTCTCCTCCGTTTGCATCGATCAGCCAAATTTGTGGTTTTCCAGATCGGTTCGAAACAAAGCTAATCTTTGAACCATCTGGCGACCAGCGCGGAAAGGTGTCGCGGGAGCCAGACGTCAATGGCCGTGGATCATCTGCATCCAATTTGCGTAAATACAAGTGATTTTGGTAAGCATGGGACTCATCGATTTGATTTTCCACATAAGCAAGCGTTTTTCCGTCTGGTGATAGCTGCGGATCGCTCGCGTACCGCATTTGATACAAATCTTCAGCCGTTATGCCTCTTTTTGCTTGCGTCATGCTACTCACTCCTCGATTTTATTGGTGGATGCAAGTTGCCCCAAAAAGAACTGGGAAATCTTTTGATTCAACGTGATGTGATTGTCCAGCTTTTCGGTAAAGTGGCCTTCATCCTCAAAAATGTGCAAATCGACTTCTTGTCCCCTGCCTCGCATGTCAGCTACGAGCTGTTCTGCTTCGCTGACAGGAACACGCGTATCATTGCGACCGTGGAATACGAGAAGCGGAGCCGTGATCTTATGGGAATGATTCAAAGGAGCAATTTCTTCAAAAAAGTCATCGTCTTCGCCGAGGAACCCGTACTCCACCTCACGCAATCTCCGTCTCCATGCCCCAGTGTTCTCCAGAAAGGTTTTGAAATGGGAAATCCCTACAATATCAACACCCGCGGCCCACAGGTCAGGGTAATGCGTAAGCGCAGCTAGTGTCATGAAGCCTCCGTAACTGCGGCCCATGATGCCGATCGCATTCTGGTCAACGCTTGGACGGTTGCTCAAATCTTTGACCAGCCAAGCCAAATCTGCTACAGAATCCATCCGCTTGCGGCGATCATCGAGCTGGACATATTCCCGACCGTAGCTCATACTGCCGCGAACATTCGGTGCTACCACCGTAAAGCCTTCGTTCGCCAAAAATTGAAAAACAGGATGATACTCCGGTCGAATTTGGCTCTCTGGCCCACCATGGACGTAGACGACGACTGGTTTTTTCTCTGCATGCTCGGATGTATCTTTGGCATAGAGGAAATACGGCACTTCCAAGCCATCAAAAGAGTGAAACGTGGACAATTCCGGCTCGATGAGTTTATCCTCCAGAGCATCGGATTGACCAATGTTCGTCACACGTCTGCTGGTTTTCTCCGAAATGGTATACGTCCAGATATCGCCTGGAAGGGTTGGACTTTTCAGCGTAAAAGCGAGCTGATCATCACTCACCCACGCCAAGGAAGAGATCACTCCCCGTGGCGCTTCCTCCACCCGCTCCCAGCGTTGCTCTGTCAAGGAATAGAGAGCAAGAACGGAGTAGCCTCCTTCATTGATCGTGAAGGCAAGTAGCTTCTCGTCGGGGGATAATTTGGCCTCCTCGATGTCCCATTTCGGGTCGTGCACCAGTTTGTCCAGCTTTCCTGTACTCCGTGAAAATCGGCACAACGCCTTTGTGTTTTCATCGCGGTCGGTTACGAGATATCCCGTTTGTCCGTCATTAGACAGTACCAAGGAATGGTAGCGTGCATGTTTATTACAAATGGCGAGCTTTTGTGCTTCCTTCGTTTGCAGATTCAGCAAATACAGGCAATTGTCAATGTTGGTCTCCTGCACGCTGAAAATGAGTCCTGTCCCGTCTGGTAGCCAGCCGATTGGATCTGTGCGCCCATCATAGCGGAAGACTTCTTCATACGCACCGCTCTCGACATCCTGTACAAAAATATCAAAGCTGCGCGGATTGCGACGATTGCTGGACCACGCGATCTTTTTCCCACATGGAGACCATCCTCCCAAATAGTGAAAATAATCAGGAGCGTCTGTCAGGGGCTTCACGACTGCACCATTTTCTGTTAGCAAAAAGAACTGCTGTCGCTCGTCACCCTTGTTGTCCATACCGACAATCGTTTTCGTTCCGCACGGGGAATGGTCAACTTCTACCACACGATCAGGCAAAAAGGTCACTTGCTCCGAGCGGTTGTACTCTTCATTCCAGCGCCACAACTGCGCAATACCTGTCAGCTTCGTTAAAAAGGTAATCTCTCTACGCTGCGGTACCACCTTCAATTGATACGCGGATTTCACTTGCAGATAGTCCAAAATCACGAGAAATCATCCTTTCCACTTTTGCTAGTTGTTCCTTGGAGTATGTAAAGAGAAAAAAGAGGAGAAGCTCCTCTTTTTTTCTATTTTTTTGTTGCCCAGCGAGCGCTTGGGAACGCGTTGACTGGGAAAGTGAGACCTTCTAAAATCGGTTTCACCAAATAGTTTTGCTGGTAGTGGTAGACTGGAATGAATGGCATTTCGTCCATCAAAATGGCTTCTGCCTGGTGAAGCAGTTCCATACGCTTGTTCGGGTCTTGCTCAACTTTTGCCGCCATATTCAACTGATCATACTCTTTGTTCACCCAACCAGTACGGTTGTTCGGGCTTTCACCCAAATAGTAGTCCAGGTTAAATGCAGGGTCGTTGATTTGACCTACCCAGCCCATACGGCCCATTTGATAGTTCTTTTGTTTCGTTGTATCCAGATACACTTTCCACTCTTGGTTTGTCATTTTCACTTCTACGCCCAAGTTTTTCTTGAGCATTTCTTGGATCGCCTGTGCTATTTTCTTATGGCTTTCATCGGTGTTGTACATGAGTGTAACTTCTGGCAGTGTGGACCAGCCTTCTTCTTGCATACCTTCAGCCAGCAGCTTCTTCGCTGCTTCGTAATCTTCCTTGAAGTAGTCCCCGCCCTCTTCGCGGAAGTCTTTTCCGTTTGGTTGCATCGCTCCACGCGGAACCATGGAGTAAGCTGGTGTCTCTCCACCTTGGCTTACCATTTCGGACAGTGCTTTACGGTCGAGCGACATGGCGAAAGCTTTGCGAACCTTTTTATTCGTAAATGGTTCTTTCGTTACGTTAAACATGTACATGTACGTACCATAGTAAGGAACGGATTTGAAATCTGGGCTCGATTTTTCTTGCGCGAGGATGTCAGAAGGCATCTCTTTGTTGAAGTCGAGCTCGCCACTCTTGTACATCTGATAAGCAGTCGTGGCGTCATTCACCATTTTCCAGGTGATCTTATCCATTTTTACGTCAGCTTTGTTCCAATAATGCTCGTTCTTTTCAATCACGAGCTCAGAGTCATGCTTCCAGGAAACGAGCTTGTAAGCGCCATTGGAGATGTAGCTGTCCGCATCCGCTGCCCATTTTGGATTCGCTTCTGCCTGCTTCTTGTTGATTGGGTGCCAGTAACGGGTAGCCAGCATTTTGTCAAAATACGAGGTAGGTGCGACCAGCTCGATTTCGAGCGTTTTTGCATCGACCGCCTTGATGCCTACATCTTCTGCTTTTCCTGTACCTTTATTGTACGCTTCTCCACCTTTGATGTAGTAGAGCAGATAAGCAGTAGTCGAAGCTGTTGCCGGATCAAGATGCTTCATATACGTGTAAGCAAAATCCTCTGCTGTAACCGGCTCACCATTGGTCCACTTCGCATCATCGCGCAAAATGAACGTGTACTTGAGCTTGTCATCCGACAGCTTCACTTCCTTTGCTGTTCCCAAGATTGGATTGCCATCCTTGTCCTTGGTGTACAGACCTTCCCCCAAGTGATCCATGATCCAGAAGGACGTGGTATCCGTTGAAGTGAGCGGGTTCAAGTCTGGTGGCTCAGATTTGGCATTGAACACAACTTCTTGTTTGGCAGCAGCGCCTGGCGTAGTGGTACCTCCAGTCGATGCTGACTCGCCACTACCGCCGCAACCAGCTAGAGCCGGAATGACGAGCGAGAGCGACAGGGCAAAGGCAGCTAATTTCTTCACGTTGTTTCCCCCTATATATTAAGATAGAAAATCGAACTACTGATAGAGATGACAAGCGACCCAATGGTTCGGTGCGGCTTCCTGCCATTCAGGAATTTGTGCCGCGCATTGCTCCATGGCCTTTGGGCATCTTGTTCGGAAAACACAACCGCTTGGAGCGTTGGCAGGACTCGGCAAATCGCCCTGCAAAATGATGCGCTCCCGCTTGATCGTCGGATCAGGAATCGGAATCGAGGACAACAATGCTTGTGTATATGGATGAAGTGGCTTTGCGTACAACTCGAAGCTGTTTGCCATTTCTACCATTTTGCCGAGGTACATTACTCCGATTCGCGTGGAAATGTGCTTCACCATGGACAGATCGTGGGCGATAAACAAGTAAGTCAGCCCTCTGTCCTGCTGCAAATCTTCCAATAGATTCACGACTTGCGCTTGAATCGACACATCAAGCGCCGAAATCGGTTCATCCGCGATGATAAATTCCGGTTCAACTGCTAGTGCCCGAGCAATCCCGATGCGTTGCCTTTGGCCTCCGCTGAATTCATGGGGGAATCGGTTCGCATGTTCCTTAGACAAACCAACCAGCTCCAGCAATTCTTTGACCCGATCCGCTCTTGCCCCCCGAGACAAGCCGTGAATATCCAAGCCCTCCGCAATAATGTCCATCACGGTCATGCGCGGATTCAGACTTGCTTGTGGATCTTGAAAAATCATTTGGACATCGCGGTGAAACTGCTCTGCCTCTTTCCCTTTTATGCGGTGTGCATTTTTCCCTTTGAACAAAACTTCTCCGTCTGTATTTTCATAGAGGCGAATCATCGTTCTGCCCAACGTCGACTTACCGCATCCGCTCTCTCCGACGAGCCCGAGTGTCTCGCCGCGATTAATGGTGAAAGTCACGCCGTCGACTGCCTTAAGCGTAATCCCATTGCCGATCTCAAAATGCTTTTTTAGATTTTTGACTTCAACCAACGCTTGGCTCATCTACGTTTGCCTCCCTGCTGCCACCAATTCTTCCAGCTTCGGTGCCCGTGGATCATGTAGCCAGCATGCAGCTTGGTGACCCTCGGTGAATGTGGAAGCGTCCGGCATTTGCTGCTCGCATATTTCCATCGCAAACTGACAACGCGGAGCGAACGGACAACCTTTTGGCGGGTGGAATAAATCTGGCGGCGTTCCCTCAATCGGTACCAGTCGTTCCTTTTCCACGCCATCGATCCGCGGTAGAGAGCGCATCAAACCCCAAGTGTATGGATGCTTCGGATTCGCGAAAATATCCTCTACCTTACCTGTTTCCACCACAATTCCTGCATACATGACCACGGCCCGGTGCGCGATTTCGGCTACGACACCCAAGTCATGTGTAATCATCACGATGGAGAGCTGCTGTTTTTCCTGCAATTCTCGGAGCAAGTCCAAGATTTGCGCTTGAATCGTTACATCCAATGCGGTCGTCGGTTCATCTGCAATGACGAGCTTTGGATTATTGGCGAGTGCAATCGCGATGACGACACGTTGCCGCATTCCCCCGGAAAACTCATGCGGGTATTGATCGACCCGTTTCTCCGGATCGGGGATACCTACCAGTCGAAGCATCTCCATCGCTTTTTTACGCGCCTCTTCTTTGCTGACCTGATGGGTACGAACAAATCCCTCTACAATCTGGGCACCGACCCTCATCGTCGGGTTCAGTGCCGTCATCGGGTCCTGGAAGACCATCCCAATCTCAGCTCCACGAACCGAAAGCAATTCCTTCTTGCTCATCCCCGTGATGACTTTTCCGTCAAAACGAATCTGACCATCCACAATTCTTCCCGGCGGGTTCGGGATCAAGCCCATGATCGCTTGGGCGGTTACACTCTTCCCACAGCCGCTCTCTCCTACTACCGCAAGCGTCTCACCACGATCAACATGAAAGGTAACTCCCCGTACAGCCTGTACCTCTCCACCGTACGTTTTGAAATGTACGCGGAGGTTTTCTACTTGTAGCAAATGATCCGCCATGTCTGATCCTCCTATCTTCGTGGCGAGGTTACTCGCGAATTCTTGGGTCCAATGCGTCCTGCAAGCCATCACCGAAGACGTTGAAGGCAAACATCGTCAAGGAAATCATCAAGGCCGGGAAGAAAAGTCTCCACCAATCCCCTGTTAAAATAACGCCGAGTGCATCGTTCGTCATCGTGCCCCAGCTAGCGATTGGCGCTTGCACACCCAAGCCCAAAAAGCTAAGGAAAGATTCTGCAAATATCGCCGACGGAATGGTAAACGTCAAGTTTACGATGATGACTCCGATGGTGTTCGGAATCAGGTGGCGTAGCAGGATGCGAGGGAATTTGGCACCCAGCACTTGCGCAGCCATGATGAACTCCTGGTTTTTCAATTGCAGGATTTGTCCCCGAACGAGACGAGCCATCCCTACCCAACCGGTTGCGGACAACGCGATGATGATGGTAACAATTCCAGGCTCCATGACAACCATCAGCATGATTACCACGAGCAGGTACGGCAGTCCGTACAAGACCTCGATCAAACGCATGATAATTGTATCGATTCGGTCTCCCTTTTTGCCTCGACCAGCCATGTATCCGGCAATACCGCCGACGGTCACACCGATGATCAAGTCAATTAACGCTGCCGATATTCCGATAATCAGTGAAATCCGCGCTCCGTACCATGTCCGTGAAAACATGTCGCGCCCCAGCTCATCTGTTCCGAACCAATGCTCGCCCGAAATTTCCTGATTCGCATTCAAGAGACTCTGATCGGAATAGCTGTACGGAACGAGATGGGGTCCAATTATCGCCATGGCGATCAGCAAAACAATCAGGGTCAACCCCACCATTGCCAGCTTGTTTTTGACGAGCTTTCTCGTTACTTGTTGAAAATGAGTCAGGCTCGGTCGCATCTGGCCGATCTGTCCATCTGCTTTTTGAGCTCTAGGTCGAAACAACTCATTTACTGATTGATCTACCGCCATTGGCTACCTCCCCCTGCTCGATAGTTTGATTCGTGGATCAATGAACATATAGGCCAAATCAATCAAGAAGATAATGAGCACCAAGATGGCACTGTAGAATACTGTCGTTCCCAAAATAACGGGATAATCTCGATTGAAAATACCATCGACGAAGTACTTGCCGATCCCCGGTACCGCAAAAATCTTTTCGACGACGAACGTTCCGGTTAACAACCCCGCGATGAGCGGCCCCATAAACGTGACGATCGGCAAAATCGCGTTGCGGATTCCATGCTTGACCACTATCAGAAAAGTCGGAATTCCTTTTGCCTCAGCGGTCCGTATGTAATTCTGATTCATCACGTCGATCATGCTCGTGCGCATATAGCGTGTAATGATGGCTAATGGTCCAAAAGCAAGTGCGAGTGAAGGCAGAACCGAGTGTTTCCAACTGGTAAGCGTCGCTACTGGGAATAACGGCCATTTGATTGCCAAGTAATTAATGAGCAATGGCGCCATAATGAAGCTGGGTACAGCAATTCCTAATACGGCCATGACCATTGCCGCATAATCGATCCAGGTATTTCGGTTTAATGCCGCAATTGTTCCGAATAAAAGTCCGAAAAAAAGGGCAACCGCTATCGCTTGCAAACCAATCAGTGCAGATGCTCCAAAGCCGTCTTTGATCATATCATTGACACCGCGAGTCTCCGACTTAATAGAAGGTCCTAAATCGAGCATGACCAAACTTTTTAGATAAAGTAAATATTGCATCGGCAGCGGTTCATCCAAATTGTATTTGGCACGCAGATTCAGCAAAATTTGCTCGGGCAACTGATCTGACTCTGACGCGAATGGATCACCAGGGATCATGTGCATCAGGCTAAAGGTCAACGTTACAATAATCCACAAGGTGAGTACCATCATCAAAATTCTTTTAAGTAAATAACGCGACATCTATACGAGCCCCCTAGTCCAGACTTGCAAAAAGATTACAAAAATTCACCTCGTCCCCCTTTAACGGAAATTGACCTAAAACATTCCTTAATTCAACAATATAGTACCGTGGTTATTTAATGTCAATTCTGATTTTTTTATTTTTTACATCGATTCATAAAGGAATTTGCTGAAAGTTGTCAAATATAAAACAATTAATACGGAAAATTTCCCTAAAACATCCCTATTAAAAGCTTCGAGGTCGCTACAGCTCGCTTGCCCAGTCAATGGGTTATATTCTTTCTATATAAGAAAGACTGGCATACTAGAATGCCGAAAAAAGGATAGGTCTCCTTCCTGACGAATTGTTTATCCCGTAGTTTACCTTTTTTGGAGGACATTTTGATGATAAAAGTTGGCATAGTCGGTCCAAAAGATTCAGTAGATGCAATGATAGCTGTGGGACGTGAGTTTTCCGATCACATCCTTCTCACTTCCTTTATTTATCAAGGAGTGGAACAAGTACCTGCCTATGTAGCCGAAAATGATATGGAAACAGACATCTGGTTCTTCTCTGGAGTCGCCCCCTACTCGATGGCAAAAGCGCATATTGGCAAGAAAAAAGCCTTTTATCCGCAAGTCAATTCAAGTGTCCTGACCAAAGTATTGCTCGAATTGGTATACCGCGATGGTTTGTCTTTGGATCGCGTGAGCTTCGATACCATTTCGGAAGCGCATTTTCGTGAGACTTTAGAGGAATTGGGTCTGCACTGTGAGAACCCATACCTAAAGCCGTATAAAGAATTCAGAAAGAGGTCTGAATTGGTAGCTTATCACACCCACCTTGTCCAGGAAGGCAAGGTAGACGCTTGTGTCACGGGAACGCTTTTCGTCACCGAAGAATTGAAGCGACAAGGAATCAGAGTATACCGAATGGGCTTCACACGCTTTATATTTCGAGAGATTTTCAAGCAAATTCTCCAAGAGGGCGAAACGCTCCACTTCAAGCGCTCCCAAATTGCTGTTCAATTGATTGAGGTATCCGACATGGAAAAGCTCGTAAATGAACCTGCAAACGCATACGAGCTGCGCCGTCTCGATCTGAAGCTGCAAGAGCTCGTGCTCGATTACACGGAGTCGATATCCGGTAGCTTCGTCGCGGTCGGTAATTCCAAGTTCATTATTTTTTCCACCCGCGGATCGTATGAAGACAATCCAGATTTTCACCCCACGATCCTTTTGGAAAAAATCAAGCTCCTCACCAATTCACATGCCAATATGGGAATCGGCTTTGGTGTCACAGCATTGTCTGCTGAGCGCAATGCACAGCTCGCTCTCGGCCATGCCAAAAATCATAGAGATGCCGCCATTCTCGTTGACCATGATGGTTCGATTGAAGGACCACTGCTTCAAACGAACAGCATCAGCTACGAATATTGGACACAGGACAAAGAAATCAGCGATAATCTAAAAAAAGCTGGTGTCAGTATTACGACATTTAACAAAATCATTTCCGTCCAAAAAGCGCTGGGGCAAAAATATATCAGCGCTTCGATGATCGCGGAATGGATGGGCATGACTCCTCGCAATGCGCGAAGAATACTAAGTGATTTAGCAGAGCACAACATCATCGAACTCATTGGGGAAGAAACGCCGACGAACCGAGGGCGCCCACGGAAGATTTATCGTATACTCCCCTCTCCACAAACCACTTAATTGTTTCTCCATGAGAAATGCGTAAGCATATGATTTCCAGAAAACTTCTTTTTTGGAACCTTGCTTGCGCTTTTTTCTCGGTTGTAAGCTATCCAAATATCAAATGAATGAGGGAGGCATACACATGCCCGTTCATCCACAGATTCAACAAATATGAGACGTCTTCAACCGTTCATGCCATGATGTTGATTTCAACCAATTGACACCACAGATTATACGAATGGCGACTGATCAAAGTCGAGATTCAGGCGAGGAACGTGAGCAGGTAAAACAAGGCTTGATCCATTCCTTACATCGGATTCTATCCCTCTATCAAGCAAGCGCAAGAATCGTTGGATGAGATGTCGGCACAATTGCAAAAAGCATTCAAAATGTAGGTCATATTGAATAAACAAAGCGTAGGCATCACCATCGTAGGAAGGGTGAAATCATTGACTAGACATACAGACGACAACGTGTCCATTCGCTTCGTTCGTATCGAGGATGCGGCTGCCATTTTATCTTTGCAGCGAGATGTGGTTTGTGAAGGTGAATTTTTTATTGCTGTTTCCGAAGAGTTCAATAAAACCATGGAGCAGCAGCTTGAGTGGGTACAAAACATCATCGACAATGACAGGGAAACCATGTTCGTAGCGGAAATAAACGGTGAATTGGCTGGTATGGTCGTGTTCGTTTCTCCGACTCGCAAACGCTTGTCTCATACAGGTTCGATCACGATGATGATCCAGAAAGCTCACCGAAATAAGGGCATCGGCAAGGTTTTATTGAAGGAGTTGTTAGCTTGGGCTGAGCAACATCCGCTCATTGAAAAAGTGAGCTTGGGGGTGTTCTCCAACAATCTGAGAGCGATTGCTTTATACAAAAGCCTTGGATTTGTGGAAGAAGGACGAAAAGTGAGAGAATTCAAGCTGGCTGAGAATGAATACGCAGATGATGTCCTGATGTACAAATTCGTATAACGTCCATTCGTATTCCTTCCATGCAAAAAAGGACCTTCGCATCAGGTCCTTTTTCTTATGAGCAAGTAAGCTCTATACCGATTTAGATGGCTGAACAGCTTGTTTCTTTTGAACACTGGCAACAATCACACCCACGACGATTAACAAGGAGCCCCCTACTTGAATCGACGTCACCTGAGAACCAAGCAGTAAAAACCCGACCAGCATCGCTACAAAGGGCTGCAAGTTTAGAAAAATAGCTGCTTTGCCCGTCCCTACCACTTTTAATTGTTGATTCCAGACGATTCCACATATTCCTTGCATAAGGATCGCGGTCAAAATGAGCATTGCCCATGCCCACACTTCGTGGCTGATCTGCGCCCCTGGCTCGATCGTCAACAGCGCCGCAGGAGTCAAGAACAGGGTACCGACCGTTGTCGAGTACACCGTTGCAATAAACGGTTGCACGGTTTGCGTCAGTTTGCGAATGATGATCATAGACGACGAGAATGTGACCATAGCAATCACAATGAGAAAGACTCCCTTGGAAATGGAGAGTCCTGCCCCAATACCGACAACAAAGAATGTTCCCAGGAGTGCTAAGCCAGATCCAATCTTCATCCGCAAAGTAAACTGTTCCTTCAAAAACAAAGAGGCCAGCACTGCGGTGACGATCGGTGACAAGGAAAGAATCAACGATGCCGTTGTCGCGTCTGTCGTCAACAGCCCGTTGAAATACGCCGTTTGATTCGCCAGCGTCCCGATCAATCCGAGCAATACAAGAAGTCCTAGCTCACGAGCAGTGATTTTTACGAATTTTTTGGTCAGCCACGCGTAAATGATCAGAAACATAGACGTGAAAAGCAAGCGTACATCTGCCAAAAATAGCGGAGGAAACTCTTTGACCAGCATGCTTCCAAACACAAAATTACTGCCCCACAGCGTTACACAAAAAAGCAACAGCAAGTACGACCGAATCATGATTGTTCCTTCTTTCACCCGATGCATTATTCTTCCGTTAGTTATCGTACAGGAGAGTGCGAAAAAAGTCCATGAGCTGATCTGCTATTGTTTGATGGAAATTATCCTTTATTCATCAATTCAGCAACTTCCTCGACATAAACCCATTCTGACATCCCTGGTTTCCAAACTTGTAACTTCGCCGTGTCAACCTGCCCCATTTCAATCACCCAATGAATATCGTTATTCCGCAAAGGATACAGCGGCATACCATTCTCGACCAACATCCATTTGTCATGATACGTCCGGACGGTAGGAATTCGTCCAATGTGATTATAAGATTGATCGTACTGATAAATAATTGGGTGATTTGACACCGACAACGATGCGATATAAACATAAAAATCTTCCAGAACCTCTGTGAGGATATTTGACCTTCTGGATTGAAATATATGGTCAGGTCTGAACTGAATGTAGCAAACCTCATCAACTGCCGATGTAACTTGTGTGTATTGGGACCATGTCAAATACGATGGATTGAGATTCATTTGACCTGATCGCCAATAGATCCCTTTCGAGCTAAGCACAACCCCCTCCTTTACCTTATTAAAAATAAACCTATTGGAATAGAAAGCAAGAATAGATTCCCCGTCTGCTGTGCCATAATATTTATCGATCAACTTTAGATGTTTTGAAGATAATCTTGTACTCGAAATAAAATCAAAATCCTTGCCATACCGATTGCACAATGCTTTCATGTACGCAACATCAAGATTTACGTTCACTTCTGATTTTTGAATCTGACTATTTTCCTCCTGTATATTGTAATGATATTTCATCATTACCTCCTTTTAGGAAATTACTTACCTTTAAGTAAATAAATTGAATGATCGCTGGACTGTTCTTAACAACAAAGCACGGATAAATAATTAGCCAAATAATCAACTTAGCAATCGGTTTTATGCCCCAGTAAAGAAAATTTATAACAAAGCTTCCCTTTTCAGATATTCTATCTATCCAATTTTGAATATGCTCATTATCTGGAAAAATGGTATTACATCTCCGGAAATGCCCAAGGGCCTCTTTATATTCCGAATTGTCATAAAGAATCTTCCCATAGCTAAGATTCATTTCAAGATCATTCGGATTTAATTTCAAATAGGCTTTTAATTCTTTTCTAGGTTCGTTTTCTCCAAAATAAAATAATATTTTGATCAGCCGAAGGTGATGAACTGGACTTTTCGGATACAACTGCACTATACGCCTGTGAAGACTTTTGATTTGAGCAGCATAAACAGCACCATCTTTATCGATTTCATCCTCTTTTTCCCAAAATTGGATGATTTCCAATGCTGTACTATCCTCGGGATTAATAGTGAGTGCTAAATGTACCAGCTCTTTTGCTTCATCTTTTCTTCCTAAGAAATATTGCAATCGACTATACGTCACATAATACTTCGGAGTTTGAGGATCCAAAGTTAAGGCTGTTTTAAAGGCATCCTCGGCTTCTTCAAACATACACAAACGAAGGTACGTGAATCCTAACAGACCATGCATGGTCGCATTATCTGGCATGAGTTTCGTTCCGGTCTGTAATATTTCAACAATTGTTTCAAGTTCAAGCTTATATTCTTCTAAAATCGTCGGGCGTTTTAACCCCGTAAAAATAAAGGAATCACCGTATTGTTCCTGAACTTTGATATTGAGTGTAGTAGCAAGATCCAGATAATGAAACGCCATATTTGAATTTATTTCAATGGCTTTTTTTCCATGAAAGATCGCTTCCTCAAATTGATACAACCCTCGATATAACAGCCCCAATAAACAATGTACTTTATCGTCTTCGGGATACAAGCTAACCAGACGCTTGACAAGTTGCACTCCCTCTTCATTTTGGCCTAAATAATAATGCGCCCAACCGGCTGTTAATATCCCATCATAATGATCTGGAACATGACGCATTAATTGACCGTATTCGTCCAGCACATGATCGTACTTTCTATTTTCATAAAAAAAGTCCATTCTTTTTAAAATCTGTTCTACTTGATTGTCCTCTGTCAAATTTTCGCTCGACATTTATCTATTCCCCCTAAATTGATGATGAAGACTATATCAACCTACCGAACTGCCTGATATAATGCTCCACATCGTTATACAGCCCGCTTTGATTTGAGTATTTTACGTAATTTTTGGCCGTTTGCAACCACTCCATAGTGGTAGGCTTTACCACCTGCAAAGCACTCTCCATATCCTTCATCATGATGGGCCGCTCTACACCTGAGTCGAGGATTTCTTCGAGAACCGCTTCAGTAGCTCTTTCGATCACATTTTCAATATCTGCTCCTGAGAAAAATTCGGTCGCTTTGGCCATTGTATACGTATCGATGTCCTTCGAAAAACGACCCTTTAGTTTTAAATCAAAGATTTGCTTACGCGCTTCCAGATCAGGTGGCGCTACGAATATTAATCGGTCAAAACGGCCTGGGCGTTTCAATGCATGATCTACGTCCCATGGCATATTCGTGGCCCCGATAATAAGCACTTGATCTGTACTCGTATCAATGCCCTCCATTTCGGTAAGAAATGTATCGATAACACCTCTCATATAGTTATTGGAAGATTTGGACCGACTGTAGCCGATCGTATCTATCTCATCAAAAAACATGATACTCGGTTTTTGAGCACGAGCTTTTTCAAACATAGCCTTCAAATTTTGCTCGCTAACGCCGATATACGAGTCCAACACATCTGTAATATGTACCGGAAAGAAGTTAGCTTTGCATTCTCCAGCAGTCGCGCGGGTAATAAAAGTTTTTCCGCAACCAGGAGGCCCATAGAGTAGTACTCCTCCACCGATCTTTTTTCGAAATTTCGAGAACAGTCCTTGGTTGAAAAACGGACTAATGATTCTAATTTGGATCGTTTTTTTCAACTCCACCAAACCCGCTACATCTGCAAAAGTTACCTTGTTCAAGCTTGTAATTTCAGTCGGTTCTGGTATCTGACCCCCATCAATAACTTGAAAGCCTGGATTGTTTTTTATCGAATAGGTATAGGTTTCACTTCCATCACACGCTTCATCTGGGACTACTTCTTCGTTTTGGGCATTGTTTAACGGCTCTTCTGTATTACGAATGAATGGATCCAAACTTTTTTCACTTGAGCTTTGTTGTAATTGCTGAGTCGATGTGGTTAATTCTTGCAGTAGATTATTTCTGAGTTCATGATCATCGCCGCAGTATGTCAGACCTTTAGAGAACGCACTTATCGCTTCTAGCCAGCGGCTGTTACTCGCGAATTCCTTCCCTAGCCAATAGAAGGTTGTAGCATCCTCTGGTTGTTTTGCGGAAAGCTGTTGAAGCCATTCAAGTTTATCCATGATTAAACTACTCCTTTAGTAACACAAAAATAAAAGCAACCATTTAAACCAGTTATTTACACATAATCTTTTAATCGGTATTTCCGCGATTTTATGCAGGGCAATAAGTCCTAGTTCTTATTTCATAACTCAAATGTAAAAAGGACAAAAGACAGAGATCATCTTTTCGATCTCATATCTTTTGTCCTCAAATCTTGGTTCAATTTACAATTTCCGTTGAACTAACTTCAGGCCCTTCAGCTTCCAATACTGAATTGTGTGTATCAATCTGCCCTGACTCTTCTACTGCCGACTCTGCCGCTTTCTCTTCCTCTTTCACTTCCGGCTTCTTCTCTGGCTCCATCGGCGCGATTGCACTCGCCACGAGTGCCGCGTATTTTTGCGAGCCTTCCTCATTCGGGTGAACACCGTCTTTGTAAAAGTAAGAGCTTTGCCCTTCACTTGCCGCATACCAATCTACAAGAACGACATGCGGATGGGCGGCAGCCGTTTCCGCCAGCATCTTATTCACGACGCTTTCCCACGGTTTAGGTACGCGAGAATTGACGAGAATGATTTGCTCGACGCCATCCAGTGATTGCAGTAGCTTGTCGAGCTGCCCTTTACTAAATGCGCCGTTTGAGCCTAATTCAATCACAACGCGTTTCCCCAATTGCCCTTTTGCCTTGAGCTGCGCGATTACGTCAGGAGCTTGCGACATTTGCCTTCCGATTTTGGCATCAACGACGATTCCTGGCAATAGCTTCTCCAGGTGAGGAGCCACATCGAGCATGACAGAGTCACCAATCACCGTGATTCCTTTACCAGAGCCTATCGCTTTGACCGGTTCCTGTTTTTGATCAGGCTGTTTGGAAGCATTCGAATCTTTCTGCTTCTCAACCGGCTTCTGCTTTTGTGCGTTGTTAGTTGGCTTCTGCTCGTTTTTCGGCTTTGTTGGTGGAGTAGCTGGTTTTTGAACCGTTTCCGGCTTCTTCTCTACAATTGGCACCGCAGGACCATGTGGCTTGTCGGGGATCTTTGTCTCGATGACGGTCTGCGTTGGCTGTGTCACATTTCCAGCAGTCGCATCTGACGTGAGCGAAGCGATCCCATAGTACGTGACACAAAGAGCAATCGCACAACCAGTAGCCAATACACGGTTTAACCGTTTTGTTTTCTGTCCGGCTTTATTGGAGCGATTCCAGACTTTTCCCAATGCTCCGTAGCGAATAGGCTCTTCGAGATATTTCCATGACAACGATGCCAGCAGAATACTTGCGAGGAGCTGTAAAACCGCTCCAGGTACCGCCATCCACTCCCGTTCCGCTAAAAACGGATTCGTCCAAACGATAACAGGGTAATGCCACAAATAAATACCGTAAGATCGAACGCCGATCCAACGCAATGGCATACTGCCCATCCATTTCGCCAAGCTGCTCGCCGGATGTGCGAGTACTGCGACCAACACGGCACTGACAACCGACAAGAGAACTAACCCGCCCTCGTACAAATAATCATCATATTGATTCGTGTTCCAAATGCTGTACAACAGAATCCCTAAGCTCAAGAGACCGCTTAGATCAAGTGTAATTCGCGCCTTTGGTGAAATGTTTGTCGTAAGCAAGCGACTCGGCCACATCATCGCGAGTGCTGCACCGATCAACAATCCGAATACCCGTGTGTCCGTTCCGTAATAAACACGACTCGGATCAAGACCTGGCTCATACAAAACGGCCATGGAGATGGCGGATAGTGCAGCCAGCACCAAAGTGATAATCATGATTGGTCCCCTGCGCTTCAGGAAGCGGAGTCCCAGAGCGAGTAGCAGCGGCCAAATGACATAAAACTGTTCTTCTACTGCCAGTGACCACAGATGGCCTAATGGTGAAGGTGGACCGAATTTTTCAAAATAAGATACGTCATGAAAGACCAGCCACCAGTTACTCACGTACAGAACGGCTGCTCCGACATCTCCGCGGATAGTGTCCAACTGGTCTGGCGAAAAGATAGCCAAACCTGCCACCACCACAAACAGCATAAGGAAAAGCGCTGGGAGCAGTCTTCTGGCACGGCGCAACCAAAAGTCTTTCATGTCGAGTCTGCCATTCCGATTCCATTCTGCAATTAATAAGTCTGTAATTAAATATCCCGATAAAACGAAGAAAATACCGACACCCAGCAAACCCCCAGGTGCCCAGTCGTAATTCAAGTGATAAATAATGACTGCGAGTACCGCCAGCGCACGAAGCCCGTCGATCCCAGCCATGTATCGACTGCTGGAGCCTTTGATCGGATCAGGCATGCTGGTGGCCTCCTATCGTTGCATATTGGCGAGTGATTAATTCGTTCTGATTATTGATTCTTTTCGTACCCATCGTCCTTTTCATTTTTTTATGGTGGTTCTTCGTGCTCGCCATGCAAAACATCTGCATTCTCCCCTTTTACTTCCGTTCTGTTTTCATCATTTGTTGTTGGGGGCAGTCATTACACATCGGGAATTGCGTGCTCTATGAATACAAAAACCCCTGTTTCTGGAATCGTGCGAAAACGGGGGTTGGTCTCGTTCATTAACTTTATGGAAAATGAATTCTTCCAATCATCGTTGCCCGTATTCAGGATGTGATGAACTACTCACTATCTGGTTGTTTTCTGGTCTCTTACTCCCTTATATATGCATCACACCTCCTTATATTGGATGACCTCACAAGGAAATTACCCGGTCCTTGTCTTACGGTAGACTCTTGCTGAATAGTTGTTTGTAACCTGATTATATGACGGTTTCGGGGGATAACTCGTTACAAACTGTTTACATTCTGACTATGTTTTTTCCCGGTAAAAATGCGGAACAAAAAAAGAAGCTGCTGGTATACTTTCCCCCATCAGCTTCACGATTGTAGATCATCGCAGACCACCACTGTCAGATGCAAAATGCAACGTGTTTACTTGTCACAAAAGTTTTACGGATCAACAGCCTCATCCGTTCGTAATTTTTTGCGAGTTGTATTGACATTTCTGATTGTCATTTGTTGATAAACCTTTGAGCTAATAAGTTTCTGCTTGATGTAATGCCAAATCCAAAAGCTTGTATGTATCATCTCTTGCAATTTGTGAGGAATGGTTGCTTTGGAATCGGTATCCCCCGAAGTAAAGCGCCATCAACTCGGTTATTCCCCTATCACTTCCATTTTCGCCAATCGAAACGGGAAACACAAGACAAAAATAAAATCCCCATCGATTACCAGCACCGATGAGGATTTTCGTTTGATTATCTACATTTAAATGTGATGAGTAAACAAATAATTCAAGAAAAAACCACCGCTGACAACCGCAATCACCATGCATACGATGCCGCTTTTCACCCGTTCGGAAAGCAATCGCATAAATCCAAGACAGAAAAAGACTCCTGTGACCAAAAAGTAAGCGACTCCAACCCAAAAAACATTCCAAGGCAAGCTCGCAAAATCTACGTTACCCAAACGTGAACACCATCCCTGTCTGATTCTACTGATTACTTGTATGTACGATACTCCATTATAGCATTTGTTCACGCTTACTTTCCCATTTTTGTACAATGCGTAACAGAAGTGTCATACATCCCGTCTTCATGTTTTCTACACAATCGTTTGGTACGCTTTCTCCAACAGCTCAAAGGAGGAAAGTGCACATGAACAAACGGAAAATACGCCCATGGGCTTATCCCGTGGTTCTAGGTGGCGTTTTGCTGTTATCTGCCTGCTCCACTGCCACTGATAATACTACGATGGATCATAATGGACACAACATGAATTCTTCACCCCAAGCAACAGCAGAAACGCAACCGCAGCAGATGTCTGCTTCCAGCGACTCGTCGATGGAGGTGCTTACAGGCAATACGTTTACCCTTACGGCAAAAGAAAACATGCTCCACCTCGATGACAAGACCATGAAAAACGCATGGACGTACAATGGAACCGTTCCTGGTCCACAGCTTCGTGTCAAACAAGGAGAAACCATCAGCGTGACGTTGAAAAATGAATTGCCCGAGCCGGTCACCATTCACTGGCATGGCTTACCCGTCCCGAATAACATGGACGGAATCCCTGGCGTGACCCAAAATGCCGTAAAACCAAACGAAAGCTTCACCTACAAATTCAAGGTGGACGTTGCCGGGACATACTGGTACCACTCGCATCAAAACAGCGCCAAACAGGTAGACAAAGGATTGTACGGTTCCCTTGTCGTAGAACCGGCTACGCCAGAGCCAGCCGATAAGGACTTTACCCTCGTTCTGGATGAATGGATGCAGGACGATAGCATGGCGGAAATGCACGGAAGTGGCATGAGCCACGGCATGAGTGCCCCTTCTTCTGATAGCTCGTCCTCTGGTGGTCACAACATGGCCAGTATGGAAATGCCCATGAGTGACGCTGAGATGATGCCGTTGATGTATACGATCTTTTCCGTGAACGGAAAAACAGGCCCGGCAATCCAGCCGCTATCTGTTAAAGAAGGCGAGAAGGTCAGAATCCGCCTGATCAATGCCGGATACTTGAACCACAAGCTGAACCTGCAAGGCCATGAATTTAAAATCGTAGCAACAGACGGGCAACCTATCAATAATCCGCCCCTCGTAGGAGGCCAGCTCCTCAATATCGGTCCAGGAGAACGATATGATCTTGAATTTGTTGCCAACAATCCTGGCAAGTGGTTATTAGAGGAGCGCAGCACGAATCCAGGCGCCAAATCCCTTGTTGTACCCATCGTCTACGAAGGCTCGGAAGCAAAAACAGCCAAATCCGAAGCTAGCGATATGCCAACGATAGACATCACCAAATACGGCGAGGCGGCAAAAAGCAGCTTTACACTGGAGCAGAAGTATGACATCACGTATCAAATGGATCTGAACACGGAAACGGCAGATGGAAAAATGGCCTTCACCATCAATGGCAAAACGTTTCCGGATGTCCCTCCGCTCAACGTCAAAAAAGGCAATCTGGTCAAAGTCACGATGGTGAACAAATCACCAAAAGATATCCACCCGATGCATTTGCACGGACATTTCTTCCAAGTATTAAGCAAAAACGGACAGCCTATCTCAGGCTCCCCTCTGGTCAAAGATACGCTGAACATCTTGCCGGGTGAATCTTACGTAGTCGCCTTTGAAGCTGACAATCCAGGAGACTGGATGTTCCACTGCCACGATTTGGGTCATGCTGCTCAAGGAATGGTATCCGAAGTAAAATATGAGGGCTTCAAGCCAGATTTCGTCGTCGACCCTACCGTCGGCAATATGCCAGAATAACCATAGAAAAAAGCAGGTAGCCACGCAGGCTCCTGCTTTTTCATTACGCCAATACCCCGTCCAAAGACGTTTTCCACTCTACGCCAGTCGGAAAAACATCCTGTACTTGCTGTCTCAGCTTGTCATTTTGGCTCAATTGTGGACTTAAGATCGATACCAGACCGCTATCCTCTCTCGAACGGATCAAACGCCCGATGCCTTGACGCAGTCTCAGCAGCATGTAAGGCATATCTACCTCGTCGAAAGGATTCGCTGCACTTTTTCGTTTTGCTGTAAACACCGGATCATTCGGTGGGAATGGCAGTGACCAAATGATCACATTGGACAGCGAAGGCCCCGGAACATCTAGCCCTTCCCACAGGCTCACCGCACAGAGGCTGCTTTTCTCGTCGTTTTGGAACTGAGAGATCAGATGGCTGATTTCCGCATCTCCTTCAAACAAGAATCGCAGATCCGTACAGGTAGGCTCGTTTTTGATAGCAGCCTTGAATTGCTGTAATTCCTCCATGGAGGAAAACAACAGGAGCGCACTACCTGCTGATTTTTGCAGCAATTGGGTAGCCTGTCTCATTTTTTCCGCAAAGGTGTCGGTTGCAGAAAGTGTCGGTACGTATACCTCCATTTGCTTGTCGTACTCGTACGGAGAAGCCACCGAGAATGACAGGAATTGCTCGATACCCAAGCTGTCCGCCACATACGTAAACGATCCGTCAACAGATAAAGTCGCCGACGAAAAGACAATCGGCATTTTTTGGGAGAATACGCGCTCTTCCAGTACTTCCTGCACCTTTTTTGGCATGACGACCAAGGTTGGCCCTGTAATCTCTTCGCTCATCCAGGAAATAACGTGATCCGGGTCTTGGAAAAGTCCCAGTGCCAGCTGCATCATTTCCAGATGCTCTTCGACAATTCGCAGCTGGAACTCGTCCAATGTATACAGTCCACCCTCTAGCGCCAGCTCTTCTTCAATCCAACTGACGAGATTTGTAAAACGGTGGATGGTTGCAACGAGTTCCGGATGAAAGTGGATTTCTTTGCGGTTGGAGCCCATCACGGCCTTGCTCTCTTCGTTCAATCGGGAGAACATCTCCTCGCTCTGAGCAATGGCTTCTTCAATAGCAATGGCGAGCTCTTCCCTGATCTCACCCTTCAAGACACGCGTAATCGTTTCTTCGAACACGGAGTGATTCAGCTTGTACGTCAATGCTTTTTGGGCAGCGGGCTCCAGCAGATGACCCTCGTCAAAAATGACCGAGCTATGCGGTGGCAGCAACGGCAACTGACCTCCGCGCTTGCGGATCTCATAGGTCCACACATGCTCCATATAAAAGTCATGGGAGCAAATGATCAAATCGGCTGACTGACGGTAATGGTTTCTGGAAAGGGTCTGACCACAGCGGTGCTGTCTGTCGCACACAAAGCAATCCTGAAAAGTATCCCAGTTCATCTGCGCCCATTCTTGGTCATCCAGGTCAGGATATGTGCTGCGATCCCCGTACGGATAAAACGACTGCAAGGCCTCATGTGTATGAACAAACGAAGGCAGCTCTTGATAAATATGCTGGAAAGCTTCACCTGTCTCGGGCTGGAATCTCGCCTCATCCAGCTTGCGCAAACAGACATATTGGTCCGGAGATTTTCCGAGTCTCGCGTCAATCGTCAGGTTGAGATGGCGAGCCAGTTTTGCAATATCGCCTTCCGGTTTTACGAGTTGCTCAATCAGCGACTCATTCGCACAGGCAATGATGGCGGGCTTTCTGGTGTATCGTGCATAGCAAATGGCGTACAGTAAGTAAGCCAATGTTTTTCCCGTACCTACTCCCGCCTCTGCAAAAATCGTTTGCTTTTCTATAAAAGCCCGTTCAAGCTGAAAGGCCATGTAGATTTGCTCATCACGCACCTCGAATCCAGCCTCAGGCAATACTTCATAAAAAACGTCCGCTACCCAATCACTCACCTGAGAGATGAACGGCTGGGACGGATCGTAGGCAAAAGGATAACGTTCCAATTGTGACCTGCCTCCAATAATGTAAAGAATCGTCAAGAATAGATGCCAACATGTTATGATGACATGTCTTGACGATAAACACAATACAGATGAGAGAAAAAACCATTCCTTTTCGTGGTAAGATAAGGATGGTAGAAAAGTAGAATGAAACAGGAGTGAACAAGCTAATGGAAAAAGTAATGTTTATTGAAATAGGAATGGGCATTGACATGCATGGACAAAACGTCACCAAAGCCGCAGTCCGCGCTGTTCAAAATGCCATCCATCACAATTCGATGCCTGGACTGCGTTCTGTCCTGCCAGGAAACGATATCCATAACATGAAAGTAAATTTGAGACTGGCCGTTCCTGCTGACAAGGACAAGCTCGACTTGGAAACGGTTCGTAAAGCATTGCCATACGGAGAAGTCTCCTTCGAAATCGTCGATGGTGGCATGTTGACGAGCAGTGGTGTCGTGATCGCTGAAAAAGAGGACAAGAACGACCTTGCCTATATTGTCATTGCTTCCGTAGAGGTAGGCTACTAGAATAGCGGCTCATTCACTACAGTGGGTGAAACCGATAACGCTCCAACTCTATTTCTCCTGCTGCTGACACGACTATCCCTTCGCTTTCCAAGGCCATTTTTTGCAGCGTGAACGAATCCAAATCTTGCAATCCGATCTTTCCTTGTGCGTTGATGACCCGATGCCAAGGAAGCTTGTGCTTTTTGGACATGGAATGAAGGATGCGAACGATTTGTCTGGCAGCCCTTGGACTCCCGGCCAACGCAGCAATTTGCCCGTACGTCATGACATGGCCCGCTGGAATCCCGGCAATGATTTTTAGTGCGCGCAGCGTAAATTCGGTCATGATGACTACTCCTTCTTGCTTGATCAAATCAAAAGGCTTGTGATTCCTCGCGATCACAAGCCTTTTCTTCTTTTATCAGGTTAAAACAGTCTTTCCAGCTCGTCAACCAGACTGCCGACGTATGCGACTGCCTCGCGGATTGGCTGCGGATCTGACATATCCACGCCAGCTTTTTTCATGAGCTCCAGCGGCGTTAATGTTCCCCCTGCTTTGAGCACCTCGATCCAACGATCAACAGCAGGCTGTCCCTCTTGCTTGATGCTCGCTGCCATTGCTGTAGAAGCGGTCAAACCAGCTGCGTACGTGTACGGATACAGCCCCATGTAATAGTGCGGTTGGCGCATCCATGTAAGACTCGCGGCCGCGTCCAAATCAACGGCATCACCCCAGAAGTCTGCAAGCACTTGCCCTTTCCATTCGGAGAGCTGTTTGGCAGTCAATGGTACGTCTTTTTGCGCTGCTTCGTACACTTTTCGTTGCATTCTCGCTTCTAGCAGATGCGTGACAAAGTTGTGGTAATACGTATTCATCAATTGCAAAATGACCCAACGCTTCAGACGAGGATCGTCGGATTGCTCCACGATGTGCTGCGCGAGCAAGAGCTCATTGAGTGTGGAAGGTGCTTCGATAAAGTACAGGGATGGACGAGAGTTCGTAAAACTTTGCTCTCTTGTCGCCAGCATAAAATGTCCGCAATGTCCCAGCTCATGAGCCAGCGTGAAAGCACTACGCATATTTCCTGACCACGTAATGAGAATGTAAGAGTGTTTGCTGTATGTCGTTGAGCAGAAAGCACCTGTCGATTTGCCCACGTTGTCTACATAGTCGATCCAACGCTCATTCAGTGCCTTTTCCATAATCGCCGTGTACTCTGGTCCCATCACTTGCAAGGATGCCAATATCTTTTGCCCAGCTTCTTCAATCGTAACCGGCGGGCTGAATTCTGGATCAAGCGGTGCCTTCAAATCACAAAAGGCCAACTTCTCAAGGCCGAGCTCTTTTGCTTTCAGCTTCGCATAGCGTCGCATGTGCGGAGCGAGTTCATTCCCGATGATATCCAGAATGTTGTGGTACATATCCAATGTAACTTGCTGTGGCTTAAGCAGCATGTCCGTTACGGTCTCATAGCCACGCAGGCGAGACATGACGGTCTGTTTTTTCACCTCTGTCGCGTATACCGCAGCGAAGGAGTTCTGGTAGGAAGCGAGTGTCTTCGAGAAAGATTCATACGAAGAACGGCGCAGCGTCGTATCGGACGACATTTCATAATCGGTCTCAAACAGCGCGAAGGATACTGGGCGTTCATTTCCCTCTCCATCATGGACGGGTGCAAATGACATGTCCGAAAGCTTTCCGCGTGCATATATGTTATATGGTGCAGAGAAAACCTCGCCCATCGCCGCAAACGCTTCTTCCGTCTCGGCAGACAGTCGGTACGGCTTTGTTTCCAGCAAATCATTCAAGCTTTTGCGGAATATTTCGAGTCCTGGTTCTTCCTCCAAGAAGCTCTCGATTTTTCCTTCAGGCAAAGCCAAAATCTCGGAATGGATAAAAGAAAGCGCAGCGTTTAGCTGGGACACGACATCCCCTACCCGTGCAGAGTTCGCTTGGTTTTGGGGATTCGTCCCATCTTCAGACGAGCGCAGTCTGGCATACGTCGCTGCGATATTCGCCCGAACATGGATCGCCTCGTTTGCCTCCATGCATGCCAACAACGTCTCTCCACTCGTATGCAGCTTACCTTTGAATGCAGTGACGACAGGCAGATGCTGTATGATTTCTGCTAATTCTTGCTCCCACGCTTCCTGGCTCTCAAATAGATCGTTCAGGTTCCACGTATACTCGACAGCGACTTGATCACGTGTTTGTCTTGTCTTCACTCTGACTGCCTCCTTTAATTCTGCCAATAAAATATTTTTTATGTAATAAATTTGCCTTTTCATTTGAATTTTCCTACAATTAACCAAAATAAACAAGTGGATAACTTGCTCGAATTAGGCCGTAATCTGTCTTTTTCTGCGCTTTCCTAGGAAATTCTTTCAAATCATAAGCAGGTGATTTCGGAGGGGAAGGTAAAATAGATAGAGTGCAAGTAAGCCTTTTGTTCTTAAAAGGAGGAAATGAACCATGTCTTTTGAAACCTTGTTTGACCGTTATGCTGATCTCGCGGTAAAAGTCGGCGTGAACGTACAGCCTATGCAAACGTTAGTAGTAACTGCTCCGCTATCTACCGCTCCTTTTGTAAGAAAGGTAGCCAAAAAAGCGTACGAAGCGGGTGCCAAGCACGTACATATTGAGTGGACCGACGATGAACTCACACGGATGAAATATGATTTGGCTCCTGAAGAAGCGTTTCGTGAATACCCGCAATGGAAGGTACAGGGATTAGAGGAAATGGCGGAAAATGGTGCGGCTTTTCTCTACATTTCTGCAGCGAATCCTGATTTGCTGAAGGGTGTCAGTCTTGACCGCATTTCTACTGCCAACAAAACAACTGGTCAAGCTCTCCATAAATTCCGCAGCTATACCATGTCCGATAAAGTGAGCTGGTGCGTGCTTGCAGTTCCATCACCTGCATGGGCCGCCATGGTCTTCCCGCATTTGCCACAAGAGGAACAGGAGCCTGCTCTGTGGGATGCGATCTTCCGCGCCACTCGGGCAGATATGGATGACCCTGTCCAAGCTTGGCATGACCATCATGCGACATTGAACAGCAAGGTGGACCAGCTCAATGCCAAACAGTACCGCTACCTTCATTACGAAGCTCCTGGTACCAACCTGACAATTGAGCTGCCTAAAAACCACATTTGGATTGGCGGCGGAAGCGTAAATAAAGACGGTGTCTCCTTCATGGCCAATATGCCGACAGAAGAAGTATTCACCGCGCCATTAAAAGAAGGCGTCAACGGAACCGTTCGCAGCACCAAGCCTTTGAGCTATCATGGGAATTTGATCGAGAACTTTACCCTGACGTTTGAAAAAGGAAGAATTGTCTCGGCAACTGCTGAAAAGGGAGAAGAGTCCCTGAAGCAATTAATTGAAACAGATGAAGGCTCGCATTATTTGGGAGAAGTGGCGCTGGTTCCTCATTTGTCCCCTATTTCGCAGTCCGATATCATTTTCTATAACACGCTCTTTGATGAAAATGCGTCCAACCACTTGGCGATCGGGAATGCCTACAGTGTGAATATCGAAGGTGGCGCTGACATGAGCAATGAGGAATTGGCTAGCCGCGGTATCAATATCAGCCTCACTCACGTCGATTTCATGATCGGCTCTGCCGAGATGAACATTGATGGAGAAACAACTGACGGACAGCGTGAACCATTATTCCGCAACGGAAATTGGGCTTGAATCTGACCTGAGAATGGCATAGCGAGAGGCTGGATTTCTGTCATCCATGACAAATCCAGCCTCTTTCTTTTCATGAAGGTGAAATAATCGGATACAAGTGTCCCTGCATGGCAAAGGACGCTTTCCCCGTTTCCTCGGAAACAACAACGATCAGTGCATCGCTTTTTTCACTTAACCCCAAAGCAGCACGATGTCTGGTTCCCAGTTTTTTTTCCCCTACCACAACCTGAGATAATGGCAGTACATTGGCCGCGGAAACGATATGATTTTCCCGAATCAGGACGGCCCCATCATGCAAAGGGCTGCCAGGATAAAAGATCGACTCCAGCAAGGAATGGCTCACCGTGGCCCCAATCGGTATGCCTGCTTGCAGCAGTAAATCAAGCGGGTCCTCACGCTCAACGACAATCAATGCTCCTTGGCGCCTTTTGGCCAAGTGCTGCACGGCCTTGGATAAATCCAGATATTTTTCCGTATAGGGTGAGAGATAGCATTGTAAATAAAAGGAGGCTGCTACTGTTTCGAGTCGGCTAAACTTCGTCCGTATTTGATCAAACGTCCCGAGCACACATTCGTTTTCATTTTTTAACGCATGGATGCTCTCATCTAACGTAACGGATATTCCCCTCAGCTCTTGCAGCAATTCAGCCTTCAGCGATGATGTATCACAGTTTACTTCTAGCATATGAACCCCTCAATTTCCATTTCTCTTCACGTTTCGTCCTTTGTTTGATTGTTCCCCTCCCTACAGGAAATCATTCTATTTCCTTGATGATAATTCCACTACAAACCGGACATAGTAACACACAAATGATGAACAGCTTATGGAGCGAAACCGAATGATAACGAAATGGAATGAGTTTCTTTCCATCGCACAAGTCTCGAATGATTTTAAGTATTATCCCCTGCTGAACGAGGAAAGTCCTTTTGTTATTTCGTACTATCAAACCTTGATAAAAACAGAGCTGCTGCAAAAAAATCTCTTGCGCCCCCTCCAAGAGCGTATGGAAGCAAATGAATCAATCACGGATCTGCGCCACTTTTCCCGCTTTATCTATGTGGAGGATATTATTTATACAGACGACATACAGACAGTCGTCTCCAAAATCATGACAGGCTATGCTGCCATCCAATCGAAAGACAATCTACAGTTCTTCGCCCTCATCAATCTAGCTAATCCGACTGAAGGACTGCGAACGGACAATGACACGGAAAACGAGTTTAGTGTCGTTGGACCAAAGGTAGGCTTTGTTGAAAACATCGATATCAACCTGCATCTTATCCGCCAGCAAATCAGCACACCCAAATTAATCATTCGAGAGTTAACCATAGGTACGCTCTCTCATACGCGCATCGCCGTTGTTTATTTGTCTGGTATTACGAATCCTCAGCACATTGAAACCGTTGAGCAAAGACTTCAGGCGATCGACTTCGATATTATTTTTGATTCATCACAGCTCGATCAAATCATGAGTGATAATTCGAATACCCCTTTCCCATTGTTTTTGTCTACAGAAAGGATTGACCGGGTCATCTATGCGTTAACCCTCGGGCAAATCGTGATTATTTCCGATGCATCTCCGTATGTCATTACCGGTCCAACCACGATTATTGATTTCTTCATTTCTCCCGAGGATTATTATTTACCGTGGATCTTATCGTCTTTATTTCGGTTGATTCGCATTTTTGGTGTGCTTTTTTCTATTTTGATGACACCTGCCTATACGGCGGTGCTCACTTTCCATTTGGAAATGATTCCGCAAGACATGTTGGCACCGATTATTTTATCGAGGAAATACGTCCCGTTTCCCCCCGTTTTAGAGGTGCTCTTCCTGGAGTTGACGATCGAGTTCTTGCGAGAAGCAGGTGCAAGGCTCCCGACAAAAGTCGGACAGACTCTTGGAATCGTAGGTGGAATCGTCATTGGTCAAGCATCTGTAGAAGCTGCCTTGACCAGCAATATATTGCTGATCATCGTTGCTCTGTCGGCGCTTGCCTCTTTCACTACCCCCATTTACAAAATGTCAAATACGATTCGTTTCCTGCGCTTCCCGCTCATTATTTTGTCTGGAATTTGGGGCGGGCTTGGGATTGCCATCGGTCTCATGTTCATGCTGACTCATCTTCTTCAGCTTAAATCGTTAGGAACACCTTACCTGGCTCCGCTTTACCCTTTTCGCAGACGTAGCTTCGCGGACAGCTTCATTCGCTCTTCCTATAGCAGAACGGCCAGAAGGTCTGCTGTTATGCGCGTCATCTCACAGTGGAGATACGATCCTGACAAGGCCACTCAGAAAAGAGACATTGATGAATAGATGAAGGAGCCGTCGAGGAAACCATGGTTGCAAAAAGCAAATGGATACTGGTGTTTCTTATATGGATCATAGCTGGCTGCTCTTCGACTCGAATCGTCAGCGAAGTACAGCTGATTCATTCACTGGGGCTCGATATCGAAGATCAAAAGATTAAAGGGGCAGCCATCACTCACGTGTACGGGAAGGAAAAGACACAGGTAGAGCTGCTGGAAACAAAAAGCTCGAATTTATTTACGATCCTCCCTGATTTTAATGCCATCACACCTTCTCAAGTGGAGCTAGGACAATTACGCTCTGTCATTGTCGGGAGGAAATATGCTGAAAACGGAGTGGAAACGCTCGTACATACACTTTGCCGCGATCCCTCTATTGGTTTTCGCCTTCAACTCGGTGTGGCGGAACCAAAGGCATTGACAATTTTGAAGGGCATCCGTCAAACGCAAGTCCCTTTTTTCATCTCCGATAGTGTCGCTCAAAATATCAAAACCCTGAATTTGCCCAAGACCAACCTGCATATTTTCTTGTTCAATTTATACGGCGAGGGCCGTGATCCTTACCTTCCCTATTTCGTCATGCATAATGACAGAGTGAAGCTGGATGGTCTCGCGCTTTTCCGCGATGACAAATTCGTGCATCGCATCAATTCGAAAGAAAGCTTTTTGCTAAAAATCATGGTCGAAAAAGCCAAGAGTGGTCAAATTCCATTTGAAGTGACCATAAACAATCAAAAAGAATCCGGATTGTTGAAAACTCTTCATTCCCATGCCGCATTCGATATCAATACGGCAGAGCCTGTCCCCAGCATCAAGGTAAAGCTCACGGTAAATGGGCAAATCAAAGATTATTCGAAGTGGCTGCAATTGTCCGATCCACAAGTATTGCGTCAAATGGAAAAAGAACTTTCCTCGTACCTCCAAAAGGAGGCGACGAGCTTTGTGAAGCATCTACAAAAGCTTGGCGTAGATCCGGTTGGATTTGGTGATTTGGTTCGCAGTCGAAGCGCTTCATGGGACTACTCGCACTTTAAAAAGGTTTATCCACAGATGAAAATCGCAGTGACTGCTTCGATTAAGCTGGAGCAAACGGGTGAGTAATGAATAACCAGGAGGGATCAGGTGAGTACTTCCATTCGGGAAAACGCGAAGGTTTCACCTTTTTTTGTATTCTTTCTCGTGCATGCCAATATCGTGGGGGTCGGGATACTAGGGTTTCAACGGACAATCGTAACCCATGCCGGATACGATGCCTGGATCTCGGTTCTACTTGCTGGGGCAAGCATCCATCTCATTGTTTGGATGCTCTATTCCATGTTGAATGCGGGCAGTCATGATTTGTTCTCCCTTCACGAGCTCTGCTATGGAAAATGGCTAGGAAAAGTAATGAGCTTTGTGGTATTAATCTACATCTGGATGGCTGCTTTTCTCATCCTGCGTTCTTACGTCAGTATTGTGAAACAGTTTATTTTCCCTCTCATGCATACCTGGAGTACGACGTTCATTATCTTGCTCCTCATTCTGTACATTATCACTGGTGGTTTTCGCACGGTTACGGGCGTCTGCTTTTTCGGTGTGGTGATTCCGGCGATTTTGATGCTTCCTTTGTTTCTTTTCCCTTTCGAGTACGCCCACCCGAATAACTTGTTCCCGTTGTTTTCGCATAACCTCCCCTCCCTATTGGCGTCTGCCAAAGACGCTGTTATCAATTATATGGGCTTTGAATTACTGTTCTTTTACTACCCATTTATCAAACGAGCAGCTCACTCGCAAAAATGGGCTCACGCTGGCGTCCTTTTCAGCACGTTCCTGTATGTAGCCGTCGCTATCGTAACATTCCTCATGTTTAGTCATGGTGAACTGGATAAGATTATTTGGCCGACCTTGACCATGCTCAAAATCGTCGAAATTCCGATTTTGCAGCGACTGGAGTTCATTGTGATATCTCTATGGCTGTTCGTGATTTTACCAAACATCTGCCTCAACCTATGGGGGGTTACCCGCGGAATGAAACAGATATTTGGTATCAGTCAATTCCGCGCCCTCTTGCTTCTCTTAGCGTCTTTGGCAATGGGCTCCTATCTGCTCGAAGGTACGACTCCTTTGCTCATGGCACTCGATTATTATGGGAAAGTGAGCCTCGTTTTCATTTTTGGCTATATACCGCTGTTGTTCTTGCTCTTCCTCCTCTGGGGGAAAAAGCGAAATACCGGACGATACCAAACTCCCGGGGCGGAAACAGAAAAAGCCCGATAGATGTCTATCGAGCTTTTCGTGCTGCGATTGTAATACCAGCTCCTGACAAAGCTTCTCGGATGCTCTGCGCGAACTCCAACGCATGGGCACCGTCGCCGTGAATACAAATGGAATCGGCCTGAATCGGGATATCCACGCCTTGCTGGGTCAAGACAAGTCCTTCACTTACCATACGAATGACTTGCTGAAGAGATTGCTGTTGGTCTGTAATCATCGCATTCGGCTGACTGCGCGGTGTCAGTGTGCCATCCTGCTGATATGTACGGTCGGCAAACACTTCGTGAGCCGTAGCAAGACCGATTTTTTCCCCAGCACGCGTCAATTCACTTCCGGCCAAGCCATACAGTATCAGTTCCGGATTTACTTTGTAAATGGCCAAGGCGATAGACTCGGCCAGAGCGGGTCTTGTGGCTGCCATATTGTACAAGGCCCCATGTGGCTTCACATGATGCATGACGCCCCCTTCTGCCCGTACAAACGCTTGCAAAGCGCCGATTTGATACACGACTAGATCGTAGGCTTCTTCAGGGGAAATCTCCATGTTGCGGCGACCGAAACCGATCAAATCAGCGAATCCAGGGTGGGCACCGATTGCCACACCTGCCTCTACTGCCATTCTTACTGTTTTTCTCATCGTTGCAGGATCGCCAGCATGGAAACCACATGCCACATTTACAGAGGTGATATAGGACAAAATTTCTTGATCGTTGCCCAACTGATAGGCGCCAAAGCTCTCTCCCATATCACAGTTTAGATCTACTGTTTTCATCTTTTTACCTCCATCCCACGGTTACTTCTATACCAAGCTTGATCGCCTTCATCAATGAATCCCTCTCGATAAGCGCCTTTTGAGCATCACGCAGAGAAATTTCTTGAAAGTGAATCTTTTCGCCTGGCCGCAACTGGGCGACGATCGGCAAATCTATAGTCGGCACATAGCCTATCTTCGGATAACCGCCAATGGTTTGTCTGTCTGCCATCAGGATAATAGGTTGACCGTTTGGTGGAACCTGTATCGTACCAATGGTGACCGCAGCCGAGATCAGTTCCATTGACTGCGTAAGTTCGAGCGCCGGTCCTGTTAAACGATACCCCATCCTGTCTGATTGAGTAGACACTTGAAAGGTTTGTTCGAAAAAGCTTTGACGACTCTCTTCTGTAAAATCTGCGAATTGCTCCCCTTGTATCACCCGTACAACCGCTTCTCCATTTTTGACAAACGTATTAGAAGGAATAAACCAATTCGTTTGATAGAAGGGAGCTGCTCCTGCTTTTTTTTCCAATTGGTTAGCGAGAAATTGACTGAATGAACCTGGAGAGCTTTGAACTAGCTTATCTCCTGCCGCAAGCATTCTACCCGCAAAGCCTCCGAAGCTTGCACGGAGATTCGTACTGCGACTTCCCATCACAAGTGGCACATCCCATCCGCCTGCGACTGCGAGATAGGCGCGACAGCCTTCCTTGGCCAGGCCAAACTTCAAGATGCTTCCACTCCTGATCCAGACTGCTCGATTGGGTAAGACGGATCTATCATTGATCGTGACTTTGAAGTCACCACCACAAATGGCAATTAGCATGTCCTTATGGAACAATAAGCTTGGACCTCTCATCGTCAGCTCCAGAACCGCATCCGTTTGTTGATTGCCAACTAACATGTTCGCAATCTGTACAGCTTGCTTGTCCATCACCCCGCTGACACTGACCCCATACTGCTGAAAGCCAAATCTACCTGTATCTTGAACAGTCGTGCAAAGTCCTGGCGTAATCACCTCTATACTCACTTAGTACACCTTCTCCCCGTTTTCGTATTCCCGCTCGGAGATAGGACGGAAGCGAACTTTATCACCAGCGCACAAGAGACTTGGAGAGCTTTCACCTGCCTGAAATAAGCGCAGTGGTGTTCTTCCGATAATTTGCCACCCACCTGGGCTCTCTATCGAATAAATACCTGTTTGCAATCCTCCGATCCCTACACTCCCCATTGGAATAGATAGCCGTGGCGAGGAACGTCGCGGCGTGGCCAGTCGCTCATCCATTCCACCGAGATACGGAAAGCCGGGAGCAAATCCGATCATGTACACCAGGTACTCTGTTGTCGAATGGATCGAAATCACTTCTTCTATACTAAGACCATTTTGTTTGGCGACTACCTCCAGATCTGGACCAAAGTTCCCACCATAACAAACCGGGATTTCTACCAGTCTGTACTCTTTAGAGTGAGTGTTGGAGATTTGCTGCGACATTTGCTCAAGAATAGCAACGGCACGATCGTATGGCAAAATATCATCAAGTGGATCGAAAAGAGTAATCGGATCGTAATAGACTGTAACAGTCGTAAAGCCAGGTACAGATTCGATCATACCGGGGAAAGGATGCTCCTGTAGGTATTCACAGAATAGGATGACCTGCTCATGGGTCAGTTGATCGATAACCTCTCCTAGTTTGACCATGACACCCGAGTCCCCAAGAGGAGAGAATTCATATCTAGGCAACGTTTTTCCCTCCATTTTCGAATATCGGCACTGCCACATGAATGGAAGGGAGGAGGGTTTCTCCTCCTTCTCAGCTAATTTGTCCGCCTTCCATGACAATATCCCGATCATTAGATATGGTCGTCTCGATTGCCAATCGCAAGCCTTTTACAATGGTTTCTAATGCCATGCTTGGCTGCCCTGCTTGCCTTGCAGCCTGTTCAGGCAAATAAGGGATATGGATGAACCCTCCGCGTACGGAAGCTTTTTTCTCAGCAAGGTAATGCATCAATCCATAAAAAAGATGGTTGCACACATAGGTACCGGCCGTCTGCGATATAGAAGCCGGAATTCCTTGTTGTTTTAACTCATGTACAATCGCTTTGATTGGCAATGTAGACCAGTAGCCAGTAGGACCGTTTTCCCTGATCGGTGTGTCAATCGGCTGATTTCCTTCATTATCCGGGATTCGAGCATCATTGACGTTAATGGCTACACGCTCAACCGCAATATCTCCTCGTCCACCTGCCTGACCGATACATAACACGATGTCCGGATTCGTTTCTTCTATTGCTGTGTACAAATGTTCAATAGATTTTTCAAAAACCGTAGGAATTTGGCGCAGCTCTACTTTATACAAATCAGACTCGATTTTTCCCAGCTCTTTTACCGATTCCCAAGCAGGGTTAACCGTTTCTCCACCAAAAGGATCAAACCCTGTTACTAAAATGGTCTTCATGATTGTCTCCTCCGATCCGCATCGGTCTTATTCGTGAAAGTCGAATATGGTCTTGTCCATACTGTCGAGAAACACGCCGTGGGCTAGATGCCACACACTCCATGACAGCACGATTGAAAACCTTATGTGTTTCTATGCAATCTCGCAATGCTCCTCCCGCGACCGTCTCATCAGCCGCTTCCGTTATTAAATCAAGCGTCACCCATTCAGGAAAACGAGAGAGCAAGGAAGGAGAGGTTCTGTTCGGCTTTGTAGGCCAACGATAAAACAAGAAATCTTGATCTGTAGGCAATGGGAAAATGGCGGGCTCCCAGTTATGTCCATACCGAATGTAGCGCTCGATAAAGCGTTTATTTTTGTTCCAAAGACGCGGATGATGTCTCAGCCCTTCCTCGGCTGCCTTTTGAATCGTATCAAGAGCGACAGCATGATGAGGATAGTCAGATCGCTCCATCTCGCGGCCAATTCCGTAAAAGAGTGAAATCGGCATCCAATAAGATACAGGGAATCTCGGCGGGCTATTGTACCCTGCGAATGGTTGTGTCCATTCATGCGAAGGGATTCCGTGATCATCGATGATCACATCCGGCAACCAGCGATAAAACAGTTGGGGAACTACCCGCGATTCGCCAAAAACACTCGGCTGAAAACGGTGATTGGTATATTCTAATCCAACGGCATTATAACGGGCAGCATGATGCTTCCAAAATGGATTATCCTTGACGAGCTCTTGATGAAGTGCGACCCCATCCGGATTGGCAAATGGAATCACGACCAGATTGAAACGAGTAAGCCACTCCATTCTTTCGGTTAGGAGCTCTGCCACCAGCTCACGTGCAGCAGGCATGCTGGAAACCTCGTTTGGATGATGTCCGGTTTCGAGCAAAATGGTTGGTTTATACAGAGATAGCTTGTGAGCTGATACGTATTTGGAAATCTGGGGTGCTGTTACCTCCACCGCAAAAATCGGCCGTCCTTCAAACGATTTCTCTACTTCCCACATATGTACAGACGGATGTGTAGCCAGCTCTGCCCATTCGCCCATATCTGGATGATGGTTTCGGTGTAGATCAGGAAGCTTCCGTTCTTCGATGCTGGTACTCTTTTCGTTCGTTCTCAGGATGCGAGCTTTTACAGGAGCAGATTGCTCTGCCTCGAAGTATAAATGAGTCGTTTTGATAGAGAAAGCTTGTTCTTCTTTATATTCTTTTACGCGAATGGTTGCCTCTGGAGAGCTGGCTGGCTTGACCTTTACAAATGGTCGCACCGCCCCAGGAGAATTCCACGCCACTCCCGTTTTTCTTTCACCCAAATACGCATAGTAGTCCAGCGTATAAAAATAAATATCTTCATGCAACGCTTCTAACGACGATATTGTTTCTTCGTCTATGTCTAGCCGTTCTTCCTGTTCACTCATAGTGACGGTTACCTCTATCGAATGAAAGAGCGGAATGTTTCCTTGATACGGCTCATTTTGTTTACATAACAATTCTTCTGTCAACTCAGGTAAAAATTGCTGCGTATAGAATTGCCAAAACCTCTCTCGATCCGTAGGAACCAAGAATTGTTCTTTTGTTGTTTCATAGGAGAAGAAGAGCCCTGACGTAGTTGGATAAGCTCGACTTTGCTCGTCAGCATACGGCACTGTAGATACAGGTACATCCAAATTCCATGTACCTAAGTGCGCAAATCCGACTCCCCAAGCCTCGACTTGGTAAGTAGTCGGTAGGTTCTCATCCATCACGAATGATATTTGCGCCAAAGACAAGCCCAATTCTTTTTCCAACAACTGATCAACGGGGTATAATTCTTGAAGCCATCGATGAGAAAGCTCCATCCCGCCTTCTCTTTCTTCTCGTTGGAAAGAGATCAAAATTCGTTCTACTCGTTCCCCTCGTACAAGAGACGGCAAAATCGTTTCTTTTATCCAGCACAAACCTGGTTTAAAAGCAGAGTGAATATGTACCGTATTATCGTTATCCGGAAGCAGCTCCGTGATTGCGCTCTTCCAGCATCGCTCCAACGCACGTCGAATTTCTTTTGGTTCGGACAAAAAAGCGGTGACCGCAAGCGGAGACGATAAGCACCCGGCCGTCTCCTTTTGACTAGCAATCGCGATTAACTGCTCATGAAACAACTGTTCTATCTCATTTCGTTCGCCCTGGTCTTTCCATGTTTTCTCTATAAATAGGGGGAATTCCTTCTCTTTTGGCTCGTCTGATTCTTCCCATGTACCAAAAGTCCCCCCGAGTCGGTGCGAAGTGGCAGTCCCGAAATAATCAAGCGCCGCAACTATCGCTTGTCCTCCCCCTGAAAGCTGGATGATTCTTGTTGTCTTTTCTCTAGGGTCCGGGATTACTTCGACCACTCCACTTGCAAGAGGTGCTTCACCATTCATGTGTAAGGAAAAAGTGAGCTCCGCAATCCGATTTGCTTCTCCTGTGAGCGGGAAATGTATCCCGGTCGAGGCTAGACCAATCCGAGCTGCAAAGCGGGCGGCAGACATAACCGCCTCTACAGTATGGATTCCTGTAAAAAATACATCTGTCCGACTCGTTAAATCCGTACGCCCCGCTTGATAGAACCCTGCCGTTGTCCATAGCTCTGTCAGACTATCAAGTGGAGTTGGTCTCTCTACGTTAGGACTTCCCTCATGCGAGCTCATCATCGCGTACTGGGGTATCGCAATCTGACAGACAGGTGAAGCATCCGCACGAACATATAGTTGAACCTCCTGTAAAGAACAACGAATCCTTTCAATGTCACCGAGTGAAGCCGTTGCATGTACTCCATCTGTCCAATATGCCGCCATCCAGCGCAGTAATCGGCTAAGACTCTCCTCGCTTCCACCAACGAAAGCAATTCGATTGTTCCCTCGATCGAGAGTGCATGACGCCTCATCTACGTCGCAAGATGGCTCGATACATACTGTACACAGCCACTCACCGCTTTTCGTGCTGCTAGCAACCATCGGTGAATCTTCCATACGAATGGAAGGCAGATCCAGCTCACTTGTTTCAAGGCCTAATCGGGCACAAAAATCAATGAATCCTTCTACGACGATTCCCGTTTGAAAACAGAAGGAAACAGACAATGAATCAGCTACACCGTCATTGTTTCGGTCCGCAACTAACCCTTTCGTTGTAAAAATATCACCTAGCCCTCTCATTGGTTAGCCCCCTTACACGCGCAGATTTGGATCTAGCTCATCACGCAGCCAATCGCCCAGCAGGTTAATTCCAAACACCGTAATCATAATGGCGATGCCAGGGAAAGTAGCAACCCACCATGCCGTCTCCAGATAGTTGCGACCGTCTGCCAGCATGCCGCCCCATGTAGGAATCGAAGGGTCTACACCCAATCCAATAAACGTCAACGATGCTTCCAACAAAATGTTGGTGGCTACATTTAACGTTGCCAATACGATGATCGAAGAAGAAACGTTTGGCAGGACATGTTTTCTGATGATCCGAAAATTCGTAGCCCCGATTGCTTTGGCAGCCTGGACGTATTCCATTTCTTTTACACTCATGACCTGTCCTCGAACCAGTCGCGCAAAGCCTACCCAGTTACTGATCCCCAGAACAAGTATGAGCTTCCATAGACCTGCCCCAAAGACCGTCATGACAATAATCGCAAACAAAATGAAAGGGAATGCCAACTGTACATCTGCCAAGCGCATTAACAAATCATCTACCCAGCGCCCGTAAAAGCCTGCGATGAGGCCCAGAATCACCCCGATAACTAAGGAAATCAATACGGATACGACACCAACCAATAACGATATTCGCGCTCCGTAAATGATCCGGCTCAGTAAGTCACGTCCTACCTGATCCGTACCTAACAAATACTCGGACTTCCCCGTATCGTCCATCCACGAGGGAGCAACCAACCGTGCACGCAAATCAGCTTTATCAGGAGTGGATGGCGCAATTACCGGTGCAAAAAGTGCGGATATGACGGCAAGCATAAGCAAGAACATCCCCGTCATTGCCCACGGATTTCGAACGAATCTTCTGCCCATTTTGCTCCATTTTCCACGTTTTTTGATTGGTGGATTGGTCTGATTGTTTGTAACTGTCGCTGTCGTCATTCGCTTTTTCCTCCTCCCTGCCTAATACGTGGATCAATAAAGCCATAACTGATATCAACCAACAGGTTCACGAAGATCATCAAAAAAGACAAGATAATCACAGAGCCTTGAATCACTGGAAAATCACGTTGCGATATCGCATCAATCAGCATACGCCCGATACCTGGCCATGAAAAAACTTGCTCAATAATCACGGTACCACCCAACAACGTTCCAAATTGCAATCCAATAAAGGTTACCGTTGGGATTAATGCGTTTCGTAAGCCATGCTTGATGATGACAAGCCATTCCTTGATCCCTTTGGAACGGGCCGTATTGATATATTGCTGATTCATTACCTCCAGCATGGAAGAGCGAACTAATCGAGCTAAAATTCCTGACAAGATGAGTCCGAGTGCAACGGAAGGCAGAACCAAATACTCCAGACCTTCATAACCAGAAGCAGGAAACCAGCCCAGCTTAACGGCAAATATGATGATTAACATAATCCCTAACCAAAAGTTAGGAAAAGAGATTCCTAGCAATGAAAAAATACGTCCGAAAAAGTCAGCTACGCTGCCTCTGTAAACAGCGGAAATGATCCCTACTGGAATCGCAATCAACAGGGCGACAAACATTCCCCCGAAGGCAAGCAGCAAAGTTGCTCCCATCTTCTCTTTCATCATGTCGATCACGCTCTCACCCGTTCGGAAAGACGTGCCAAAATTACCGGTAAACATATCTTTTAAATAAAGCCCGAACTGTACATGAACGGGCTCGTCCAGACCGAGATTTTTCCGAAGCTCAGTAATTGCCTCTTTGGTAGGCTCACCTGCTTGAAACATGATCGATACTGGGTCACCAGTCATTCGTACCAGGACAAAAATGACAAGAGTAATAGCAAGAACGACAAAAACACTATGTAGTAGACGTCTAATTAAAAAGGCTGCCATCCCGCTCCTCCTTTATCAAAAGTGAAGGGAATAGAAGAGACATCTTCTACTCCCCTGTTCAAAACATTCTTATTCAACCGATGCTTCGCGTAAATCGATACGTTCATCTGCCGGAGGTTGGAAGCCTTTTACTCGTTTGTTTACAGCCCACAGGTTGATCGTTTGATAGAGCGGTACATCTGGGACTAGCTCATACAGGCGTTGATTCAGTTCTTTAAATGCTGCCAGACGCTTTTCCTGGTCAAATGTGGAGCGTTCTGCTTTCAAGAGCTCCTCTACTTTTTCGTCATAGAAATCAGGGTTCCAGAACTCGCCTTTGTGATACATCAGATAGGCAGTATTATCAAAGTCGAGCGTCCATCCACCCCAGCCATTCCGGTACATATGTCCTGCTTTTCCGTTCGGAATGAGGTCAGAAGTAAATGTGGAGGCGTCCACCAGATTCAGCTTCACCTTGAGACCGACTTGGCCTAATTGCATTTCGATCGCTTGCGCTACCTCTTTAAACGTAGCATCTGTACCAGGGAGGAAGAGATCAAGCTCAGTTCCTTCCTTTACGCCTGCTTCTGCGAGCAGTTGTTTTGCTTTTTCCGGATCATAATTACGTAATGGCAGGTTAGGATCATAGCCGAAAGACATATCGCTTTGGAATGAATTGACACGCTTACCATATCCGCCGAGCAGCGTTTCGATAATCAAGTCTGCATCAATCGCGTAAGCAATCGCTTCACGGACTTTTACATTGTCGACTGGCTTCATCGATGTATTGAAACGAATCGAATAAACGGTGGGCGACCCGACTTGCATCAGTTCAAGATCAGACATGCCCTTGATGGATTCTGTTTGGCTAATCTCGACTTTTTTCATAATGTCGATGGCACCTGTTTGCATTTCCGCTAGACGTGTAGTCGCTTCTGGAATAAAACGGAACGTTACTTTTTCCAGCTTCGGTTGACCTTGCTTCCAATAGTTTTCATTTTTCACCAGTACAACCTTGTTATCTTTTTCATAGCTATCCATTTTGAAAGGACCCGTACCTACTGGATGCGTGTTAAAGTACTCGTCCCCTTTTTCCTTGTAATACTTAGGCGGAACGATCACACCGCCATAACCTGCCAGCTTTGTAAGGAGTACAGGATCTTTTTCCTTGAGAATCATATTGACTGTAAACTCATCTACCACTTCTACACGGTCAATCGACGCATAGTTCGCTTGCTGTGGTCCTTTTTTCCCTTCTTCACCAAGCAGGCGATCAAATGTAAATTTCACTGCTTCCGCGTTGAATGGCTCGCCGTTGTGGAAGGTAACTCCTTGACGAAGTTTAAATTGAAGGGTCTTGTCATCCTTGAACTCCCACGATTCAGCGAGTCCTGGCTGGATTTTCAAGTCAGTGGTACGCTCGACTAAGCCTTCAAATACAGATGTTGCTACCGTACTCCAATCAAGCAAAAACGTATCAATCGGATCCCAAGAGTGCGGATCTCCATTCACACCAAGTGTAAGTTCATTTTTTGCCGGAGCTTGCGCTTCTGTCTTAGATTGCGGATTTGCCTGTGTGCCAGTGTCAGCCGGCTTACTCGAACATCCGCCTATAGCAGCAGCTAGCACGAGTAATGCGGAGCAAGCGGTGATACCTACTTTCTTTTTCAAAACAAGTCCCCCTTTTCTTTTCGTTCTGGAATTCATGTTGAAAAAATATGATAGACCGTCATTTGTTCCTATTGGTTATACAAATGACAGGCAACATATCGACCATCGCCCATCGATTGAAATTCGGGCTTGTCCGTTTTGCAAATTTCCATACAATCCGGACAACGGGTATGAAACGTGCAACCACTCGGAGGATTCGCAGGACTCGGTACATCTCCAGTCAAGATGATGCGCTCACGCTTCGTTTTTGGCTTGGCAATCGGAACTGCTGACAGTAATGAGCGCGTATAAGGATGCAGCGGCTCTTCATATAGCGCATTTTTGGGTGCCAGCTCAACCATCCGTCCCAAATACATCACGCCGATCCTGTCGCAAAAATGCTTCACGACACTCAAGTTGTGAGAGATGAATATGTAAGTGAGTCCGTATTGCTTTTGCAAATCTCTCATCAGGTTCAATACCTGGGATTGAATCGATACATCGAGCGCAGATACTGGCTCATCTGCCACAATCAGCTTGGGATTTAGTGCTAGTGCACGTGCAATGCCGATCCGCTGTCGCTGACCACCACTAAACTCATGAGGGAAACGCTCTGAATTTTCCGATTTCAAACCGACAACCTGCATCAATTCCGCTACTTTTGCCTTGCGTTCTTTTGCAGTTTCATACAGTTCGAATATGATCATTGGCTCCTCTATGATCTCCCCTACTGTCATTCGCGGATTGAGGGATGCGAACGGGTCTTGGAAAATGATTTGCAAATCCTTTCGCTTCATCCTCATCTCATATGGGGAAAGTGCCGCTAAATTCTCTCCTTGAAAAATCACTTCGCCACCCGTAGGCTCGAGCAATCGTAGAATGGCTCTGCCTGTGGTTGACTTCCCGCAACCGGATTCACCTACAATTCCGAGCGTCTCCCCTGTTGCAACGGTAAAAGAGAGATCGTCAACAGCTTTGACGTGATTCGTTACCTTCTTCAATAATCCACTGCGAATCGGAAAGTATTTTTTTAACCCTCTCACCTCAAGCAAGGGCTTACATTCTGACTTTTCCAAAAGATTCACATCCTTTCCGCTTACTCATTCAGCCAGCATCTGCTTTTTGTACCATCATTCAAATCGAATAACGGTGGTGCTTGCTCGTAGCATTTGTCAATCGCCTTCTGGCAACGTTCAGCAAAACGGCAGCCTGGGGGCATCTGACCTGGACTCGGAACGGTCCCGCCAATCGTAAACAAGTACTCCTGCTCTGTGTCCATATCCGGGATCGAGCCCAACAAACCAACCGTGTACGGATGCTTTGGAGTGGCAAATAGCTTTTCGACCTCGGCTTCCTCGACGACTTGCCCCGCATACATGACAACCACCCGATCACACATCTCTGCTACCACACCAAGATCGTGCGTGATCAGCATGATGGTCATCTCGCTCTTCTGCTGTAGCTCTCTCATCAGGTCAAGAATCTGCGCCTGAATGGTCACGTCTAGTGCAGTCGTAGGCTCATCTGCAACCAATAGAGATGGACTACAGGACATTGCCATCGCGATCATCACACGCTGCCTCATCCCGCCAGATAGCTGATGCGGATACTCATCAACGATTTCTTCCGCTCTCGGAATCCCGACCAGCTTCAGCATTTGGATCGCATGCTCTTTGGCTTGTTTTTTGTTCATACTTGTATGATTCAAGACGAGCTCCATGATCTGCGCCCCGATTGTATAAACCGGATTGAGTGAGGTCATCGGTTCTTGAAAAATCATCGCGATCTCTTTTCCTCGGACCTTCCTCATCTGATCCTTGGAAAAGGCAACCAGATTTTCACCGTTGTACAGGATCTCTCCTCCGGTGATTCGCGCGGTTCTCGGCAGAAGCCCCATGATGGATAGGGAGGTGACACTTTTTCCACAACCCGACTCCCCTACGATGCCAATCGTCTCCCCTTTGTTGATTTGAAAACTAACACCATCCAAAACGGTAATTTCTCCATTATCGGTTCGGAATCTCGTCTGAAGATTTTTGATTTCCAGCATCAAAGTCCCGCCTTTGCATCTGAATATCCCAGCTTGCTCATGATTTGATTCGCTACTGCTTTTGTCTCCTGTACCAAATACTCCAATCGATCTTGCTGGAAGCGTGATGTAGCT
Source organism: Brevibacillus sp. MS2.2 (assembly GCF_013284345.1). Classification (NCBI taxonomy): domain Bacteria; kingdom Bacillati; phylum Bacillota; class Bacilli; order Caryophanales; family Paenibacillaceae; genus Brevibacillus; species Brevibacillus sp. MS2.2. The sequence continues at coordinate 94,492 of NZ_JABSUZ010000005.1, forward strand.
CCAGCCAAGCTCAATCCAGCTATGACTTGTCCCGTAAAATCTCGAATAGGTACAGCAATGGCTGCGGAATCCGGCTCCAATTCACCGTAGCTGACTGTATAGCCATTTTCACGTGCATCGTGAATCCATTGCCATAGCAGATCTTTGTCTGTATTGGTGTCTGGTGAGATTTTCTTCATGACTACCCGGTTCAACAATTCTTCGATCTCTTGATCCGGCAGAAATGAGAGTAAAATGCGCGGGCATGCCCCTGCGTACAACGGTGATTTTCTACCTACCTGCGTATATACACGAACATACTGGCGGGTATCGACTTTTTCGATGTAAACCCCTTCGTCTTGATCACGAATAATCAGGTTGACTGCCTCATCCACCGTATCCCGCAGCTGCTGCATATACGGGAGCGCGATTTTCCTGATCTCCAGCCGTTGAGCAACAATGTTCCCAAACTCCAGCAGCTTCAATCCCAATTGGTATTTAGGCGGATTATGAGTGGTCGTTTTGGAGACAAAGCCGCGCATTTCGAGCGTCTGAAGAATTCGAAACACCGTACTCTTCGGCATATCCGACAACTCGACAAGCTCAGCCAGGCTTAATTCACTGTTTTGGATAAAATATTCTAAAAACTCTAGCGTTTTTAACACACTTCGGTTTGCCGTTTTTTCTGTTTTGTCCATTTTCATCACCATTCAATTGTCCCAAAATACGGAACGTTATTTTGTATTTTGGCATGACACAATATTAAATGAATTCAGTTATTTCCGTCAATACATTTTTCCCCCTTAGCTATTAGGTTGTTCTACCTACTGGCTCGGGGGTAATTTGTACGTAAGGTTTTAGTGAATATTCTTTTTCTTAAACCGTCCACCAGAAACATCGTGAATATGACCAATCGCCAAAAATGCAGAGGAATCGATTTCCTCCACGATGGATTTCAGCTTCGCTTCTTCCAATCGGGTAATGACACAGAAGATGACTTTTTTGACGTCTCCCGAGTAGCCACCTTCTCCATTCAAATAGGTAATTCCCCGCCCCAATCTCGCGGTTAACGCATCGCCAATTTCGTCTGGATAATCACTGATGATCCAGACTGATCTTGATTGCTCGAGCCCGACCATGGTAATATCGATCATTTTATAAGCGATGTAGTAAGCAATTAACGAGTACATAGCCCGGTCCCACCCAAAAATGAAGCCAGCACTGCCTAAAATAAAGATGTTAAAAAACATGACCATTTCGCCGACCGAAAACGGACTTTTCCTCGTCATCAGGATCGCAACAATTTCCGTTCCATCCAAGGAACCGCCCGCGCGAATGACAAGTCCGACACCGATGCCGATGATGATCCCACCAAAAACGGCAGAGAGAAGCAAATCGTCCGTCAAGCTAGGAACATGATGGAGGTAGCTCGTCCCCAACGACATCACGACCACACCGAACAGCGTAGAGATGGCGAATGTCTTGCCAATTTGCTTGTAGCCAATAAGTAAAAAGGGCAGGTTCAGCAGGAATAAAAATAATCCGAGTGCTCCTCCCGTCAGCTTTGAGGCCATAATGGAAACACCGGTTACACCACCGTCAATGATGTTGTTTGGAACCAGAAAGATTTCCAGTCCAACTGCCACCAACAAAGCTCCAATGATGATTCCGAGAGTTCTCAGTACGATCCTTCTTTTTTTCGTCCGCTTATGAGTGATCGGAGCAATTGCTTTTGCATCCATTTTGATCATCCTTAGCCGTTTTTTTCTTACCACTTCATCTTTCCCTGGTAGCAAAAAAAATAGCCAGCCAGGATTTCTCCCAGCCGACCTCTTCATATCCTTTAGCCCCAAACCGCAATGGAAATAATGCCAATCGTGATCATCAAAGACATAGACAGACGCCATACGCGTTGTCGTTCCTTTAGCAAAAAGACCCCGAGCAGCGTACCAAAAACCGTACTTACCTCACGAATGGGGGCAATGGCTGCCAGTGGTGCCAATGTCATGGCAAACAAAAACAACAAATACGAGCCTGGTGAAAGGACGGCACCAAGTACAATCGTTCGCCAGTTTTTTTGCCACTCACGGCGGATAAGTCCCTTTTTCCAAACAAAGCCCCCGGCGACAATCAGACAGGCAAAGTTGGTGATTTCCAATAAAGCCAATGGAGATAATTGTTGTACGATTTGCTTGTCGGTTAACGTGTACCCTGTAATGCAGAGCCCAACAGCAAAAGCGTATCGCAGGGCGAGCGGATTTATTGGTTGAGCTTGACGATCTGTGCCAATCATTCCACTAATGGCGAAGACTCCGATCACGATGCAAATGACCCCCAGCCATCCCGGTACAGATAAATACTCTTGAAAGAAAATGGCGCTAAAAAACGGAATGAGAAGCGTCCCCGTCCCCCTCATGATAGGGTAAACCTGAGAGATATCCCCGTATGTATACGCCTTTGAAACCAACAAGGTATAGCATCCTTGAAAGAAAAAGGACATAAACAGAAAAAGAACCAGAGACCATGTCAGTTGTACGTGCATCAATTCCCAAATGAGAACAGGCAAGAGGATCACGGTTGTTGGTAATGTAATCAACCAAAGAAACGCCATTTTGTTCTCACTTTTTTTCGTGAACAGGTTCCAGACTGCGTGCGCAAGGCCAGACGATAGTACGAGCAGAATCGAAATCGATAACATGTGTGCCCCTTCTCTCTCTTGTTGTACAAATACAACGAAAGACAATAAAACACATTGCGTTTCGTTGCCTTTCATTCGACGTGTTCAGTATACACCCAGTCCCCGCAAAAATTAAGCATTGTTTCTGCTTATGGCCCAAACCATTTTATTGATGCTGCGAACACACGCATCTTTTTCCATTCTCCGCATTTTGGGTTATAATGGAGGGATGACACTTCGTTCGGAGGATCTGACTACATGTTGCAAAGAGAGTTGACTCGGGAACAAGCGATACAGGTAGGCGAGCAAATCCTAATTGCCGTCGAAGGACACATCATTGAACGGGGCTATACGTACTTTTCTGATGGCGTCGTCTTCAATACACGCGTAGAACAAGGCCAATATTTGATGAGTGATGTTCAAGGTTCCGAGGTGTATCATGTTCGCCTCGATATGGAAATGGTTCAAAACAGTACCTGTACCTGCCCTTATTCGCGCATTTGCAAGCATATTGCTGCTACTTTTTTTCAGATGTACAGTGTGTTCGAGAATCCTCGCACATTTTTGACCCGCTCCCAACAACCAAGACGAGCTACTTTTTCTCCTCATCTGCTGATTCCTGCTTATAAATATAGCCATACCGCTCCTGCTCAGCAGGATACAGCGTCTGTTTCCTCTCCGCTTACCGCAAATAGCTCCGTCAAAGAATGGTGGGCATTTTTTGAGAGCTGGACACGCAACCTGTTTGCGGCCATGGAATCGTATCGAGCTTCCTCTGAGTTATTATCGAGCTATCAGAATGTGCTGAGTGTTGCTGCCTCGTGGCCGAAAGATCGCGCACAACTTTTTGTCATTCATGCCAATCTGTTTCATCTCATGAAGCTTACACAATACGTGAAAACGTACCGCCAATCATACTGGTTCCTGGATTTGGTTCAGACAGCCGAGCGGCTATTGGATCAATTAGAAGGGACATTGTACTTCGCAGATATCCCTGCTCTCTTGACTGACCACCAGGATGCCATCGTAGATACTCTTCAACTGACAAAGCAATTGAAAGAAAACGAAGCCACCTCCCTCTACTGGATTTTCGCCTATCAAATGTTATGGTGGATGCTATTGAAGAAGCCGGAGTGGATGCAAGAGGAGATCCATGTACTGGATCAGCTTATCAACGACGAAAACAGTTCTGCCGCCGAAAAGGAAAAAGGGCTGCTGCTCCGCGCCCACTTTCATGTGATGGAAAAAGAAGATGAAGCTGCTCTACAAATCTGGAAAAGAATGAGCCGTTTGAACCTATCCTTCTACTTGTCCTATATGAAATCATTCGCACGCAATGGCGAATGGCAACGATTTCTCGATTGGACTGCTTCCTTGACGTCCTTAATCGGTCAAGCCGAGACACAACAATACCGTCTCGTTATCGCCATTTGGCAGGAAGCGATGGAGCAAGTGGGACGATCAGCCGAGTGCGGCGCCAAGCTAAAGCAGTTCTTACCAAGCAGTTACCACGAATATGCCGCCTATTTATATGACGAACGACAGTTTCAGCAATGGATTGATTTGCAAATGTCATTTCAAGTGCCCATGGCAGATATCTCGATCGTGCAGGTGAAAGAAATCGAGGAAGCCGAGCCGACTCTGCTCTTCCCTTTTTATTTGCGTGAGGTAAACAGACTGATTGCGGAACGTAATCGAACGGCCTACAAAGAAGCGATCAAGCTCATGAAAAAGGTAAGGACGATTTACAACAGAGCAAACCAAGATCCGCGCTGGGAACGATACGTGGAACAATTATCTGCCAAACATAATCGGTTACGTGCTTTTCAAGAAGAGCTAAGGAGAGGAAATTTCAACTTATGAATACCGTCACTACATTGGTTCTAGACGGAGAGCTTTTGGCAGACGGACAATTCTTGATTACTGGCAAAGACACGCAAGGAGCAGTGATCGATCCAGAAGAATTGGCAGGAACACTTTTTGCGTGGGATGAGTCCTCCTATTACGGAACCTTCCTCGACAAAAACGAGCATGGCGTATTGCTCAGCCCTGCCAAGGCCCTCTCCTTTTTCGTCTCCCCCCAATGGCTTTTGCATCGGACCTATTCATCCAGCAAGTCATTTGAACAATATACGCATGTAGCGAGAATGATCCGGGATACGCTCGCACAAGGCTCTATTGCCCCTGATTTTTCTTCCTGGAAAAAAGGACAAATAGGCTGGAGAGCCATGCATACTCCCGGCGATTTTCCAGAGTACGGACACAGGTGGCTATCGCTCGTCGTAGAGGAATCCTTGCAGGGCACTGGTGAGATTGGACGAAAGTGGGAGCAGCTATTGACGCAATACCCGGCTCTGTACGTCATGGGCTCCGAGCTTTCTCCACACCTTCAGGAACAGGAATGGTTGCAATCGATAGGCTGGCTGCCAGATACGACACCGTTTCGCACATGTTTGCAAATCGTCGAAGCCGAGGAGCATCCCAATGACTGGCAACTCCAAGTGTATTTGCAGAATCGTGAAGAGCCAGATCAGTTATTTCTCATTGAGCCACACCAGTTGACGGCTGAGGGAGTAGCTACCGCACGCATCCCTGCTGACTGGCGTGAACACTGGAATCGTTTTCTCACGGACCTCGCCAAATGCAAGGAGATTCTCCCGTGGCAAAAAGACATCCAGGAGAATCAAAGCCGTTTTCTCACCCGACTGACGAACGAGCAAGCGTGGATCTTTTTGACGTCGAGCAGTTTGCAGTTGGTGCAAGCCGGTATTCATGTCTTTCTACCAGCATGGTGGGAACAAGTACGCCGAGTAAAACCGAAGCTAAAAGCCAAAATTACAACCTCTGTCGGGGCTAGCCGACAATCCTTCCTGGGTGTCTCCCAGCTCATGGATTTTGAATGGAAGCTCGCCTTGGGACCTGTGGAGCTCAGCGAAGAGGAATTTGAGGAACTCATTAAACAAAAGCAGCGCCTGCTGAAAATTCGCGGGCATTGGGTGCAATTGACTCCCGATTTATTCTTGCAGTTGCAAGAAGCACTCAAGAAAAACAAAGCGAAAAACGGCATGTCCCTACGTGATGTCATGAGAATGCACCTCGCCCCTACTGTAGAGGTGGAGGAGCTACCCGATGATGAGTTCGATTTCGATACTTCTTTAACGGTTGAAGTTCAGCTAAACCAGCATTTGCGAGAGCTGTTGAATCAATTGCAAGAAACGAAGCGCATCCCGATCATGGAGCAGCCATCTACTTTTCACGGGACGTTACGCCATTATCAGCTGGAGGGCAGTTCGTGGCTGTTCTTTTTACGCCGCTTTGGGCTGGGAGCTTGTCTGGCCGATGACATGGGATTGGGAAAAACGGTTCAATTTATTACGTATTTGCTTCATGTCAAACAACATGGCCCAGCCAATACCCCTTCTCTCTTAATCTGCCCGACCTCCGTCATAGGCAACTGGCAAAAAGAGCTGAAGCGCTTTGCCCCCTCTCTTCAAGTAATGATTCATTATGGCAATGATCGCCAAAAGAAGGAGGCGTTTTTGCCAGCGATCAAGGGAGCGGATCTGGTGATTACCTCCTACGCCCTGTCCCATTTGGATGAGCAAGAGCTAGGAATGATTACATGGGATACGATTTGTCTCGACGAGGCGCAAAATATTAAAAACGCCTATACAAAGCAAGCATCCGCTGTGCGCGATTTGAAAGCATGGCACCGGATCGCTCTCACAGGCACTCCGATCGAAAATCGTCTGAGTGAGCTCTGGTCTATTTTTGATTTCTTGAATCCTGGTTACTTGGGAAGTCTCGGGGAATTTACCCAGCGCTTTGTCCATCCCATCGAACGCGACCAAGACCAGCAACTCATCAATCAGGTGCAACGACTCATTCAGCCTTTCCTGCTCCGTCGCGTGAAAACAGATCCGAACATTCAGCTCGATTTGCCGGATAAGAATGAGAGCAAGGAATATGTACCGCTGACTACCGAGCAAGGCGCACTTTATGAGACAGCGATTCAGGATATGTTTGATCGTATGGAAAAAGCCTCCCCTATGGAGCGGCGCGGTCTGATTCTAACGACACTGACACGTCTGAAGCAATTGTGTGACCATCCTGCCCTCATTTTGAATGAAATCTCAACAACGGATGAAGCCAGTCGCTCACACAAATTGGAAAGACTGCTGGAACTGGTGGAGGATATTCGCCAAAAGAAAGAGCGTTGCCTGATTTTTACCCAGTACATCGAAATGGGCAATTTGCTCCAACGAGTGCTGACACGAGAAGGCTATGGACCTGTCTACTTCCTAAATGGAGCCACGAAGAAAGAAAAACGCGATGAGATGATCGCTCGTTTTCAAGACCAGACACTTCCGGACGATGAACGCGGAGCCATCTTCATTCTTTCCTTGCGCGCGGGTGGAACCGGCTTGAACTTGACGGAAGCCAACCATGTCATTCACGTAGATCGCTGGTGGAATCCTGCGGTAGAAAATCAGGCCACTGACCGGGCCCATCGCATAGGACAGCAGCGCAATGTTCACGTGTACAAATTCATCTCGCTCGGGACGATTGAGGAACGCATTGATGAAATGATGGAGAGAAAGCTATCGTTGAGCCAGCAAATTGTCGGGACGGGCGAAAGCTGGATCACGGAGCTATCAACAGAAGAGCTGCGGGACTTGTTTACCCTGCGTCATGATTGGCTAGACACGAAAGGATAGGTGGAGAATGGAGCGAGTGCAGCAAAACGACAGCAATTCCACTATGCGCCATGCTACAGAAGAGCCCAAGCTGCCCGAGGCATGGCTGCGTTTTTTGGAAGCTGTTCAACAACAATTTTCCGATAACCAAACAAAGAAAGAGTAAGGATGAAAAACCCAAGGCCTGATCACGTTATGGATCAAGCCTTGGGTTTGATTTTCCTAGTGGAAAGGAAACCTCCACTGTCGTCCCTTTATTCGGGGTACTCGAAAAATGGATATACCCGTCGTGTGCTTGAATGATTTTATAACATATCATGAGTCCTAGCCCGGTCCCTTTTTCCTTTGTACTATAAAAAGGCTCGCCTAGTCGTTTCAGCCGTTCTTCCGCCATACCGCAGCCTTGATCAATGATTCGAATCATTACTTGCTCGTTTTCTTTACGCCCAGCCACGATGTGAATCGTGCCACCATCTTGCATCGAGTCAACGGCGTTTGACAGAAGGTTCATGAAAAGCTGCTGAATTTGATTCTGATCGCACCAAATCACGGTCCCTTCCACTTCCTTGACATCTAGCGCCAGATGATGACACTCTAGCTTCACTTGCATCAATCGGGTAACCTGTCGCAGCAAACTCGCTAGATTTTTTGCTTCATACGGTTCTGTGCACTCTCTTGATAAAAAGACGTATTCTCGCAAGACACTCTCTAATTGGTGAAATTCAGCCTGCATAATATCAAAATATTCTCTCTTCCATTGATCTCGACGGAGCAATTGTACGAAGCCCTTGATAGAAGTTACCGGGTTTCGTATTTCGTGTGCAACCCCGGCAGCCATTTGCCCTATGACGGAGAGCTTGTCTATTTTTTGTAAAAACTCTTCTGTTTGCACGTGCTTCGTGTGATTTCGAATGATAAAGATGACTTGGTTCGCCTCATGTTCTTCATGAATCACCGGAGTGCCTTTTGCCTCCAGCGTGATCTTTTTGCCATTCCGGTCCGGGCAAGTAAATGTAATGAGACGAGGCTGCTTCTTTACCGTGATCTGACGAATCGTTTGCATAACAAGCCTGCCCGTTTCCAATGGTAGTACAGCTAGCAGGTGTCGATTCACAACTTCATCAGGAGCGATCTCCAGAACGGATTGAACGGATGGCGAAATATACGTAATGATCCCCTGACTATTGATGATCACGATAATATCGGACAAGTTTTCTGCAATCATTCGATATGTCGATTCATTCTCATGTTGCTGCTTGCGAAGAACTTCTCCTCGCTCACTCTGATCCATTTCGTATGTATCTAAAGCTCGGTGTTGTCCACCATTGAGTAGTAGAAATGCACTGTTCCTAAACCTTTCCTCACGCTTCAACACACGAGCCAAGTCTTCGGCAGGCATGGGCTCACTAAACCAAAATCCTTGAGCAGAATCACAGCCAAGCTGCCAAAGAAAATCCAGTTGCTCTTGCGTCTCTACACCTTCTGCCGTTACTTGCACGCCAAGACTTCGTGCCATCGCCATGACGGTTTTGATAACGGTCGCCTGTGTGACATCACTCATGCATTCCCTTACACAGGATTGATCGATTTTTATTTTGTTCATGGCAAAGCGAGATAGATGTTGAATGCTGCTATAGCCCTTCCCAAAATCATCCAAGCTGATTTTTACCCCGATTCTTTTTAGTTCTGCTAAAATTTCGATGGTTCGCTCCCCATCTCTCGCAGAATCCTCGGTAAATTCCAGCTCCAAATAGTGAGGCCGCAGGTTCGTTTCTTCTAAGATCGCTTGAATCCGGCTACCCAACTGATCCGATTCCAGGGTATACGATGACAGATTCACGCATATCACAAGAGGTGGTAGTCCAGCGTCCTGCCAAGCTTTGTTTTGCTTGCAAGCCGTTCTGATCACCCATTCCTCTACCAAAAGAATCAACCCGCTCATTTCTGCTAACCAAAATACCCATTCCGGGGGCAGTAGCCCTCTTTGATGATGGTTCCATCTTACCAGAGCTTCTGCTCCGATTATTTTGCCTGTCCTCAGGTCGTAGAGTGGTTGATAATAAAGGCTAAGCTGCTGATTGACAACCGCTTGATGAAAATCTCGAACGTAGCGATCCAGTTCCTTTTGGTTCATTGTCTGTATACGAACCACGCCTTCCTGGAAATCATTCTGATTTTTCCAACTTTACCCCTGACTCTACTTTATAGGAAGAGGCTAGCCCATGTCCATACGTCTACTGTGTATAGAAAAAACCCTCCACAAAGGAAGGGTCAGCTACGCACGAATTCTCATCAGAGCGCGCTCTTCTTCTTTTATCCGCGGACAGGTATAGCAATACTTTTGCTCCCCCGTCTTATAATACAAACAGCATTGATTCTTAATCCGGACTTTCGCTTGGGGGTCACGCATATCCTCGATCCACCGCACACCCACGCGAAATGGATTTTTTTGCAATCCAAAGCTCTCGCCTTCCAACTGATTACAGAGGAAATCGTAATCAGCCTTCACTTGTTGCTTGATGCTATCCTGTTCTACCAACGCCACAAAAGCATCCGTATGGTAATTGAACTTGGTTGGGAACTGTCCCCAGAGCATCGCTTCTGGGTTTCCCGTTACCTTTGCAAGAGTCGTAAGCAACGGGTGAAGGAAGTCTTGAAAATACGCACGATAGCATTCCTTCAGCCAGATTGAGCGCTCCGCTTCGCTCGTAGGCGCTTCTACGATCTCATACGCCGGGAGCACAAAGACGAATTGCGGATAATCATCCTCGTAAAACAATTCAATCGTCATATTATCCAGTGTCATGGTAAGTGCACGGTTCCAGACAGAGATCATATACGATAGACCGAGAGAAGGGCTCGTGAGCCAACTGCTGATGTAAGTACCAGCAGCAGTCAGCTCATGTGCCTTGATTAGCGGAGCATAGATTTGTACGAGCTCATTCATATGTGTCGGGTCTACCAAATCTCTTGCCTTCATCGAAAATAAGGCATTGGGTCTCGGTTTTGAAGAAATATCAAACCGTTGGGCGATAAAATCGTCATCCCACTCTAGCATCATGATCTCCCTCCCTATTCATTATCAAGAAAAAACGCTGTTTGACTGGTCGAGGTACGTACCGAACTGTGCTTGATACAGTCTGCTGTAGATGCCTTCACGAGCCAAGAGCTGATCATGACTTCCTTGCTCCGTAATGCCTTGTTCCGTTACAACGATGATTCGATCTGCATTTTTAATGGTAGCCAATCTGTGGGCGATCACCAATGTCGTACGGCCTTTGGACAGTTCCTGCAAGGACTGCTGGATCGCCGCCTCCGTTTCGGTATCAAGTGCAGAGGTAGCTTCATCCAAAATCAGGATCGGCGGGTTTTTCAAGAACATGCGCGCAATCGCCAGTCTTTGTTTTTGACCACCGGACAATTTGACTCCGCGTTCACCAATAATCGTCTCCAGACCAGCAGGCTGAGAACGGATAAACTCCTCTAGTTTAGCCAGACGCGCTGCCTCCCAGATCTCTTCCTCTGAAGCGTTTAGTTTTCCATACATGATATTTTCGCGAATCGTCCCTGAAAAGAGGAACACATCTTGCTGAACGATTCCGATTTGGCTACGCAATGACGTTAACGTGATTTGGCGGATATCCATTCCATCAATGGAGATGCTGCCCCCGCCGATCTCATAAAATCTCGGCAAGAGACTGCACAACGTGGTTTTTCCTGCTCCAGAAGGGCCTACAAACGCAATGGTCTCGCCCGCCCGGATGTTCAAATCAATATTTTGCAAAACAGAAGACTCTTGGTCGTAGCTAAACGAAACATTCTTGTACGAGATATCGCCCTTCAGCGACTCTACCTGGATCGCATCTGGAGCATCCGCAATATCCGGTGCTGTGTCCATGATTTCGATGTAGCGTTTGAAGCCGGCAATCCCTTTTGGATAGCTCTCGATAATCGCATTAATTTTCTCCAAGGGACGGAAAAATACATTTGTTAACAGTAAGAAAGCGACAAATTCACCGTAGGTCAATTCCCCTTGAATAACAAACCAGCTACCGCAAATCAGGACAAACAAATTGACTAAACGCATCAGGACGTAACTGACAGAAATATTTTGGGCCATGATTTTATAGGACAACAGCTTCGTGAGCCGGAAACGCTGGTTGTTCTCTGCGAATCTTTTGTTTTCAAATTTCTCGTTGGCAAAAGCTTGTACGACGCGCATTCCGCCTACGTTGTCCTCAACACGTGCGTTGAAATCCGCCATGTCGCCATATAGGCGATGGAACGCTCCCGTCATTTTACGGTTGAAGTGAACGACGAAGAATATCAAGAGCGGAATCACCAAAAACGTAAGCAGCGCCATTTCTTCATTAATATTGAACATCAGGAGAAAAGCACCGATCAGCGTCATCACGGCGATAAACAAATCTTCCGGACCGTGGTGAGCGACCTCCCCGATCTCCATCAAGTCATTCGTTAGACGAGATAGCAGATGCCCCGTCTTGGTATTATCGAAAAAGCGGAAAGAGAGCTTTTGAATATGGTCGTACAGCTTCTTCCGCATATCCGTCTCGATATTAATTCCAAGCATATGTCCCCAGTAGGTGACGACATAGTTCATCCCGGCGTTAAGACCATACAAAGCCAAAAGTCCAATGCACGCCCACACGATCATATTCCAATCCTTGCTCGGAAGTAGTTGATCGACAACCATGTTCACTGCAAGCGGAAATCCCAGCTCCAACAAGGCAACGAATACTGCACACGTGAAGTCGAGGATAAATAATCCACGATAAGGCCGATAGTAAGAAAAAAATCTGCGAAGCATTGAAGCAGCAACTCCTCTCTCTCAAGAACAACATCAATCAAGCATTTGATTTTGAAAATCATTTTCATTATATATGGATTTGTCTTTTATATCGATGTTTTATTGGAATTTTTTTCTTCGCGGAGCACATTGGCAGAAAAAAACGGTTCGAACCTCCTTATCCATCAAGGAATGAGAGGCTCGAACCAGTATTTCCCTCAGCGTAAATCTTGATACTGAGATTGTGTGCTGTAAATAGATCAACATCTTTTACACGATTCATGATGTTTTGAACCCATTCTTTACAGTTGCTTACACTAGGTACATCTCGTGTGCTCATTAACGCATGTAAAGTTTGGTTGTTTTTATTAAACTTGCTTTTTGGTATTATAATATTTTTGGGTATTTTTTACATTATTCCCTTACCGGATTCTTAGAATATTCTTCAATTCTCTGCATATCACCATTGGAAGTTATTTTAACATTGATTAGATATGATTCTTGGGCTTTTGTATTTCTGACTTTTGTCATATATGTCCCATGTGAGAAATTGTAAGTAGGCTCATCTGTCCTTAAGCTCTCAATTGGTAAATTATACTTCTCACTTACATACTCTGTTGCATAGTTAATAGCCAATGCCCTGTCTCCAGATGTTCCATAAAATATAGTGTAAAGGTTCCAAACTAATATAATACCAAGTACACTAACTACACTCCAAATCATCTTTTTTTTAATGATGAATGCCCTCCATCTATATGGAATGATAAGGAGCAGAAACACCTGCTCCTTATTTAAATGACTCATGAAACTTCTAAAGATACCATAGTAATAATTGGCTTGTTTGTTATGTAGTCAATGTACAATTCTTTCGACCAATCCCAAGTCCCATCCGTGTATCCAATTCCATTGTCTTGAATATAGAGATATTTATCGGTTCCATCTTCTAGATACCCAACACCAACAGTCCAATGGTAGTCGTAGGCGTACTCAGCATCTGGTTCGAAAAACGTGAAGTACTGATCAAATTTTACTGCAAGTGGGCGACTTCTACCAATTTCATACTTGTAAGTAGAAAAACTATTAAACGAGTCTGTTGACACAGTATGAGTGTGACCTCGGTTTATGTAACTTTTCAACCCACTACGCACATTTGAAACTGACATGCCATATGACTTTCCGCCATGATACTTGTAAACAGCATTTATCATCTCAGTTCTGGTGAAATAATCTAAACCATCTATTGTGTCAAATCCTTTTTTGTTACGCCAGTACTCAGCTATTGCAGCAATTGTTGCAGGCCCACATGAACTTGCTGGGTTATTTACTCCATCTTCCCATTGAGTGAACCTTGTTACGTTAAGATAGTCTTCGTCTACTCTTAAGGTACTTACATCACTAGCTTCTTCTGACGTATAACTTTTCCAAATAGACTTTGCCTCTCTGTTCTTCGGGATTGTAAATTCAATGTCCTGTTCCTTCTTCTGTAGTCCTTTGTTGATTTTTTTAACCAACCTACTACCATCATTAGATTTTAGGATTGAAGTGTTTCCCAAAAAGTAATATTTTTCATCATCTTCTAATTCTTGCAGTTTAATCTTTCCTTTTCCAGCAGCAAACACTGGAGAGTATTCAGTGTTTGCTGAAACAATAAAGAAATAACTTTCTTCATTTTCTAACTCATAATAATATCCGATATGCTCATCGTTGGTGTCATAAAGTTCAACAACATCCTGCTTGTCCTCAAGGCTAACATCAAATTTGAATTTCTTGATGTAATCCTTGACTATCTCATCTGCAACTTCTTCTGAAACGTATGTATCATCTTCATTAGCATATGCCCCAGATGAAAAAAATAGTAGAGAAACTGCAAAAAGCAACCAAGAAAATCTCTTAACCATTACCAGCACTCCCTTTTTTTACTATATTATATAATATTCAGAATATTCGTCAATATTTCCTAGTATGATGTTGTATATTATAGAAAAGTGTCGGGAGATACATTGTTTGTATTTACATTAAAATCCTGAATTCATTTTATGCTTATAAAACGTCTATACCCTATTAACGTTTTGCTTTACTGATCATATTAATTATTTTTGGTTAATTTACTCGAATATAAGGAGGGAATTCCTCCTTATATTGAATATCCAACTGGGCATAAAATTCAAGCCATTCTACTTTTGCTTCGGATTCTTTCCCACTCCAGTAAATAAGTCTCTCACTACCGAAAAGTCCCGTATTTACATCTACTCGTAAGCCCCTTTCATCACCGACACGATATACCTTGGAAACGTACTGACTGTTTGGCGAATACACCTCATTAGTCAGTTCTCCCTGCCCGATCAATAATATTGAATAAAATGCGTTGTAATAGAGTCAAAAAAACGGAGCAATGAATAACTTATTTATGTAGGATTTTTTTCATGTTACTCCACCTTGGTGAATCAAAAATATCTTATTGAATCTATCATCTTCGAACCAATCAACACCTCGATTGATAGCTGCTTGATCGGTTAACCAATTGTAAACCATTGCATTAAATACCTTCCTGCATGGTAACCATGCTTCACGGGCAATGGACACATCATATAGCCAATGCGTGGAGTGAAAATTTTGAATCCAATTGATTCAAGAAATATTGCTTGGAATCGTTTAACTTTTTGAATCTGCTCGTTTAGCAGTTCATTTACATAAATCTCTAGTACAATTAATCTTATTCATTATTTTTAGTTAAAATATCTAACTTTTTCCGATACGTTTGGATAATATTCATCTTGTACAAATCGTTATAAGGAATCTCTTCTTGTTCTACATAGACCCAGATATCTTTTTCACGCCACCTGTGAATTAGACATCAACCAAACGTTCCCCATTCAACCGAACTATAAAAGTACTCTCCATCACGCATGTATCACTCCTTTCTTTAGTTGCAGCAGGGTACAAACTTTAAAACTCTTTTACTTCCCCGGTTTATGCATGAATTTGTAGATTAGTTTCTTTTTTATGATCATAGTCTGTTGCTGTAATCTGCCAATAATCCTTTTGTCCACTTGCACTTTTAATAATGATTCCGTCATCATGTTTGCTCTTTAAATAATTGATTGCGTGTTGAATCGCACTTTTTTCATCCATTTGATAAATAGGATTTTTGCTTTCTTCATTAATTACAAGTTTACTGAGTTCTGCGCCACTGGGATAAGACTGTGCTGATGGTGTTGTTGACCATGTAGATACTGTGTGACCAACTTCGATTTCATCATACGAGATGTTATTCCCCTTGCTATCGAGGAATACGGCTTCTTCATTTGGAAAATACCACTCTGCTGCATAGAAATTCTCATCGCTCGTCTTGGTTTCATCATTTTCTATAACTAAGAGAGCTTTTTTTTCAAAATCTTTTTCAGTTACGTATCCTGTTAATGCTTGCTTTTCAACCTTCTTGTGATTAGTTGCACATCCAGTTATGAGTAATGCTGCAATGATTAATGTCAAAGCCTTTTTCAATGTGCTCATTTCCTTTCTTATTCCCCATAAGAAAACATTCTCTCATGAGGAACTTTATTTCAACTAGTTACCAGTAAAAATTGAATCAATGCCAATACCATTTCCTAAAAAAAGATGGCGAAGAGGACTCCTTTTTACTATAATGAAAAACTGTGAAAAACGGCCCCGACTTTTCTGAAAGGGGAAAGTCACGATACGATACAGAAAAGAGGAACATTTTTGAACCTTCAACAACTAAAAATGGAATGGTTTTCTAATGTACGTGCGGACGTACTTGCAGGTATTACAGTTGCACTTGCCCTGATTCCGGAAGCCATCGCTTTTTCTATTATTGCCGGTGTCGATCCAATGGTTGGGTTGTACGCTTCCTTTTGCATCGCAGTTATTATTGCGTTTGTCGGAGGAAGACCGGGCATGATTTCCGCAGCTACAGGTGCTATGGCGCTATTAATGATCACTCTGGTCAAAGAGCACGGCATCGAGTATTTATTCGCCGCGACTGTTCTGACTGGTATTTTGCAACTGGTACTGGGGGCCTGTAAAATCGGCAGGCTGATGACCTTTGTCCCTCATACCGTTGTGCTTGGTTTTGTCAATGCGTTGGCTATTCTCATCTTTATGGCTCAGCTTCCCCATTTCATTGGGGCGTCCTGGGTTATGTACGTCATGCTGGCTGGAACGCTCGCGATCATATATTTGTTACCGCGTCTCACCAAAGCTGTCCCTTCTGCTCTTGTAGCAATCATCGTCATGACGGTCATTTCCATTTGGGCAGGTCTTGATTTGCGGACCGTTGGAGACATGGGCGAAATCACACGTCAATTACCAATCTTCCACTTTCCTAGTGTCCCGTTGAACTGGGAAACACTCATGATCATACTGCCCTACTCCTTTCCACTTGCATTGGTCGGGATTCTGGAATCATTGATGACTGCTGCCATTCTTGATGAGATGACAGATACCCGCAGTAACAAAAATACAGAAGTGAAAGGCCAAGGGATCGCCAACATCATCACCGGATTCTTTGGCGGAATGGCTGGTTGTGCCATGATCGGACAGTCCGTTATCAATGTGAAATCAGGTGGTCGTGGCCGTCTGTCCACCTTGGTTGCAGGGATTTTTCTCTTGTTCTTGATCCTGGTTCTTGGAGACGTCGTCAAACAAATCCCGATGGCTGCTCTCGTCGGTGTCATGGTCATGGTTTCGATCGGGACGTTTAACTGGCAGTCTATACGGGATCTATGGAAAATTCCTGTTGGAGATGCCATTGTGATGATTACGACAGTGATCGTCGTCGTCGCTACGCACGATTTGGCTAAAGGGGTCATTTCTGGAGTGATCCTGAGTGCCCTCATTTTTGGCTGGAGGATGGCTCGCTTGCATGCCACCTCCTACGTGAGCGATACTGGTGAAAAAGTGTACGCCGTCTCGGGTCAGTTTTTCTTTGGTACCATGACGCACTTCGTCGACCTCTTTTCCTTTCAGGATGATCCCCAGCAGATTATCATTGACTTTTCTCGTTCCCACGTCTGGGATTTGTCAGCCGTAACAGCTATTTCAAAGGTCGTAGAGAAATACAGACAGTTGGACAAATTCGTCGTCATCACTGGACTTAATGAGGAAAGCAAGCGATTGATTGATCGAGTGGGTATAAGCACGCCTGCCGGACATTAACCTGCCGTTTACATGGAAATCCCCTAACGGATACAAGAGCTGACATCTCTTGTCGTTAGGGGATTTTCTTTTGTCTGAATGAAGTCAAGGTTTCCTCTTATTTCTTTTTTGCAATAGTCCGATCATATTTCCGAATTGGTCAGCAGTAAATTGCAGTGCTAGAATGATCAATAACAATATTCCTGCTTTTTAACTGCAAAGGTTGTGACAGAAAGATGGAATTTTCATGGAAACGTAATTTGATCGTGTTATGGATAGGGGTATTTTTCTGTAGTACCGCCTACTCCATCTCCATCCCTTTCCTGCCCATCTTCCTCCATACTTCACTGGGGGTCAATGAGCATCTGGAAGCTTGGTCTGGCATTTCGTTTGGCATCACGTTTTTAGCAAGTGCACTCATCTCGCCATTTTGGGGCTCTCTTGCGGACAAATATGGACGAAAGCCTATGTTGATTCGCTCTGGATTTAGCCTCGCTTTGCTGTACTTTTTGACGTATTTGATTACGGACCCTTATTTGTTTCTTGTGTTACGGATCTTCCAGGGCCTACTAGCCGGCTACGTACCTGCCGCCATTGCGTTGGTAGCGACGAATACACCAGAAAAAAACGTCGGGTACGCACTTGGGATAATGGCGACTTCGGGTGCAACCGGAGGAATTATCGGTCCGTTGGTTGGCGGCGTCGTCAGTCATGTATGGGGAAACGCGGAAGCTTTCATTTTTTCAGGATTTGTTGTGCTTGTAGCAGCGCTGATCGCTACTTTCTTCGTGAAGGAAACGAACTTGAACCGCTCCGGCAGCCGCTCGAGTGTACGAGAAGATTTGCGTGCTGCACTAGCAAATCGCCCATTGATGTCCATACTGGGTATGAGCCTGATGGTCACGATTTCCGTTATGCTTCTTGAACCTTTATTAACCGTGTATGTCATGCAATTGGGCGCTTCGCAGCAAGACGCTTCTCTCAGCTCCGGCATCATTTTTGCGGCAGTCGGAATCGCGACGGTCATCGCTGCTCCACAATGGGGAAAGCTTGGGACAAAGGTCGGCTATTCCAAAATCTTGTTCATCGGCTTAATGGGTGGGGCGATCGGAAATTTACTGCAATTCTTCTTCACTAATCTGTATGGATTTGGCATTTTGCGATTCGCGTACGGACTGTTTTTTGCCGCTGTTTATCCGTCGATCAACGCCATGATTGTAAAAGTCACGGAACCAGAATTTCGCGGCAGAGCGTTTAGCCTGAACCAATCTTCGACGCAGCTCGCGACGATGATGGGGCCAATCATTGGCGGCTTTCTCGGGGGACTCATCCCCATTCGCTTCGTATTTATCATAAATGGCATTGCACTGTTGATTACTGCCATCATGATTCGATCCAAGCGATCACAATTGGCCGGACAGCCGATGAAGCACCAGAGCACGGAGCGTCAGCTAGCGACAAAGTAATGAGTGTAGCACGATTACAAGCAAAAACTCCCTCTCAAGCGTGCAGGTGAGCACCTGGCGATGACAGAAGGGAGTTTTTTCACGTTATCCCGCCTTTTCTTCCACGATCGTATTCGCTACAATAGTACGTATCCATAGGATGAACAGAAGATTCTGACAACCAAAAAGTCAAATTACATACGCCTTGGATCTACCCGCATAAACCGATTTGACGAGACCACTCATTTTGTCTGAGGAAAGGGGAACACGTACATGTCGGGAAAAACGGTAATCTTGCTTGTTCTGATCATTATTGGGCTGATCTGTGTCAATCTGTTTGTCTCCAACGGTTTCATTCGCCTGCTTGCTATCGCAGGAATCTTAGGAATTACCTTTGTCTTGCAGGGGGCCGTGATTCGGAAGAGGTGAAGCTGGCGGTTACCAGCGAAGGCGATCTACACAGTCACGCTGGCTTTTTCATGAAAACAGCAGCGGGTTCGGTTGAAAAATCCAATCCTAGCCCGCCGCTGTTACATTCGCGCCATTTACTCGTGCTCGTCTCCCACTCATGAATGGACGAGCACAATCTTGCCACGTACTCTACCCGTTTGACTAAAGAGATGCGCGTCTCGAACGCCTTGAATGGTCAATGGATATATCTTCATCAAAGAAGGCTTTACATGTTTGGCTTCCACCAGCTCACGGATATGATTCATGTTTACCCCATCTGGACGCGTAAACACAAAAGTAACATCCAGCTCTCGTTCTTTCTCAACTGCATCAGCGAACGAAGGTTTCTTGGCATCACGCTCGCCGATAATGGTTGCTACTCTTCCTTGCCGCTTCATAAATGTTAAAGCTTCTCCGTATGCTTCTCCACCCAGCGTGTCCAGCATGAATGTAAATTGTGTAGAGGTGTGAAGTGGTCCCTGATCATACACGATGACTTCATCTGCTCCCAGCTCACGGACATAATCGCTGTTTTTGGAGCTGGTTGTCGTCGCCACGTAGGCACCTAGCGCTTTTGCTAGCTGGATTGCCATGGAACCAATCCCGCCGCTTCCCCCCAACACCAGGACTTTTTCTTCCGCTTGTACCTTCCCTACCTCCACCAATGCCTGCCAAACCGTTAGTCCGACCAATGGAAGTGAAGCTGCTTCCGCATAAGACAAACCACGTGGTATCGGGGCTACGATATTCGCCGGAACGACAATTTCATCTGCGTATGTCCCTTCTCTATCCAGCTCTGGACGGAAGAAGACATCATCCCCGATTTGAAAATCCTGCACATTCGTACCGACAGCCATTACCGTGCCCGCGGCATCCCACCCTAAAATCAGTGGCAGTTCAAAAGGAAAATCTGCTTGCAGCAGTCCTTCCCGCACCTTCCAATCAACAGGATTTACCCCGCTCGCTTTGATCGATATGAGCAAATCGTCCGGACCGATTGGTTTTGTTGGCAGTTCAATTTCTGTTAACTGTTGGATGCCGCCGTATTGCTTGATGCCAATTCCTCTCATCGAACTTCCCCTTTTTATTCGACTATTTTTTGCAATTGGTTTTCGATGTGACTCTCTCCCCATTCACACATGACATCCAGTACCTTCGACAGTGTCTTGCCGTACTCAGTCAAGTCATACTCAACTCGTGGGGGAACCTGCTGAAAAACATTGCGGGTGATAATGTTGTCCGCTTCCAATTCTCGCAGTTGCTGCGTTAACATTTTTTGCGTGATGGCAGGCATTGCGCGTTTCAATTCGCTTGTCCGCTTTGTTCCTTTTGCCAACAAGCAAAGGATCACCACTTTCCATTTCCCTCCAATAACCTCCAATGTTGCCTCTACAGGGATATTGTATTTTTCCATGTCCTCCCCTCCTCATATGAAGCTGGAATCAAACTCGCTCCGGTGAATCGATATGGGCCGGAAAATAAGGCAATACTTCTTGTCCTAGCTCATCGATGACCTCGTCAATGGGACGCTTGCTAGGGAACAGGGCGAAAAACAAGTGATTGATACCGACCTCTTGATACATGGCCAGTAGTTCCAAAAGCATTTTTCTACCGACTCGGTAGCCTAATCGAATCGGCGTGACCGACTCATCCGGATTTTCCGCAAGATCCAAGTGAAGAGGCTGAATAAACGGCTTGAATACACCTGGATGATATTTCTGGACAAGCTCTCTCCATTCTTGGATGGCATGTGCTTGATTGAATGGATCACGCGGGTAATAAATCCAGCCATCTCCGTTTTGCGCAAACCAGTCCATTGTTTGTTGACTGTACCCCGTGATAAAAGTAGGAATGGGCGCGGTCGATTTTGGCACCAGATTCGCTCCGTCAATCATGCCATATGGGGAGTTGATTTTTGGGAAATTCTCTGCCATGACCTTCTGCAAATAGTCGTAGCCATCGCGAAACAGCTCTGCACGTTGTTCATGTGGTACATTCAATCCATGAAAATCAGCCCGTCTGTCCCCGGAAGATATCCCCATCATCAAACGTTGGGGAAACAAATTTTCGATGGTCGCTGTCTCTTTTGCCACTCGTAGCGGATGCCGCAGTGGAAGAACGATACTTGAGGTACCGAAAGCGATTTTTTTGGTTTGCGCAGCCAAATACGTTAAATAAATCATCATGTCATAAATTTGCCCGGTTGCAGGGTCACCAAAAGCGGGGTCCTGCAAAACCACATCCCGCAGCCAGATTCCGGTAAAGCCATAGTCTTCTGCCGCTTGGACGAGTTCAACCTGGCGCTCCATTGTCGGTGCTTCCCATTCGTATGCCTCTAACGGAATGTGAAATCCCAAGGTCATCTTGCCTTCTTGGAACATTCGCTGAAATCCATAATGACCGTCGAATTTGCTCATCGATGCTCTCTCCTTACGTGATGTATATGGAAATCAACGGCGGACTCATGCATTCATCCATCCGCCGTCTTTTTACAATTAATGACGAGCTTTTTCCAGCTTGCTGCTGATCACCGTGAGTAATGCTGCACCTAACACCATTACTCCACCCACCCATGGTGTATGAATCAGTCCAATGGTATCGACGATGATTCCTCCCACAAAGGCTCCAATCGCAATGCCGAGATTGAATGCCGCAATGTTAATGGCAGAAGCTACATCAACAGCACTTGGCACGTATTTTTCAGCCAACTGCACGACATATACCTGTAAACCCGGTACGTTCATAAAAGCCAAGAGGCCCATCAGCATAATCGTCAGGGTTCCCACCCATTTGAAAGGAGCAGTAAATGTTAACAGGATCAGAATGATCGCCTGAATGATGAACATCCAGCGCAGCGCTTTTATCGGATTCTTGTCAGCCGCTTTTCCTCCGACCGTATTTCCAATCGCTACTGCAATCCCATAGACGAGAAGAATCAGACTGACAGCACTTGCCTGATAACCCGTGATTTCTTCCAGAATCGGCCCTAAGAACGTAAAGGTTACGAAGGTACCGCCGTAGCCAAGTGCCGTAATCGCAAAGACAAGCAACAGTGGCACGTTTGTGATTATTTTCACTTGGTCTTTAATGGAAGCAGGCTTGGCTTTTTTCAAATTGCTTGGTACCAGAATCGCTGTCGAGATAAGTGCAATCACGCCAAGAATGGCCACACCCCAAAAAGTCGCTCTCCATCCAAACATTTGTCCAATAAACGTTCCCAAAGGTACGCCTGTAACGGTTGCGACAGTCAGACCAGTAAACATTGTCGCAATCGCACTGGCACGCTTGTTTTCTGGCACCAGATCGGCTGCAATCGTCGAACCGATGGAGAAAAATACTCCATGAGAAAACGCGGTAAAGAAACGGGCAATGATTAAAAGCGTAAAACTACTCGACAAGGCTGCCGCACTGTTGCCGACAACAAAGACAATCATCAAAAGCATGAGTAGCATTTTGCGTGGAATTCGACTAGTAAGTGCTGTAATAATCGGCGCTCCAATTGCTACTCCTAATGCATATCCAGAAATAAGAAGTCCTGCTAAGGTGATGGTTACTTTCAAATCCTGTGCGACTGTAGACAACAAACCGACGATAACGAATTCAGTAGTTCCGATACCAAATGCGCTGATTGCGAGAGCAAGTAAAGCAAGAGTGGAGTTTTTCGCACCAGTTGCTTGCTGCTTCACATTGGATGTAATTGTGCTCATCTGAGGTGTATCCTCCCTTATTTTTTCTTGCCATTCACAAAGCAGGGCCCTTACTTAACATGATTGGCGAATATGTTGCATCTGAATGCTATTATGTCTCATGCCTCACTTGATAGGAAGTACGTACTTTCAAGTATCATAGGCACTAAAAAGTACCTTACACCTGTCATTAGGCAATAAAAAAAGCCGGGAAGACTACTCCCCGACTCATTACCTTATCTCTCTTGCAGCGCTACTTTTAATCCCAATAAGATGTACACAGAACCTACGATTTTGCCACTCCAGCGGCCCAGCCAGGAAATTCGTTTCACCAGATGCCCTAATGGTCTGATACTGATCGCAATCAGCGCGGTGTAAAAGAATCCCAAGATGGCGAAAATCAGTCCCAGGACAAGGAATTGGAAAATGGCTCCCCCACGCTCCGGATGTACGAATTGCGGCAGAAACGCCAGAAAGAACAACGCCGTCTTTGGGTTCAGTAGTTCTGCGAGGATGGCTTGCCCATACGATTGCAGCGGTGGTAACGGTGTTACTTTTGGCAGCTCTGGGTCAACCGGTTTTTCAAGCATGGCCCGAACCCCTAAATAGACCAAGTAAGCGGCTCCCACAAATTTTACGAGATTGAATGCCCATGCAGATGTCATCAAAATCGCGGATAAACCGACCGCAGCAAAAATCGTATGAATGAAATCACCGGTGGCAATGCCCAGCCCTGCCATGATCCCTGCTTTTCGCCCTCCCTGTACGGTACGCGTGGCAGTTAACAGGACAGCGGGTCCCGGAATTAAAAAGAGGCCGATCACAACAGCCAAAAATGCTCCCATGGTAGTCCAATCAAACATGTGCTCTCCCTCTTTGTATCGAATATTCAAATTCTCATCCTATCATAAACGATGTGCAGCCAGAACGAAACGGTTGAGGCTTACTTTTCGGCTTCATGAGCTTGTGGCGGAAACAAAATCATGATGGTCGTTCCCTTGTTCGCGAGCGGTCTCCCCGATAAAAACGCGGCAGGAGCGTATGGAACAGATCTACAGTAGTCAGGAAGTCTTTATCGAATAAAGGTCCCATCTACAACGCTCCGATCACTCGAACAATACGATAATGAAATGAGACTGAGCTGGAATTTCAGCATGCGCAGGGAGCTTCTTAAACAAGCTCCCAATTCTTTTGAAGAAACATATTGTCGAAAACTAACGATTGAATCTCCTCTTGCTGGAGGTTTTATAATCGGGACCTAGGGGGGCTGATGCGTTGGATTCACTTGCAAAATATTTTTTAAAGCGCTTGCCAAATCGGCGCTTTAAACGTAAAGGAGGTCAGATATCTTTCAAAATTATGTCGTCATGTAGATTTTTTAAACAATACAGAACAAGGGAGCTGTCACATGGTAAAGAAGAAGAAACAGAGATTTCATGGCATTATTTTAGGATTAATAATTATGATATGTACGTCGTTGGTGGTTGCATGCAGCACACAATCAACCACACCTGAACCAAATCAACAGCCAGAGGCTGACAAACCAAAGACAGGCGGAACCATCACTGTGGCTTACGCAAGTGAAGCAGATACCTTAGATGTTCACAAGTCAGTTGGCAACGATATGGGTGTTACTTGGAATATGGGTGGATCGCTGGTCTACAAGGATCCTGTTACAAAAGAATTCAAACCTAATCTCGCAAGTGAATTCAAGATTTCAGATGATGGAAAAACGTACACCTTTACCATTCGTTCTGGTGTTACGTTTCACGATGGGACACCTCTGACTGCCAAGAGTTTTAAAGATACCTTTGAACGCATTAAGAATCCGAAAACAAAAGCAAAACTGGCGGGAATAGTTATGATGCCGGTGAAGACCGTCAGTGCCCCTGATGATAAAACCCTCATCCTTGAATTACATGAACCCAATGTGTCGATTCTTGAAGATTTAGGCACTGGTGTAACTCAACCGCTATCCATGAAGGCCATTGAAAAATATGGTGAGGAATATGGACGAAATCCTGTGGGAATGGGTCCATGGAAGTTTGAGAGCTGGAAGGCTGGCGAGGGGGTTACATTGGTTCGCAATGAAGCCTTTAAGTGGGCCATGCCGCTCGATGAAAATCAAGGACCGCCAAGAGCTGATAAACTGGTGATCAAAACAATTCCAGATAAAAGTGTTATGTTGGCCGCTTTGGAAAACGGTACCATCGATGTTGCATTCGATGTACCCGCAAAAGATATCAAGAAGTATCGAAATAACCCAAAGTATCAGGTTCTGGAACTCTTACGGGCTGGGATACCTCTTAGTTTATATATGAACTTGACAAAACCGGAGTTCCAGGATATCCAAGTCCGAAAAGCATTCAATATGCTGGTTAATAAACAAGCAATGGTCCATGCGGTTTTGATGGGTGAAGGAGAAGTTGCCCAATCGTTGTTATCCCCTTCAACATTGGGGTATGATAAGTCATTGGAAAAATACGGGTACCAATACAATGTGGAAGAAGCAAAGAAACTCCTTGACGCTGCTGGATGGAAGCTAAACGGAGAAGGCCTGAGAGAAAAGGATGGAAAAGTATTTACCCTTTCCTTTTTGAGTTCGGCTAGGTTTGAGATGCAGGCTCAGTTGTTGCAAGCTATGCTGGGCGAGGTGGGTATCAAAGCTACCATTCAAAATTTAGAGGAGTCAGCGTTTAGTGATGGACAAATGAAAGGAAATTTTGATGTGACGATGGTTACATATAGTTACGATGACCCTGATGCTTTATACCAAAGTTTCCACTCTAGCCAAATTGGTGCTGGCTTTAACATAAGTGGTCTAAAAGACGGCAAGCTGGATGCCTTATTAACAAAAGGACGTGCAACCGCTGAAACGGAAGCCAGAAAACAGGTATATGTAGATACCCAAAAACATCTCCTTGAGCAAGCATACGTTGTTCCCATCTATAGTGACAAGCTCTTTGTGGTAGTAAGCTCGCGAGTAAAAGGCGTGAAATGGACGTCTTATTCCCCCAATTTCCAAGATAGCTGGGTAGAAAAATAAATGGAGTCTTTACGTCTACGTCAAGAACCTAATCGATACGTTACAGGAATAGCATCTTTTTTAGAATGACTTGGAAGATTGGAACCGAGACAAGATTAAAATATTGCATCAGACGAGGGGGAATGATCGATGAATTTTCAACATGTGATTGATAAGGTGCCAGACTACAAGGTTTTTCTAACAGTAGATGAAATGGATGAAAGCACCAGAAAGCTGGCCGAAGAGTTTCCTGATGCTGTAACCGTATTTGAGGCGGGAAAGTCCCGCGATGGACACCCCATTCAATGTATCAAAATCGGAGACGGGCCCAAAAATGCGTTATGCTTTGCCTGCCCGCATCCTAACGAGCCAATTGGCGCGATGACGATGGAATATCTCTCCCGCGCATTGGCAGAGGACAAGGCTCTGCGCGACGAGCTGGGCTTCACGTGGTACATCATCAAATGTGCTGACCCTGATGGTACGCGACTAAATGAAAATTGGTTTAAAGGACCATACAATATTTTTAACTACATTAAAAATTACTATAGACCTGTCGGCTACGAGCAGGTTGAATGGACTTTTCCGTTTGAATATAAAGAATATCGCTTTGACAAACCATTGCCTGAAACGCAAGTGCTCATGAAAATCATAGACGAGACTAGACCTGAGTTTATGTATTCTCTACACAATGGGGGGTTATGCGGTGCTTATTGGTATATTTCGCACGATTTGCCAGAATTATACGAGGGATTTCACAATTCAGCAAGGAAGGAAGACGTGCCTTTAGATCTAGGAGAACCAGAGACGCCATTTGCGACAGAGTTTGCTCCGGCCATTTTCAGTTTAAACGGGCAAGACGAATACTATGATTATATGGAGAAACATACAGGAAAACCCCCGACACTTGATGTGGGGGCAGACAGCCACACATACGCCTCTTCGAAAGCGGATTGTGTAACATTAATTACCGAGCTGCCATATTTTTTCGATCCACGAATAGAGGATCAGAGTGACTCAGATATCTCCCGCAGAGAGGCACTTCTGACCGAAGCAGATCAAAGTGAGGCTTTTTTTGAAATGCTGGAGGGACTTGTGGGTGGCATACGGTCCTATATTTCGCAGGATAACCCGTTTTTCAAGTTGATGGACCCCTCTTCCCCGGCACGCAAAGAAAGGAACGAAGCACAGAGAAAATGGGCAATGAGCGATCCTGAATTTGAAAAGCCGGCAAAGGGTTCCCAAGTTTTCAGCAGTTTCGTGGTATCGAAGTTTTATCGAGGATTGAGCTTAGGACTAGCGGTCCGCACTTGCGAATTTGAGCTAGAGCGTCTAGCAAAGGAAGGCTCAAACGACCAAGAGGCAATTACAAAACTGAAAGCAGTGCTGCAAGAAGGGCTTCGCCAATTGCGACAGTATACAGATGAGCTGGAACGAGAACTAAACTATACAGTTATTCCCATTCAGAAATTGGTACGTATTCAGTTGGAATGCGGTTTACTAGTCTCCAATCACATCAGCAAGAATCGGTAGTCTTGCTGATTAATAGCAAATGGGAGGGGGCACTCCCCTCCCATTTGCTATTAAAGGTTGCTTAATTCGCCAGCACTTGTACTCGTGGAACCATAGCAATATTGACCGCTATCATTACCTTATTATGGCCAACCGCTTACGGTCAATTGATACTCATTGCTGCTGCGGGGCTATTTGGCCGATATTTTCTGGCAAAGTCCGAAATCCCGGAAACTCCTCATATGGATATATCGATCAGCCGTAGTACAGCAGTTGTCGCCTGGATTTTGTTTTTTGGATTGTTGATTGGATTGCCTCTATTCGTACAGTGGTTCCTTCAGATTGGCTGACGGATTCTCAATTTCTTGCAGGTTACGGTGCAGCTCAAGCCGTACCAGGGCCTCTGTCCTTCTCTGCTTACTTGGGAACTGTAATGAACGGATGGACCGGAGCATTGGTCGCCTTAATCGCGATGTTTCTTCCGTCTTTTCTGTTGATTACAGGTGTTTTACCGTTTTGGGATGTAATTCGCCGCCTCCCAAATTTTCAATCGATCTTAAAAGGGATAAACGCTGCTGTTGTTGGCATTTTGCTTGCTACGCTGTTTAATCCCGTTTGGATGAAGGCGATTCATACGCCTTACGATTTTTGTCTTGCTATCGCTGCGTTCGGTTTACTTATGTTGTGGAAACTTCCCCCGTGGGTAATTGTGTTATTAAGCGGCTCCCACAAATTTGACGTGATTGAATGCCCATGCAGATGTCATCAAAATCGCGGATAAGCCGACCGCATAAACGATGTGCAGCAAGAACGATACGGTTGAGGCTTACTTTTCGCCTTCATGAGCTTGTGGCGGAAACAAAATCGTGATGGACGTTCCCTCCCCCACTCTGCTATCCAACGAGATGATTCCCTTGTGCGCCTCCACAATCCCTTTCACAATCGTCAACCCCAATCCTGCTCCACCGCTTTCCCTTGCTCGCGAGCGATCTCCCCGATAAAAGCGCTCAAAGACGTACGGGAGGTCCTTTTGATCGATGCCCGTGCCGCTGTCCTTCACTTGCAAACGGACCATCGTACTCGGTTTGTCTACCGTGACTACGACTTCTCCTCCCGCTGGCGTATGCTTGCAGGCATTCGTCAACAAATTGGCAACGATTTGTGCCAGTCTCTGCCTGTCCCCTTTAATCCAGACAGCGTGATCGCCTTTGAAGTGAAAATTCACTTGCGCACGGGCAAACGTAGCACTCATGGACTCCGTGACTTCTTTGACAACCTCACGCAGTTCCACTTCTTCACTGCGCATTTGCAAGGAGCCCGACTCCACCTGGATCACCTGATCTAAATCGCGGACGAGACGGCTCAAACGCAGTACCTCAGACCTTGTGCTTTCGAGATTTTTGGGAGTTGCTTCCCATATGCCGTCGATCATTCCCTCTACTTGCGCCAGCAAGGTATTCAATGGTGTTCGCAATTCATGGGCAATATCGGAGGTCAGTCGCTTGCGCAGTTCCTCCTGGTGCTCAAGGCTTTGGACCAGGTTGTTAAAAGCAGCGACCAATGACGTAACCTCATCCATGCCACGAGGCTCCGGTACGCGTATCGACAGATTGCCTCGCGCGACTCGTTGGGCTGCGGTACTCACTTGTACGACGGGACGCACCATGGTTCGAGCGAGCGGTATACTGATGATAATGACCAGGATGAGCAGCACAGCCATCGTCCACGACGTTGTGTTTTTATGCGCCCATTGAAAATGACTTTCCAAGGTCATATACGCACCGCGATCATCGTGGCTAATCACCAGTTGCCCAATCATGACCCCCTTACTGACAAGGGGAATCTTGTCTACACTGTAATTGCTCGTATGGACTGGACGTTTGCCCCACTCGTTCTTCACTTGTTGTTGTTGATCGAGGAGTGTGATGTGCAATCCCAAGACCTCAGATACCGCTTCAAGCTTATGATAGGCTTCCGGTCCCCAGCCTTGATTGTCCTGATACGCCTGGAGTGCGACACGGGATATTTCTTGGTTATGCTGATTTCTCACTTCATTGGCATACATGGAAAAATGAACATCCATTTCCTTTACGGATAACAACGAGGAAAAAAGAACAGCGCATGCGCCGACTGCCATGATCACAAAGGCGAGCTTTACCCAAATATGCTTCATCGTGGCCTCACTTCTTCATGGGATCGTCAAAGCGATAGCCCAATCCATACACCGTCTTGATATACTCCGGTTGCTTCGGGTCTGCCTCGATCTTTTGGCGAAGATTTTTGATATGTGTATCAATGGTTCGGTCGTACCCTTCGAAATCAAAGCCCATGACTTCACGCACAAGCTCCTCCCTGCCCCACGTTCTCCCCGGATAACGGACAAGCGTTGTAAGCAAGCGGTATTCATTTGGCGTAACCTCCAAAGCGACTCCATTTTTCGTGACTCTCTTCTCATTCATCGATATGGTCAAGTCGCCCACCTCGATGAAATCGGAGAGTGTTGAATAATCGCCTGCACGACGCATGACAGCTCGAACACGTGCTACGAGTTCTCTCGGGCTAAAGGGCTTGATTAAATAATCATCAGCACCAATTGTAAGCCCGCGAATCCGATCCGCCTCTCCACTTTTCGCCGTTAGCATCAAGATCGGGACACGCGACTCTTTGCGAATTTGGACGCAGACTTCTTCCCCGCTCAGATCAGGAAGCATCAGGTCCAAAATGATACAGGTCAATGAAATCGTCGTGGCCATTTCCACTGCTTCCTTCCCTGTTTGGGCGGTCAGAACATGATAGCCTTCCTTTTGCAGATAGGAGGACAATATTTCTAAGATTTGCGGCTCATCATCGACTAGCAAAATGGTAGACATGTGAATCCTCCCTACTCCTCTTGTGTTTGACCCTTTCCTTTTTTCCAGAAAAGCAAAAAGACGAGAGCACCTGCCAGCAAGGCAAAAAGCAAGCGAAACTTGTTTTCACTAAAAGTAATCAGATCATGACCGACGAATGTTTCAAAAACCATTGACGGTATTTTTCCAAGCAAGGTCGCTACTAAAAATTGCGCGAAGGTGATATTCGTCAAAGCCGCACCTAAATTGATTAGTCCGGAAGGCATCATCGGATTCAATCGGAGCAAAACGATGGCAACACATTTGCGAAAACTCGTCGTTCCATTGATGGCATGTACCCATTTGAACGATTTCATCTTTTCCCGCCGATCTGCTTTTTTGATCGTGTAGCGGTAAAGGAAGAAGGCAATGCAAGCACCAGCCACCTCCCCCGTCAAAGAAATCAAGAACCCTCCGTACAAGCCAAATACGACCGCATTCGCACCCGATAAAAAAATGGACGGCAATACACCTGCCACGCTGATCACGATGTTCAATAAAATACTACCGATAATCCCCAGCATCCCCAAAGAACGAATCCACTCTGCCAGGGCTTCTATATTCGTTATCCAATCCATCCGTCTGTATGACTCCCCTCTGCCACTCTCTCTCTAGAGTAAACGAAACTTGTGAAGAAATCATGGAAAAAAGCAAAACAGTCGTAGCCTGATCGACTACGACTGCGTGTATGATTTGTTGCATGATTATTCTTGTGCGATCGCGATGTACAAATCCACTTGCGCGTTGTTGGGATCAGCGCAGCGCACTCCGTCATATCGTTCGAAATCTCCGGTAAAAGTCCGCTTGTTTCCCGGTTGATTGGACCACTCCCACACCTTCGCCCACGCTTCCATCACAACCTCTACCATCGGGCCTACGCGAGTCGTAAATACAGCGTAGGTAGAAGCCGGCAGAGTCTTGACAGTAAGCTCAGCAGGAAGCTCACCGTTCTTTTCTACAACGGTTCCTACTAACAAGGAGTACTCGCCTTTCTCGTCACTTTCGTAATCGCAATACACGCCCAGTACAACACCCGGCTCTTTTTGATGGGGAGTTTTGAAGGGATGCTCTTCTTGATAATAACGCTGCCACAGTTCCCCAATTTTCGCATTCGGTCCGCATTCCGCCTCATTAGTTGTTCGAATTTGCAAGCCTGCTATACGCATTTCATCCAGTTTGACAATCGTTGGGTTCATCATTAACCACGCTCCTGTAAGAAGTTTGTTTACATGACTTAGTATAACGACCATACCCTGACAACTATCTGTCAACGTTCCAACGATTATTCATAAAGTTTCGCCATTCTTTTTACAGTATCACCAATTCGCTGTCTTACATGGGGAGGCTCATGTACACACAAGGTATCGCCAAAGCTAAGCAGCATACCCGTTAACCACTCATCGTCTGGCATCTTCGTTCGTACCAGCATCGAGCCATCCTGCATGGTCTCTATTGTTTCTGGCGCAAACATATCCCGTACTCTTACATGTACACGCGACGCAAATTCGAGGACAAGAGAAATGCGCTCTGCTGTATACCATTCTTCGAGCCATTCCAGTTTATCTACATGATACGGGCGAGGCGAAAACTCCTCTGTCAGCACAGACATGTCTGCAATCCGTGACAAGCGAAACAGCCGATCCTCCTGGCGCTGTAAACAATAGCCATACACGTACCACACATACCCCTTGATAATTAGTGTGACAGGCTCAATGGTGCGTTCTGTCGCATCGCCTTGTATTTTCGTATAGGTGATCCGCACACGAAGTCTCTTCTCGATGGCTTCCCGCAGCTTGTTTACTTTTTCGGCGATCGCAGGTGTACTGCCCCACGGATTAAAGTCGTAAACAACGGGATGTGCACTTCCTTGCTGAGAGGATGGTGCAGTGGTGAGCAACGCTTTTATTTTTTCCAGAAGCTGTCCGATTTGCTTATCGTCTGTGGAGGAATGAACCCCTTTTAGGGCAGCAATAACCGCGACCAGCTCGTCCAAGGATAAGTATTGCCGATCGATCGTGAAATTCTCCATGATTTCGTATCCGCCGCTTGCCCCGGGGTAAGCTACGATCGGAATCCCTGCTGCGTTAATGGTTTCCAAATCCCGATAGACCGTACGCAAGGATACTTCAAAGTGGTCGGATAGTTCACGAGCACTTACACGACGCTTATTCAACAGCATGATGACAATAGCGAGTAGTCGTTCTACCTTCATGATCTCCTCCGTTTTTTTGAGTCAACATAGTGGAGGAGAAGAAAAAGCACAGGTCTCTACGACTCTGACACGCCAGTTGGGGGATTGACTGGACGTCTCCACTTCAAAAAGGGGACCGTCGAGCCAAAGCCACCCTACGGGCGGAAGTTTCTCAGAGGAGACGTGTTCGACAAACGTGGTCCCCTTTTTGAAGTTCCGACTGGGTAGGCGTTGTCAAGGTCTACGAGCCCTGTGCTTTTTCTTCTCGCCAGCTTTGTTGGTTCATCGATACCTTTAAAAAATTTGAAGAGCAATCTGTATAAATGATCATACAAAAAAAGGAATCTGCAGCCTGATCTTGCTGCACATTCCCTTTTTGCCTTGCTTCATTCGAAGCTATACGCCCATACGTCTGCGTTGATTGTTTGGTTTTTTTGTGAGCTGGCTTTTCATCGATTGATTTTTCGCCTTTTGATTCATTGGGTTATTAGCCTGTGCTTGCGCTTGTTTCTTTTCCGCCATTTTGCGCTTCATCGCCTCTTGCAGGCTGATCTTCCCAGGCTTTTGCTCAGTGGTTTCTTTTTCGTTTTGGTTTGGCTCCGGCATGCGTAGCAACTCCTCATAGAAATTGGTTATCTTCTATGTATTCTAGTGCAAGACAGGAGGAAGCGCCAGTGGGAATCTACCCGTTAATTGCCCGAAGCTGTGATAATTTTACTCCACTCGCCTGGTACTTCAAAATTTCCTCCAAAAGCTCTGCAAGGTAAGCACCCGCTTCAATCGGTAGTGTGCCGCCCTTATGAATATTAGAAATAACCGTACGATCCGATTCTACCGTATTAGCATCCGGTTTGTAAATCATGTAAGCACTGAGACTTTCTGCCGTCGCAAGCCCCGGTCTTTCCCCGATCAAGGAAATGACAACCTTGCAATTGACGATGGACGCGACCTGATCCTGAATCCAAACGCGGCCTTTGTGAATAAACACTGGTTTCCCAACACTGATGTTTCGCATGGACAATCCCTGCATCAATGCAGGCAAGAGGTCTGGAATGGTCGCCTCACATGCAGAGGTGCTCAGTCCGTCCGAGATGACGATTTGCACGTCTTTGTTTTTATCCCCATGCTGCTCCAGCCAGCGAGCGGATTCATCTGATAGCGTCCGCCCGGAGTCGAGGTTCATTAAATACTCCTCCATGCTCGTCGCTCTTGAATGAAGGACAGGTAGCTGCAGGCTCTCGATCAGCTCCGGACTGATGGTTTTCATGACCGCATCGCGTGCTGCTGCCTGATCAATCCGAAATTGGAGGTAGCTTCCCGTCTTCATCCGGGTCCCCGCCCGCCCGATTCCGATGCGAGCCGGCGTTCGTTTCATCGCTAGCTCCAATGCTTCTGGATTGTTTGGGTTCATGACTCCGCATTGCTTTTGCTCAGGAAAATGAATAACTCCTTGACCTTTTTTGGATAGCTCATCGATTACGCGCTGAACCAAGTCGTCCATATTGATCTGTTTCATCTTGCTTCCCTCCCCACTCGTTAGTCAAAAATGGTTAAATCGCCTGCACGCTCTGTCAAACGACCATTTTCCATAATGCCCATTTTTTCCAAC
Organism: Brevibacillus sp. MS2.2; assembly: GCF_013284345.1. NCBI lineage: Bacteria > Bacillati > Bacillota > Bacilli > Caryophanales > Paenibacillaceae > Brevibacillus > Brevibacillus sp. MS2.2. The sequence goes on from NZ_JABSUZ010000005.1 coordinate 128,615, forward strand.
CATTTCTCGAATTCCCGGAGAGGTCGCAGTCCCAATAGCTCGCGGTAGCTGGCGTCATCATGATAGCTCGTGTCCTGGTAACTGAGCATGACATCGTCCCCACCGGGTACGCCCATATAAAAATTCGCCCCAGCCAAGGTCGTCAGCATCCCTGCAATTTCCTGGTCATTCTGATCTGCATACATGTGATTCGTATAAGTCGGAGCGATTCCCATCGGCAAACCATGAAGCTTGCCCATGAACAAGTCCTCCAGATCGGCACGAATCATCTGTCTGCCATCATAAAGGGTTTCTGGTCCGATAAAGCCAGAAACGTTATTGACCATGAACGGCTTCCAGTGACGGCAAAAACCGTACGTACGCGCTTCCAGCGTCTGCATATCGACCCCTTCATGGGAATCCAGTGACACTTCAGAGCCTTGCCCTGTCTCAAAATACATGACGTTTGGTCCCGATGCTGTACCTTTTCGGAGCATCAAATCCATTGCCTCATCCAAAATCTCCTTGTTCACGCCAAACGCATCATTCGCCCGTTGTGAACCTGCCAAACTTTGGAACATCAAGGAAATAGGTGCACCGCCGCGAAGAGCCTGCATCTGTGTCGTGATGTGCGCCAGTACGCAGTTTTGCGTAGGAATTTCCCACTTTTGCATAAAATCATGTGTCATTTTCAAGAGCTTGGTAACGCTTTCAACGGAATCATTATTGGGGTTAATTCCAATGACAGCGTCGCCTGATCCATAAGACAAGCCTTCCTTCATCGAAGCCAAAATGCCATCGGGATCATCGATGGGGTGATTCGGCTGGCAACGGAACGCCAGTCTTCCCGGCTCGCCAATTAGTGTATTGCAGTAGGCTTGATGCTTCATTTTTTGTGAGGCCATGACTAGGTCAATGCTGGACATCAGCTTGGCCGTAGCGGAAATCATCTCGCTAGTGAGTCCACGGCTAATTCTTGTGAGCTCAGGCATTCCTGTGGAAAACGACAAGATGTACTCCCGTAGCTCCCCTACTGTCCAATTTTTAATCTCATCGTAAATAGAGAGATTGATATCATCATAAATGATCCGTGTCACTTCGTCGTTTTCATACGGAATGACTGGATTTTCATAGATATCACGAAGTTGCATTTCGCTTAATACGACTTTGGCCGCCATTCGCTCCAGTGCGGAATTGGCTGCTAGTTTACTCATGTGATCGCCAGACTTTTCTTCACTCGCTTTTGCCAATACATCACGAACCGAAGTAAACTGGTAATGCTGTTTACGTACAATGCAAGCCAATTTCATCTCTAGCTTCACTCACTTTCTTTTCAACTTTCCGTAAACTCTATCTCATGGAACGTAAAAAAGCGCTTCGAAACATAAGACGAAATGCTCGCCTTGGTCCAAGCGCCGTTGCTCTTCCTACGATTCACTTTTTTGCGTTCATTGTTTGCCCGTAAGCACGAACTCCACTGCCGGTAGCAGTTCTTCTTCCATGACGGGTTTGACCAGATAGGCACATATCCCTTTCGCTTTGGCTTGCATGACCATGTCCTTTTGACTGTAAGCAGTCAAGAGAAGAATAGCCGCGTCCGAATGCTCTCGGATAATCCCAGTCGCTGTCAAACCGTCCATAATTGGCATTTTGACATCCATAATAATGAGATGCGGGTTCCACATTTGCGTCAATCGAACGGCCTCTTTGCCGTTTTTTCCTTCAGCTACGACGTTATATCCCTGCTCTTGCAACATTTCGACCAGGTCCATACGCGTTATGGGGTCGTCGTCTATGATGATGACTCGATAATGCTGACGCAATACTCCACCTCCCGATCACCATTGAACGGACGTGCCAACTGCTCATCATTTTCATACGCAACCGACGCCGTTGTCGGTTTATCGCATATTTCTGAATACGTCTATTATATCTATATTTTCTGGCTAATTCCAGCTTAAATCCAGTCCAAGAGCCATTCGTTTCTCCTAAAACAGCCCCTCTTACGATACGCTTCTCGACTGTGCCTGTCACCGCTTTTTAAAAATCAATGTACGATTTTCGGCTGCAGCCATTTTGGGTGAGCGATACAATGAAAATAGAAAAATGGAGGGGGAAAAGAATGATATCGGCCGAGATGAAGTCCGAGTATTATCAGGCATTACTGGATAAAAATTCAGAATATGAAGGTGTCTTTTTTGTTGGAGTCAAGACAACTGGCGTATTCTGTCGCCCGACATGTCCAGCAAGAAAACCTAAGTTTGTTAATTGCGAGTTTTTTGATCATGCCAAACAAGCACTTCTGGCCTCATTCCGGCCCTGCCAGCGCTGCCGTCCGCTTTCACATCCCAATCATGTTTCAGAGCTCGTGCGTCTGCTAGTAAACGCTGTAGAAGAGAACCCCGAGCAACGCTGGACGGAAAAAGACTTTCAACGATTATCCGTGGACGCTGTAACAGCGCGTCGCCAATTCAAAAAGCGTTTTGGTATGACGTTTGTCGAATATGCAAGGGCGCGACGTATGGGAATTGCGTTGAAAGAAATCAGAGAAGGAAAAGCAATCATCGATGCCCAACTATCCTCCGGGTACGAGTCCAGCAGTGGTTTTCGAGACGCATTTGCACGAATCATGGGGGCAGCACCTACTCTTCTTGGAGATCATCATGTCTTAAAAGCATCGTGGCTGGATACAAGACTCGGTCCGATGATAGCCATCGCGGATGAAGAAGCGCTCTATCTACTTGAATTCGTTGACCGCCGCGGCTTGGAACGAGAAGTTGAACGACTTAGACTAAGAACGAAGTCTGCGATCATCCCTGGTTCCACAGCGCCAATCCGTTCCATTGAGCGTGAATTAGAGGAGTATTTTGACGGAAAGCTAACTCAATTTACAACGCCTTTGTTTTTGAGCGGATCGCCTTTTCAAAGAATGGTCTGGGAGCATTTACAAACGATCCTCCCCGGTCAAACTTCATCCTATTCCGATGTTGCAGCAGCTATTGGGAAACCAAGCGCCTTTCGTGCTGTCGCGCAAGCAAATGGTGCGAATCAGTTGGCGATTGTCATTCCTTGTCACCGTGTCATCAACTCCAATGGTGATTTGGGTGGGTACGGAGGAGGACTTTCACGCAAGCGCTGGCTGCTTCATCATGAAAAAGAAACACTCTGCCGCAATTAAAGAAAGATAGCTGGAAGGAGAAGAAAATAGCCCGTCAGTCCGGATGAGCAGTGCTTCTCGTCCAAATGGATACCGACACTCCTTGCACGCAAAAATGCCCTCGCTTACGCAAGGGCATTTTTGTTCTTACTGCGCTTTTTCCGTTATTTTTTGACGTAGGTTATCTACGAGCTCGGACATTTTCACTCCGCCCAAAATCTCCTCCATGGCATGCTGCGCACGGGTCAGAATCAACTCCAGCACAAACTGTATATTCGCTCCCACTGGACAATCGGGATTCGGTTGCTCATGGATGTGAAAAAGTTGCCCTTCTTCCACGACATCAACTGCACGGTAAATCTCCAGAAGCGTGATTTGATCCAGTTCCTTGGCGAGAGAAGCGCCGCCAGCTCCGGCACGTACGTTCACGAGCCCAGCCTTCTTCAACAGCCCCAGCACACGTCGGATCACGACCGGATTCGTATTCACACTACCTGCGATCCATTCGGAAGTACAATGCGAATTAGAATCAATGGAAAGCAGTGATAAGATGTGGACCGCAATGGAGAAACGGCTGCTGATTTTCATACGTTGTCACCCTTTCGTTGTAATGATTATAGTTACACCCCATGCAAGAAGTCAAGTTAACCATACCGTCACATTTCGTCTCGTCGAACTTTTATTCATTCTACTATAATGACTGTGTCAAGTGTTCCCGTAATCTGGAAGGAGTGTTGACAAAAATGATGCTTCCACAAATTGAAGTTACGCCTGCTACAGCCTTAATAGATGTTCCCGTCCACATTACACTTAGCGGTTTTGTCCCGAATCAATTAATCACCCTTCATGCCACTCTGAAAAATGGGTTACCTGGAGGAGATTTGACTGCATCCTCCCATGCTATCTTTCAAGCGGACGAAAATGGCTCAGTCGATCTGGTTTCTCAAGCCCCTTTGTTTGGTACTTATGAAGGAATTGATCCGATGGGGTTGTTTTGGTCGATGAATGTGCAGACCATGCGTTTTTATCATGCTTATTCCCTGGACGACTTTCAGTTCACCCCACGCTCCACCGAGATAGAATTAACGGCAGAAGTCTACGATAAACCCGTAGCGAAAGCAGTCGTGAAACGTATTTTTGTCTCCCGCGACGTCTCGATACAGAAAGTGACAGACCATGGCTTGGTCGGTCTGTTTTTTTCAAAACCCCACACAGAGCAAAGACCCGCCATTGTCGTACTTGGTGGAAGCGAAGGTGGAATTGGTTCCTGCTCACAATTCGCTGCTTTGTTCGCCTCTCACGGCTATCCGGCGCTAGCACTCGCTTATTTCCAATGCAATGATCTTCCTGACGATATTCGCCAGATCCCGATTGAATATGTTCAACGCGCCATTCATTGGCTACAGCAGCAGCCCTCCGTACATCCTGATAAAATTACGTTATTCGGACGTTCCAAAGGAGCAGAATTGGCATTAGTCACAGCATCGATCGATCAACACGTACATGCTGTTATTGCTTCGAGTCCCAGCTCTGCGGTTTCTATCGGGACCGACAAGGCATTCGCTGGATCAGACACGTTCTCCCCGCATTCCTCTTGGTCGTTTCAAGGAGAGCCTCTTCCTTTCGTGCCATGGACAGAGGAGCAGACAAAAGTCTCACAGGAGCGGCTCGACGCAGGTCAACGGATTGATCACATCCATGCCGAAGCCTGGGCTGCTTGTGAGTGGTTAGAAGATGCCGAAATCCCGGTAGAAAAAATCAATGGCCCGATCCTCCTCCTCTCCTCGGATGACGATCATTGGTGGCCAGCGGCAGAGCATTGCGAGCAAATAGTACGACGGCTCAAGGAGTATCAGTTTGCACATTCAGTGGTGCATTTACGTTACGCGGATACAGGACATGGAATCCGCTTTCCTTACATCCCTACTACCCGCACACAGCTCAATGGTGGTACGCCCAAAAACAACGCCTACGCATCCGAGCACTCTTGGCGTGAGGTTCTTCAGTTTTTGGAACGGACTTTTCCAGCGTAAAAAACAGGGAAAGCCTACTCGCATGACGAAGTAGGCTTTATCTATCATTTTAGAAAGGATGTATCGCCCTATGGACTGCCTATTTTGCAAAATTGTAAACGGAGACATTCCCTCTAAAAAAGTGTATGAGGACGAGCATGTCTTGGCTTTTCACGACATTAATCCAGTTGCCCCTGTGCACATCCTGATGATTCCAAAAAAGCATATTCAATCCGTTCTGGCTATCGAGCCTGAGGACAAGGAGTTGATCGGTCACCTTCATCTGTCGCTGCAAAAAGTAGCAGAGACAATGGGCGTGAACGAGGATGGCTTCCGTATCGTGACCAACATTGGCAAACACGGACAACAAACCGTCTTCCATCTGCACTACCACCTCATCGGAGGCAGACAATTGGAGTGGCAGTTCTAATCAATAGCAGCGACTACTCCCTTTGAGAGGCAATGTGGCGGGCGATACCTTCACCGTGAAACCTTCCATTTTCGATAAAAATGGCGTTTGCGTGATGGCCCGCCGCAATAACTCCCGCTATATAGAGACCTGGAATGTTCGTCTCCATCGTCTCAGGATGATGCGCAGGGATTCCCGTTTCCTCTTCAATCATGACCCCTAACGAATGAAGGAAGGTACGATCCGGACGATATCCAATCAAAGAAAACACATGGTCATTGGCAAGCGTAATGACCTCCTCCCCTGTTTTCACCTTGATGGAACGCTCCTCAATGCTCTCGATTGTTGCACCGAATAGCATGCGGATACGTCCTTTTTTGATCAGACTCTCAAAAACAGGTCTTGTCCATGCCTTAACCTTGTCAGATAGCTCCGTTCGGCGGCAAATCACCGTTACTTCTGCTCCTGCCCGCTCCAGCTCCATCGCCGCGTCTACAGCAGAGTTGTTCCCCCCTACTACCGCTACTTTCAGTCCTGTATACGGATGTGCCTCCTTGTAGAAGGACGAAACCTTCGGCAACTCCTCGCCTGATACATGCAGCCGATTCGGATTGTCAAAGTAACCTGTGGCGATCACCAAGTTTTTCGCTTCGTACGTATGTGTTTTGGAGAATCGGTCTGTTGTCGTGACTTGAAAGCCAGCTGGCGTCTTCTTCGCTTCCGTCACCATTTCGTATACGTTCACGCGCAATTTTTCTCGCGCTGCTACCAGTCGATAGTAATTGAGTGCCTCCTGTCTGGTCGGCTTGTCGTTCGCCGTTGCAAAAGGGACGCCCCCAATCTCCAGTAAATCAGGTGTGCTATGAAAAATCATATAGGTCGGGTAGCGATAAATCGAATGGACAAGCGACCCTTTTTCAATAATGATGGGATCAAGTCCAGCTCGCTTGCAGGCAATTGCCGCTGCCAGTCCACAAGGCCCACCGCCTACAATCAGTACGTCTTCCATTTCTCTCCGCCTCGCTTCATTCTCTCTATTCTTATTCCTCCATCATATCATATCGCATTTCCAGAAAAAGAGTTCGGGCACCTCTGCAAGGTTTCTACCAATATCTGACCAATGAAAGAATGGTTCTCTCTCCTTATACTGGATGTATGATGAAAAAACAAAACATACATATCTGGTTAGTCTCCTTTGCTTTTTTGGTGTACGGTCTCTCTTTTGCCATCGGAGTCCCTGCATCCACAGCATCGACGAAAAATTTAAAAGATATCGCAAACAGCTATGCGAAAGAGCAAATCCGTTCGCTACAAGCGGCAGGTGTCATCGCTGGGGATGAAAACGGGTATTTTCACCCGACTCGCCCGGTGACGCGTGCTGAGTTTGTCGCGATGCTCACACGAACGCTCGGTATGAAACCGGTGGCCAGCAACGTCGCAGCCTATTCGGATGTCCCGAAAAGCTCTTGGGCATACGGGTATGTACAAGCTGCTGCTGGACTTAACATCGCGAATGGCATCGGTCCTACTACGTTTGCTCCGAAGCGGACGATCTCTCGCGAAGAGGCCGCTGCGTTTCTCGTACGCGCACTGGAACAAAGCATTTCGCCTTCTTACCAGTTGCCCGTGAAGGATGCCAATGCGATATCGAGCTGGGCACGCGCCTCTGTGAGCCACGCCATGCAGAAAAAATGGTTGGTTGGCTACAATGGCTACTTCCGGCCGACTCAAGCACTATCGAGAGAAGAAACTGCTGTTATTTTGTATCGAATTCAGGAGAATCTGAAGAAGCAAAACGTTACAGCAAAACCGCTTGTCTCTCTCGGATGGCAATACCAATCCACGACAGAGGAGTTCATTGCACAAGTAAAGAAAAGCGGAGTCAACACGCTGTCCCCGCGTTGGTACTTCCTGCAAAAAGACGGAACGATCAGTGACTCTACGGATACTTCACTTGTCCAATGGGCACATGCGAATGGCAAACAGATATGGCCGCTATTCGGAAATAAATTTGATCCCACTGCTACCCACACCATGCTGTCCGATCCCAATAAACGAAAAGCAGCCGTGCAAAAGCTTACTTCGTTTATTGATAAGTACCAGCTAGATGGGATTAACATCGATTTCGAAGGGTTCTCCCCTGCGGATCGTAACAACTTCACCTTGTTTATTCAGGAGCTGGCGACTGCTCTTCACGCAAAAGGCGCTGTCCTATCTGTAGATATTCCACCTGATGGTGATTCAGACTGGAGTGACCCTTTTGATTTTGCTAAATTAGCAAAGCATGCGGATTATTTAGTAGTAATGGCCTATGAAGAACATTGGGTAGGCGGGTCACAAGCAGGCTCCGTGGCATCCCTGCCTTGGTTTACGAAAGTCATTACCGACCTGCTTGACGAGGTTCCGACCCAAAAGCTGATCGCCGGAATGCCTCTTTACACACGTGACTGGTACCAATCGAATGGGACATTGAAATCGACAGATATCAGCATCCCTCAGTCTTACCAGTTGCTCTCGCAATACAGAGCAAAAACAGTGTGGGATGATAAAGTTGGACAATACCGGTCGACGTATCAAAAGCAAGGCGTCACGCACACGATTTGGCTGGAAGAAAGCCGGTCGATTGGGTTGAAAGCTCAGGCTAGTCTGCAATGGCAAATAGGAGGGCTCGCGTACTGGTACGTTGGTTCTGAATCAACTGATATGTGGACAGCCATTGCCAATTCTATCACCTTAAAACATGCACGTGAAAAACTGTAAGAATCATGAAAAGAAGCGCCCTCGTCCGGCTACAACCATGGCAGAGGCGCTTCTTTTTGTTTAAGCGAGGCACTTCTCAATAAGTCCCGGATGAGCCTGCGCCTCCAGGATGTTTGGGCGCCTCGACGACTTCGTCCTTCGATGCTTTCCGGGTCTCAAATAAATCGATGCTTCCTGCTGCATGCGTCCCCAATACTTTCAGTTCTTTATTTTCCACTTCCTGATTGTTTTGTTCAGTCAATGTGATCCCCCCAAATGCAAGTTAGCAGTAGTTTGTCTCCTTTTAACGATTATTAGACAATCTTTGGTGTTCTGCATGGGATTGTCCTCCTTTCTTCATACTGAAAGGGAGCAGAAGGAGGAAAGATTCTTGCCGGATATTTTGATGAGCCCTGAATTACAAAGAAAAACAGAAGAAGCTATCCAAGGTCTCACATTCACGAAAAATTTCCGTTCTGCAACAGCCGAGGAATGGTATCTGTTTTTGCCAGGATACCGAGATCCGCAAACAGAAGGGGCTTGCGGGAAAGTATTCATTCATTACGATTTGATTGGAAATCGGGATGTGTTCATCAACACCACCGTGATTTTCGATGACCCCAAACTGTATGACCCTACTCTGCATCCACTGGTCTACGCAGTGGTAGATGAAGCCGTCAATCGTCTGGTGGGCTATGCAAATACGTTGCTTTCGGTACATGCAGGCTTCAATTCGTACTCGGCTGAATATCTGAGTTAGTACCACTTTGCAAAATGTCCGTTGGATTATCTTGTAGCTCGAGGAGGGAAACACGATGCAAAACAATGATGAAGATTTGCTTCAGGCAGCCGGGGTAGTCGGAACATCGAGATACCACGCACTGGCTACGAAAACATGTTTTAAAGCTCGGTTGATATCTCCGGCTAATCTTTTCTCTATTTTTTTCCTGAATATCCATTGATTCTATACAAACACTATCAAAGGTTGACAGTAACCCAATTCGATTACAGGAGGCCATTATGCAACGATTTGCTGCTCATGAGTTTTTGGAAACACAAGAAGCACTCCGCTCCAAACACGCCGCGATTGAAATGCACGGAGTGCTTGCCGAGATGGCACAGGACCCTCAATTAACAGGCATCATTAACAGACATCAGCAAATGATCATGAACGCCTACCAGCAAGGGATCAGCCTCTTGCAAGGAAAAGGCTTCAACATTGCTCCAGCTCCTATTCAATTGCGTGTAGCACAACCTACAGCAGTTGGTCTTAATAATCCGCAGATGGCTGCTCCCAACCCACACCCGACACGCTTGTCAGATATGACGATTGCTACCCTGATGCTGAACTGGCATAAAGCGGGTTCGGCAATTGGCATGCTCTGGGCGGCTGAGTGCGTAGATCCAGGTATCCGGCAATATCATGTAAATGGCGCAAATGCTTGCCAGCAAATGGCTTATGAAACCTGGCAATACATGAATGCCAAAGGCTACTACCAAGCTCCGCAGCTTGCCGATCACACGATGAACACGATGATTAACGCCTACCAGCCTCAACAGCAAATGCTCCTGTAAGTCAAAAAACCGTCCTCGTTTGGACGGTTTTCATATTATGCGTGTCATGGCATCTTGGAATAAGAAAAACCTTCCCGCTTCCGGAAGGTTTTATTTGTTACGATGTGTCAGCGATCTCGAACGGTCTCTGTATTATTAGACCAGCCCCAGCTTTCTATTACTTGTTCCTCAGGACTACTGCCCTTCGCATCCGGTAGATTTTGGATGACCTGTCCTTCTTCGTCGTGCTTCGAATGGTTGCCATGTAGTTTTTTTTGCATGTCCATGGCTCTCCCCCTCTCTTTTTCGTTGGCTTGAGCTAGCTACTCTGGAGAATACCCCTCGGATTCGTTTAGCAAGCCCTCATACTGGGTAATGGCTGAAATCAAATCTGGATGAGTATCTCTATTTGTCTCAGCGAGCTTTTTCAGATCGAAATACACTTCTGATAATCGAAATAGAGGGTTGTTACGCTCAGAATCACCACTCGTTGCAGAATGTGTCACTACCCCATTCGTTTGCAAATAGAAGGTTTCTGCGGGGACATTTTCAATATCCTGCTTCACCTCTTTTATCACAGCCTGCAACCGTTCTGGCATCATATCGTTGTGTTTCTCGAATTTTTCAATAATCGTAAGGATATAATCCTTTTTGCTCATCGATCTCGTTCATCCTTTCCTCCAAGCATCCTTTGTTAATGTGCCCATAGAACAGGAAAGGTATTCAAAAGTCTTGCACGGTGCATGTGATTGCATAAAAAACGGCAACCTCTCTCGCATCACGTACAAGAAGAAGTGGCCGTTTTCCTTTTCCCTATTCGTTTATCCGACTTGCTGGAGCAACTTTCCCCGCAGTTTTGCGAGCATGTCCTCAGTCATTTTGTCCAAGTCGTACTCCGCCTTGAAGCCCCACTCTTGCATGGCAGCCGTAGCATCAATGGAGTTCGGCCAGCTATCGGCAATCGCCTGACGCACAGGGTCAACTTCATAAGAGAGCGTAAACTCAGGAATGTGTTTACGGATTGCTGCTGCTACATCTTCTGGCTCAATGCTCATCGCAGTCACGTTGAACGCATTGCGGTGAATGAGCTTAGAGGCATCTGCTTCCATAAGGGAAACAATCGCATTCAGCGCATCAGGCATATACATCATATCCATGTACGTTCCTTTGCCAATGTAGGACGTATATGCTCCATGCTGGATCGCCTTGTAGTAAATATCTACCGCGTAATCGGTCGTACCACCACCTGGAGGCGCTACATACGAGATCAGACCTGGGAAGCGTACACCACGCGTATCTACCCCAAATTTTTGATAATAGTAATCGCAGAGCAACTCACCGGATACTTTATTGACACCATACATGGTCGTAGGGCGTTGAATCGTGTCCTGCGGCGTGTTGTCCTTTGGTGTTGTCGGACCAAATGCACCAATCGAGCTCGGTGTAAAGAACTGGCAGTTCAACTCACGCGCTGCTTCCAGAGCGTTTACCAGCCCGCCCATGTTCAGGTTCCATGCCAAGAGAGGCTTTGCTTCAGCAGTTGCAGACAACAGGGCAGCCAAATGCATGATGGTATCTACGCCATGTTTCTTCGCCAGCTCAAACATCCGGTTCCCGTCTGTGACATCAAGAACTTCGAATGGACCCGATTGTACGACAGGATCATCTTCGTTTTTCCGGATATCTGTGGCGATGACTTGATCCGCTCCGTAAATATCGCGTAATTTCATGATGAGCTCGGAACCAATTTGTCCTAACGCCCCGGTTACCAGAATTTTTTTCATTTCAGGATCCCCATTTCTTTCCCAACTTTTTCGTAGATGCTGAGGGCACGATCCAACATTTCTTTGCTATGTGCCGCTGTAGGCATATTTCGTACACGGCCCGTTCCTTTTGGTACAGTCGGGAACACGATCGCTTTCGCGTACACGCCCTCTTCATACAGTCGCTTACTGAACTCCTGGGTCTGCTGTTCGTCTCCGATAATGCAAGGAGTGATAGGCGTCTCGCTCTCCCCGATATTGAAGCCGAGTTCTTTCAAGCCTTTTTTGAGGTAATGTCCGTTATCCCACAGCTTGTCGTGCAGCTCGGTGCTGTTCATCAAAATATCGATAGCCGCAATGGAAGCAGCCACATCCGCTGGCGTTAACGACGTCGAGAACAGGAACGGTCTGCTGCGCACTTTGAGCCAGTCGATCAACTCTTGGCGTCCCGCTACATAACCGCCGACTACCCCAATTGCTTTGGAAAGTGTTCCGATTTGGAAGTCGATTTTATCAGACAAGCCAAAATGCTTAACCGTTCCTGCCCCTTTACCGAGAACACCAGAGCCGTGGGCATCGTCTACATACGTAATCAAGTCATATTGTTCGGCTACCTCTACGATTTCCGGCAGCTTGGCAACATCGCCATCCATCGAAAATACGCCGTCGGTAATGACCATCAGCTTTTTATATTTGCCGGATTCTTTCGCTTCCTTCGCTTTCGCACGCAAGTCATCGATATCGGAGTGATTCACACGAATAATTTGTGCACGAGACAGGCGGCATCCATCAATAATGGAAGCGTGGTTCAACTCGTCAGAAAGAATCGCATCATCCTTGTCCATGACAGCAGAGATCGCAGCCATGTTGCAGTTAAAACCAGATTGGTAAGCAATAGCGGCTTCCGTGTGCTTGAAGGCAGCGAGCTTTTCTTCCAGCTTCACATGCAAGTCCAAGGTTCCGTTAATTGTACGTACAGCCCCTGCCCCTACGCCGTATTTGCTTGCTGCTGCAATCGCAGCGTCCACAAGGCGTTGATCAGTAGCCAAGCCCAGATAGTTATTGGAGGAGAGGTTGATCAGTTCTTTTCCTGCAATCGTAATGACAGGACCGTTCGCGCTTTGCAAGGGGTCAATGACGTTGTACAGTCCCTTGCTCTTCAAATCTGTCAGATTTTCATGTAAAAAATGTTCAAGTGTTTTGCTCGCCAACGAGAATCCCTCCATTATTCAGCCATCGATTAGTAAGTTCCACAAAAACAATTGTTCACGCTGTATGGACACATCATTTTGATAAAATTCGCATAAAATCAACTTAATCTACAAACATTTTACCACCATTTACTTAAAACGTCCACATCACAAAGACATATTGTTAACGCTTTCAATCATTTTCCTTTCGATGCTGTCATCTCTCCTACTTTCTCCTTTTGTCGTAATTCGTAGACTCCTGAAAATGAAAAAACCACTCTCTAGCTTCCTATGAGCAGATCGTGGCCTTTTCTTCATTTTTTTGCCTTTTGTGATTTTAAGATACCAGGCTTGGTGTCGATCGTACGCACAAAACCGTTTGTTTCGAAGCGATGTGTCATCAAGGCCTCTACTGGTCTGCCATTTTGAAAATGCTCTTCCACCAACATCTGTGCATCCTCTGGCGTCACGTTTTCATACCAGATTCCCTCAGGGTACACGATCATCACGCATGCGTCCTCACATCGCCCGTTGCAGCGCGTGCGAGTTGTATGTACATAGTCATCCAAGCCTGCGTTGGTAATCGCTTCGCGTATCGCTACCGTAACCTCTTCGCCACCCTTGCGCATACAGCTTCCACCATTACAAATCAGCACGTGATGCTTTGTCTGAGATAAGTCCCATGTTGCCACTTCATATCCACTCCGTTCTTGTCCAATATCCATCCACACTCCCCATCATGACGGTTTCTTGCTCAATTTGCAATTCCCAGAACGTTTGGTTTTTGATAGAATATATGTTCGTATACGATTTACAAAAAGATGTTGGTGGTGAAAGCATGTCCGTTACCAAACAGCGCGATGCCTTGCAGCTTTTGCAAACAGTCGGCTCCTACCCATGGTATGTCGAAAAGTTTATTGAGCATAAAAAAGCAAAAAAGAATTCCCCCTCCACCTTGCTTGGATACCTTCGCGATTTCTCTTTTTTCTTTCGCTGGATGATGACAGAAGGATTAAGTACCGCAGCGGATATGAAGGACATTCCGTTAAGCGACTTGAATGACTTGAAGAAGGAAACGGTTGAAAGCTACATCTTATACTTGCAGGAGTCGCATTTGTATGAGCGATCTGCTTTGCTCTCGAACCCTACCAAAAGCGCGAAGAAAGAGTACAGCGACCGTACGATCAGCAGAAAAATATCGAGCCTGAAATCGCTTTTTCATTACTTATCCGCTCTCGCTGAAGACGAGAATGGGGAATCGTATTTGACGCGGAATGTACTCGCCAAAATCGAGCTGGAGATCACGGAGCTGACTCCCCTCGCGCGCGCCCATGCCATTCGGGCAAAAATCCTGATTGACGACGAAATCTATCAGTTCGTCGATTTTGTCTACAACGGATATCTAGCCCATTGTGATACGGAGAAAAAGAAGCAGTATCACATGCAAAACCGCGACCGGGATACTGCCTTGATCGCGATGATTCTCTCCGGTGGCTTCCGAGTGTCAGAGATCGTCAGTCTCGATCTATCCGACATTATTATGGAAAAAAACCAGTTGAAATTGATTCGCAAAGGAAAGAAAGAGGACGCTCCTTTTTTCAGTGATTGGGGTAAGGAGTACTTAGCCAAATACTTGCAGGTGCGTGACAAATACAATCCCGAACCGCAAGAGGACGCTGTTTTTCTCGCTGTTTCCCCTACCAATCCAAATGGGCATCGCATTGAAGTGCGGTCTGTCCAAAAGCTGGTCAAAAAGTATGCCAAAGCATTCGGCATCCCCGATTTGTCTGTCCATAAGCTTCGTCACAGCTTTGCTACACAGTTTCTCCGGTTGAACCCTGACCCCCATCAGCTCCAAGCACAACTGGGGCACTCCAAAATTGAAACGACCATGCAGTATGCCCATGTATTAGAAGATGCTTTGGGCAAGGCTGTGAACCGGACAACGTAAGACTGCCTCAACAAGAACAAGTGACCAATCTGCACACCACAGCCGACTGGTCACTTTTTTTCGTGCTTTTTCCATTCCATCTACATCCCCGCTGACCTTTGCAAGCGTTCCGCGATTTTCATAAAATCTTCCCGCGATACACCTGGCGCAAATTCTTCTGGCAGTTCATCCAAGTCCGGAACAGGGCCGCCATCCGGGACGCCTTGAATGACCTCTGCTGTTCCACCATCAGGCAAAGGGCCGCGCCAAATCATGGCGATATCCTGATAGTCCTGATAGCTGAACGTAAACAACTTGCGATTCAATCCCATCGCGATATACGGGTGAGTGGCATCGAATTGTGTGTTATCCAGATCGGGAACAGGCAGCATTTTCGTCATATCCACACCCGTAGCGATCTCCAACGCCTTGGCGTACGCTACGATATGGACGCCCCCTCGGACGAGCAAGTAACCGATCATGGCCCGAGCTGTGGGATGATCCGTCATTTCGTACACCCTCATCTTGTGAGTACGCGCTCCGCACTCCAGAAAAAAGTTGTGCAAAAGATCAAGCACCAGATTCCCGCTCGAGAATACGTAATCACCTGTCCATGATTTTCCCATGGAGTCTCCTGGCATCGCGGTTTGCGCGGTCGCAATAAAATGGTACGTATTACGCTTATTTAATCCGTTATTTAGTGGAGTCGTATCAGGGTCCCCCGGACGAGTAATCCCTTTCATGCACAAATTGATTGCGTTGGAGACCAGCTCCACATGCCCGACTTCTTCCGCTGTAATGCTGGCGACTAAATCATAAAAAGGCTTTAGTTTGCTCTTTCCACGAAAGTTGAAGGATTGGAACAAATAATTGTTTAGCGTTGACATCTCACCAAAACGACCGCCCAATAGCTCCTGGACGGCCGCAGCGGCGTTGGCATCTCCATAAGCCGGTTCTGGCAGCTCAATTGCCAACCTGTTGATACGAGTAAACAACCTGCTTCCCTCCCCCGTTTTGCACCTACCTGTACTGTTTTATGTGGGCGAAGGGTTGTTTCATACCAGTTTAAAACGGCATGACCCAGACGATCTGTTGTATGCGTACAAAAAACGTAGAACCTCCCGTCTGTAGTACCACATGGTCAGGTAGCACATCGACAACGATTCCACGGACATTTCCCTGGGTTGTTTGAATGGCAGCTTCACGCTTTATAACACTCTGCAACGTCTGGTACAAATAAGGGTCAATGAAGGAATTCATAGAGGGGGTACTCGACGCTGGTTGTGCTTGTGTCTGAAAAGGATACGAACTCATGACGTTTTTGGACTCCTTCCTGTAGTTCCTCCCTGTATTTTATGCCCAAGGGTTGGGATGGGTGAGTGCATAGGAAGTTTCTTCACGGAGCAAGCTTCTGTCAAAAATAGAGTAATGTTAACGTCAACAAACCTAACGGACTCTCTGGATCCTTATATATCGGATACATAAAAATACGGAATAAAATTATTTATAATTACATTTGATGTACTACCAAAACATGGTATCATGAACTCAAAACATGACACATTCTATCCTGTAGGAGTATTGAAGTGTTAAACATTAATCCGTTATCAGTATTGTGGGCTACATTGTTTGACTTATTAGGTAGGAACTCAGTTCTCTTCTTTTGTATTGTACTATTTATAGTTCTACTTATATGGCTTTATAAAGTTTGTGCACAACGTTCCAAAGAAGCACAAGAAAAACTCATCAAGGATCTCTCTTCGAAAGTGATTGCGTACACTGAGCTAAAGTACAGTGTTCAATTATACTTATTACATGGAACAACAGACTCTCTAGAAAAACTATATAAAAAGACTGCTGAAGTTAGTATTATTATTAGTCCTAGTCTTTTAACAAGATTAAATCGTTTCTGCCAACTAAAGTTAGGAGATGATCTCGCTACTATAACTTTAGAAATTGATAATAAGATTTCGGACTTTAGACGTAAACTTAGCATAATTAACGAAGAGGACTATGATTTTGATGGTCCTTTTGGTAAGTTATTATATTTCGTCTCATTGTTAAAACATGTTACACAGCCGTTATTTTTGGCTTTACTAATTATTGTTACGATTTTTTTAATTTTGATTTGGTTGTATTCATTTACAACAAGCACCTCTGATTTAGACAAGTTGTTAATAATGATTTATGGTTTCGCTCTCGTTCTTTGGATTCTCTCAATTTTTGCGAGTATGGAGATTATTGCTGAAAGCAAAATAAATTTTTCCTTACTAAGTATTATTAGATTTATCACTTCAATTATATTATTGGCATCTCCGGTTCTATTTATTTTTAATTATGGAGGAATAGTATTTACCGTTATCCAAGTTGTCTTTTTATTTCTATTACCTCGTTTGCGTGAAAAACCTCTAGGACGTTAGACTTTGAGAATATGTAATAAACATAATCAAAAAAGAAATAATGGTTGAGAAATATGCTACTACCTTTGGCAAACCAAACCTAACTGTACATAGGTTACACCATTCATTCGGTACCAAATTCCTATAATAACTATCCCGATCCTGTATTAACGCAAAGAGCAATGCATCCATAAAAACATTCAAATTACAGCATATAGGTCCATCGCCTCATATAAATTCAGGAATTCTAAAACCTTCTTCTGACTTCTGATATTTAAATGTCATAAGTGTTTTGTTTCTCTTAGATTTTAAGGCACACGAAAGGCTGCATTCCCTAGTCTATGGCTGCAGCCTATTCCCGTATAAAGAAATATTAAATATACTGAGTTATTTAGATATTGATACCTATCATTTTTAATTGTTGCTTGACATCCCCGTTTAGGGATTGGGACTAAACCTGCTACCCCACTTCGCCCCGTTCTCTAACCATAGCCCTCTAAACTCCTCAATAGTAAATGGTTCATCTATAGCATCGTCGTGAGAACCTGACTGATAACCACAACAGTGATAACTTTTTTGACTTGCATGCCCTATCTCACGTATATAGGTGTTAATTCAATCCATTGTACCCGCAAACTCTACATGTCTACATTAAATATTCTTACTCCTTACCTTAGGAGGGTTTGGTAGAATATAATCAAGTATTTATACAAAATGCTTTTTTGATTTTTATGTTAATATTAAATTTTCCACAAAATAATTCACAGCTTAAAATTTTTAGTCCTAACCGTTTTGAGGTAATTCGATTCCAAAACAACGATCCCCTGCCAACCAGACAGGGGATTCTCTTGCTTTCTATTTAATTTGCTACACGTTTGACAGCGGGAACTACTGCGATTTGCTCCTTTTTCGCCAACGTACTTTCCGTTTGATCAATCACATCTAACTCTTTCATCCGGTCCAACACAACCGCTTGCCGTTCTTTGGCTCGGTCCCAGTTCTTTATCGGGGAGTAACGCTCTGGTCCTTTTGGTAAAGAAGCCAGCATTGCCGCTTCTCCCAGTGTTACCGCTCGATCCCCTGTTTCTGTTGCTTTTTTTCCGAAGTAAAAGGGAACAGCTTCGCCAATCCCGTATTTTCCGTGCCCGAAATAAATAACGTTGAGGTACATTTCGAGCAGTTCTTTTTTGCTGTATCGCTGTTCCAATTGCAAAGCGATCGCGATTTCCTTCCCTTTTCTGGTCATCGTTTTATCGTTCGTCAGAAACAGGTTCCGCGCCAACTGCATGGTAATCGTACTTCCGCCCTGCACGTAGGCACCTTCCTTGATATC
Source organism: Brevibacillus sp. MS2.2 (assembly GCF_013284345.1). NCBI lineage: Bacteria > Bacillati > Bacillota > Bacilli > Caryophanales > Paenibacillaceae > Brevibacillus > Brevibacillus sp. MS2.2. The sequence continues at coordinate 147,080 of NZ_JABSUZ010000005.1, forward strand.
CACCCAGATTGCCCGGCTCAATCCAATCGGGTCAACCCCTGGATGCTGCATAAACCGGTGATCCTCTATCGCAACGAACGCCTTCCACACATGGTCGGGCATTTCGTCCAGCTTTACATAGCTATTGGATTGCTGTACAGCAGCCAGCTTTTTTTCATCTATCCATATATTCCCTGTCCACGCGAGCACGATCGGTGCCAGGATGGCTACCATCATGATCACGAGAAAACTGATACGCAGTCGTTTTTTCCAACGAACACCGAGATTCTTGATGCTCTTGGGCATGCTTGCCGCTTCATACAAGTCGGTGTTTCTTCCTAATGGGATTGGAAGGTGGTTCATGCTGCATTCCCCCTTGCCTTGCTTCTACTCACATTGTAGGGGATGCGCGCATTTCGTCCCATCGAATCCACTTACAGCAATCTTACAATTTCGTAAGACAAACCATTACGAATGCTGATCTTGCTGTGCCTCCTGCTGTCGCAGCTCGATCCGTCTGATTTTACCGGAGGTCGTCTTCGGCAGTTCCTGTACAAATTCGATTTTGCGCGGGTATTTATACGGAGCTGTTAATTGCTTCACATGGTTTTGCAATTCCCCGATCAACGCTTCGGATGGCTCATTCCCTTTTTTCAGGATGACAAAGGCTTTTACCACATGACCACGCTCTGGATCTGGACTAGCAACCGCCGCACATTCCGCTACTGCCGCGTGCTTCACCAACGCATCCTCGACTTCAAACGGACCAATTGTATATCCACCTGAGATGATAATGTCGTCTGAACGTCCTTCGAACCAGATGTAGCCATCTTCGTCCATGCGACCTTGGTCACCCGTCACGTACCAGTCGCCGCGAAACGCTCTGGCTGTTCGCTGGGGATCATCCAGATAGCCTTTGAACAGCGCTACCATATGGCGATCAATGGCAATATCGCCCACTTTACCTACCGGCAGCTCGGCTCCTTCTTCGTCAATAATAGCGATCCTTACAACTGGCGATGGCTTGCCCATCGAACCTGGCCTCGGCTCCATGCCGACAAAGGTACCCACCAGCAAAGTATTCTCTGTCTGTCCGTATCCGTCTCGCACGGTCAAATGGAATACGCGGCGGAATGTGTCGATCACTTCCCGATTGAGCGGTTCACCGGCGGAACATGCGGAGCGCAAAGCGGACAGCTTGTATTGTTCCAAATCCGTTACTTTTGCCATGATTCTATACTCGGTTGGCGTCGCACACAAGACAGAAACCGGATACTTTTGCAGAATTGTCAAATAATTTTCCGCAGAAAACTTTCCTTTATAGACAAACGCAGTCGCTCCCAGCCCTAACGTAGAGACAAACGGGCTCCAGATCCACTTGGCCCAACCAGGCCCAGCCGTTGCCCAAACGACGTCACCTTCACGAACGTCCAGCCACTGCGTAGCGGCCACAGCCAAATGCGCAAACGGCCAACCGTGAACGTGCATAACCCCTTTTGGTCCCCCAGTCGTCCCTGATGTATAAGACAGGAAGGCCAGCTCATCCGACTTCGTGTTTACTACCTCAAATTCTGTGTCCTGCCCCTGGAGCAACCCCTCAAGCGAAATCCACCCTTCTTTCTCTTCGCCAGTCGTGATGTAGTGTTGCAGTGTAGAACAGTTACCTCTCGTCAGATCAACCTCACTCATTGCTCCCGCGAAGCTGATCACAGCCTTGACTTTTGCATGATTGATCCGGTACTCGATATCTTTGGAACGCAGCATCTCTGACCCTGGCAAAATCACTGCCCCCAGCTTCAGCAGTGCCAAATAGAGACCATAAGCCAATGTTCCTCGGGAAACCAGGACGAGTACCCGATCCCCATGCTCAATTCCAATGGAACCTAGACCATTTGCGATTTTGTTTGAATATTGGCGCAAATATTCGTACGTAAGGATACTTTCTTGACCTTGTTCATCTAGCTCCCAAACCGCTCGTCTCTCCGGATGTTTTTTCGCCCATTCGTCCACCTGGGCAGCGAAGTTATAGTTCACTGGCATGTTTAGTTCCATAGGCACATCTCCACCTTTTCTAAGAGTGATGAATAATAATTCGACATAACTATAATTCTTACCTTTTTCTTTCGACAAAAATGGGACAAAAAAAGGCCAACCTTTTGCATGGGGTTGACCTCCCTTCTTTATTCCTGTCACTCTACTTGCTCCGTGATCGTTGCAGCCTGCCCAGAACGCTGTTTTCTTTTTTCCCTCCACTCTTGAAAGCTGCCGACAATTCCGCTCGGAAAGCAGAGCACGACCAAAATATAGAGCAAGCCAAGGAAGATGACCCATCTCTCGAATATGGGGTGAAGCTTCGCCAACTCAGTCAGCCCGTGATGCGCCAGCTCCACGATCCCCGACCCCAAAATAGAGCCAAATAGCGTTCCCAGCCCACCGATCATGCTCATTAAGAGCGCATCCAGCGTCGTTTCAATCGAAAATACCTGGGTGTTTACGAATCGCAGCATGACCGCGTACAAGCCTCCACTAATTGCAGCAACCACTCCAGCGACAATGCTGACGATTACCTTATAATGAAGAATTTGATAGCCTAATGCTTCCGCGCGTTGTTCATTTTGACCGATGGCTTTCAGTACCTTTCCGAGTGGAGAGCGCGTAAACGCCCGCAAGATGACGAACAGCATGACCATTAGCATTAGGCATACATAGTAAAAGGACAAACGATCACGAAACAGCTCAGGCACCGGGAAGGTGAAGCCATCGCCACCCATCGTCAGCGAGCGCCATTTTTCTGCCAACACGAATAGCAGTTGGGAAATCGCCAAGGTCAGCATCGCATAAAAATGACTTTTCAATCGCAAGGACAGCATCCCGATCACATAGCTGAGAATACCGGAGAGCACGATAGCAACGAGTACGCCAAGCAAGAAATAACTGATCGTCGCCTCAAAATTTTTCAGGAATAAAGACACGGAGTACGCACCTATTCCGAAAAACATACAGTGTCCGAATGAGACGATCCCCGTATAGCCAAGCAACAAATCAAAGCTCATCGCAAAAATCGCAAAGATAAAGATTTGGGTGAACAAGATGTACATGCTTCGCGAGTCAGAAAGAATCGGCAAAACCGCCAAGGATAGAAAGACAAAAACAATAAATCGATGGTTCAACAATCCGGACGTAGTCAACGCATGATCACCCCTTCGCTCCAAACAGGCCGGATGGTTTGATAAGCAGCACTGCCAGCATCAGCAGCATATTCACTGCCAGTGAAAGCTCTGGAACGAAGTAAGCCATAAACGAGCCAAGCACCCCTACTAAAAGCGCCGCAATCATAGAGCCTTGAACGCTTCCCATCCCTCCGACAATGACGACGATGAATGCCAGAATCGCATACTGCATACCCATTTCCGCAAAAATAACCCCCGAATACGGGGCCAGCAGACTTCCTCCGAGCGCGGCCATGCCTGCCCCCAGCAAAAAGACGAAAGTAAACACTCGTTTAATATTGATGCCGAGTGCCTGCACCATTTCCTTATCGATGACACCCGCTCTGACGATCAAGCCTAGTCTGGTTCGCGTCAATAACAGGTGCAACCCGACGTACACAACTATTCCCACTGCGATGACGAACAAGCGATATGTGATCAATATGATGTCGCCAAGCTCGATGCTCCCTTGCAAATAATCTGGTAATACCGCCCGAATGGGATTGGGGCTCCAAAATACCTTGAGCAGTTCACTTATTACGAGCATCCCGCCCAATGTCACGAGCAGTTGCTGAATGTGATCACCGTACACGGGACGGATCAGCACGCGCTCTAACACGAAGCCAAGCAGCATACCAATGGCTACAGCCCCTACGATGGCCAGAAGAAAGCTATCCGTCAATCCGAAAAGCCATACACCAGCAAAAGCTCCCCAGGCAAACAAACCACCGTGAGCAAAGTTCAATACACTCATTAAGCCAAAGATCAACGTGAGCCCGGAAGCGAGCAAGAAAATGAGTGTGCCTGTCGCCAGTCCATTTACAAGCAAATTAGTCGCGACATCCATTTCATCCTCCCCCTCCCTGTTATACGCTCAGGCAATGCCCAAATACTTTTGTCGTGTATCTGCATCATCCTTCAACTCCTGCATCGCGCCACCGCGGACAATTTTCCCTTCATCCATCAAGTAGTACTGCTCGCCGATCATGCTCGCCATCATAAAGTTTTGCTCAACTAAAAGTACGGTCGTTTTCTGCTTCATCGAATCGATGTGGAACATGAGCTTTTCCACCATGATGGGCGCCAGTCCCTTGCTCGGCTCGTCAATTAACAAGAGTCCGTTGCTGTTCACATAAGCTCGTGCAATCGCCAGCATTTGCTTTTGACCACCGCTTAAGTGCCCACTTTTCTTTTTCCAGTAGTGACGCAGATCAGGGAATAGATCCAGCATCCACGCGAGCTTTTCTTTTTGTTCGTCGTCATTCTTTTGCATGACGAGCCGGAACGTCTCTTCTACCGTAAAATCATGAAAAATTCCTTGATTCTCGGGCACATAGCCAATCCCCTTACGCGCAATGGAATAGGTCGGCAGATGTCCGATTTCTTCTCCTAGATAGCGGATTTGGCCATGACGTATCGGGGCAAGCCCCATGATGGAACGAAGCGTCGTTGTTTTACCCGCTCCGTTTCGACCAAACAAAACGGTAATACTGCCCGCTTGCACGGATAGCGAGACACCCTGCAAGATGTGAAACTGGTCGAGGTACGTTTCGATCTGATCAAGTTGCAGCATCATGCTTATACAACCCTCCCAAGTAGGCTGACTGCACCTGTTCATTTCGCATCATGTCAGTCGGTGTCCCCTCAGCCAATAGCTCTCCATGAAACAGAACGACCATGTGATCGGAGAGTGATTTGACCATGTCCATCTTGTGTTCAATTAGGATGATCGTACAAGAATGGCTTTCCTTAATCGATTCGATCACCTTCAATACAGCGGGGACTTCTTCCAACGAAATCCCCGCCGTCGGTTCGTCGAGTAAGAGAACATCTGGACGCAGTCCAAGAAGCATGGCTAGCTCCAGCTTTCGTTTCTCCCCATGAGCCAGTAAGCTTGCCTGCACATCCGCCTTTTTTTCCAGCAATACCAGATGCAGCAATCGCTCGACTTCCTCAGTCTGTCGCATCTGATCTCCTTGGGAAATCCATAAACGAAACCGAACGCCCTGTGCGGCTTGCACTGCTAATCGAATATTTTCCCGCACCGTTAGCTTGGGAAATAGGTTTGTCAATTGAAACGAACGGCCAATACCCAATCTCGTTCGTGCTGCTGGGGGCAAGTGTGTAATTTCTTGCCCCTTGTACTTGATCGTTCCTTGCGATGGAGTAAGCTGTCCGCTTAACAAGTTAAACAATGTCGTCTTTCCTGCTCCATTTGGTCCGATGATCGACGTAAATCGCTGCTTCGGTATTCGTAGCGATACCTTGTTTATGACTGTTTGCTCCCCGAATGCTACGCTGAGGTCAACCGTTTCCAACAAGTAACTCATCACACACCTCCTCTACTTCTGGTTCCTGACAGGTGGTGCTGTCTCTTCAATCGTCATCTCCCGGACGAGTACAGGCACAGGATGATCGACTCCGTCTTTTTTCTCCAGTTTGATCGCGTACAACGTTTGCAGTGCCTGATGGTCCTCCGCCCGGAACTGCATCTGGCCCTTCGGCGTATCAAAGGTCATGCCTTCCATCGTAGCAATCAGCTTTTCCGAATCTGTATCAGCGTTGGTCTTTTTCAGTGCTTCCACAATCGCTACGGCTGCTGTCATCCCACCTGCCGTAAATAAATCTGGAATCTCGCCATGAAAACGCTTCTTGTGCTCATCGATGAGCCAATCGTTCATTTTCGTTTTCGGGAGCGAATGGTAATACACCGAGAAACCTTCCATTCCGATCATAGCCTCCATCGTTTTCAAGGCAGCGATATCAGGTGCTCCCGTAGATACCTTGATGCCTTTTTGCTGAACCTGCATATCTTGAAGCTGTTTCCACGGGGAGTTCGAACCTGCCCACGTGATGAACACATATTCGGGTTTGGCGCTGATGATTTTTTGGATGTTGGCTGTAAAATCAGTCGTGTTCGTGTCCACGTATTGCTCTTCGATGATGACAGCCCCTAATTTTTCAGCCGCGGTCTTAAAGGCTTCGATCCCTTCTCGACCGTAGGCGCTGTCTTGGGCCATCGTCGCGATCTTCGTTCCTTTGGAAGCAATCGCCGCAGCACCAGCAACTGCGTCCTGCGAAGAATTTCGACCTGTGCGGAAAATGTACTTGTTCCAGTTTTTCCCGGTGATACTATCTGCTACAGCCGGTTCTACAACCATGATTTTTTTGTACTCCTCTGCCAGGGGAAGGACAGCTAGCGTATCGCCTGAGCTCGAGGAGCCTACGAGAAAATCTACCTTGTCCGTCTCCAAAAGCTTCGTCGCTTTTTGGACGGCAACATCCGGCTTCGTCTCCGTATCTTCCACGACAAACTCGATCTTTTTACCAGCGATCTCTCGCTTGCCCTCAGTTGCATAATCGAGTCCGAGCTCAAAACCTCTTGCCGTCTGCTTGCCGTAGCTCTCCAATGGCCCCGTAAGGGAAGCGAGTACACCTACCTTGATCGTATTACTACCAGATGAAGCGCTTTCATTTTGACTGCAACCAACAACAAGCACGACTGACATCGCTAGCGGGAGCAACATTTTCCATCCTCTTCTTTTCACGTCCGTTCCTCCTCAAGAGTCAAACTGTTCATTGCGATTCGGCTAACCATTCCAGTACCGTTGCAGCCCACGTATAGCCAGTTCCAGCACTGACAGCTACGACAATATCCCCTGGAGCCAGACGTCCCTCTTGCTGTGCGACATGTAGTCCAATACACGGATCGAGTGCAGACAAATGCCCGTAATGATCGAGATAGACAGCCTGCTCCTCGCGAAGTTGCAAACGTTCCAACAGCTCCAAGAACATCGAACGCTTTGTGTGCAAAGGAAGCAGCAGCTTCAAATCCTGCAAGGAACGGTTGCTTTTTGCCAATGCCTGCTCTACTACATGAACAAAATTCGGTATCGAGATGGGATCAAGTCGTTCTTTCATATCGACCGGATTCGGCACATCGATGTAGTGGAGTCTGTTTTCCACCGTTTCATGACTAGGTTGGTGCCTCGAGCCGCCTGCGGGAACCCTTATATCATCGTGAAAAGAACCATCGGTAATGACACAGCTGTGGAGAATTTTGCTCTTTGTCGCACCTCGCTTTACGAGAGCCGCTGTCCCCCCATCTGCAAAATTAAACATGAAGCGTGAGCGAGGATTGTCGTAATCGACGATTTGTGATTCCTTACAGCCAGCAACCAGCAAGATGTTTTCAATGGATGCATCTGCCGTCAGCATATCTTTGGCAACCTTCAAGGCGATTGGAAAGCACGAGCTGACGTTCATCATCTCGAAACCGTATGCGTTTGTTGCTTTAAGTTCGTATGTAATCTTCGGTGCGCTGGACCATACATAGTAATCTTTGTGCGGACTGCCGAAGTAAATAATCACGTCAATCTCAGATGGATCAATCACCGATTCGGTTAGCTGTTGGGCAGCGAGCACAGCGAGGTCTGATGCATGAAGGGTATCATCTGCGACATGCTTTTGATAAAGACCGAATTTTTCGATAATGACTCTTATGGGGATTCCTGTCTTTTCAGCCAATCGCTCGGCTGTTTCTACTCCCTCTGGAAAAAATACGGACGTCGCTTCCACTCCGATGGTCTGCTCGTGAATCGTATTTGCATCAAAATGATTCATACTTTCGCTCCTTCCCTCGGTACGAGCATCGTCGCTGTTCCAGTCAGAACTACTTTTCCATGTTGATTCGCACATTCCGTAAGCAAGCGGATTATCCCCCGCTCTTCCTGATATTCCAACACGGTGGCGGTCGCAGTGATCGTGTCTCCAATCAATACCGGAGCCGTAAACTGAATGGTTTGCTCCTTGTAAATGGAACCGATGCCAGGCAACTGCATCCCGAGCAATCTGGACAACATGCTCGCCGTCAACAGTCCATGTGAGATACGCTGGCCAAACCGCGTGTCTTTTGCGTACTGTTGGTCGATGTGCACCGGATTGTAATCCCCACTCATTCCCGCAAATAGGACGATATCTGTTTCCGTAATCGTTCTACTAAAAGATGCTTGTTCCCCTATTGCAAATCTCGCCATGTGAATCACCTCATTGCGTAATGGAATCGCTCTTCAATCTGGTCAATGCTTGCTTGACGATTTTCCCTGTTGCATTGCGTGGCAGCTCGGTTAAAAACACGAATGACTTCGGGATTTTATACTTCGCCAGTCTTTGCTCACAGTGTACTTTGATGTGTGCTTCCGTGATGACTGCACCTGATTTGGGCACAATAAACGCCTTCGCGACCTCTCCCCATTTTTCATCGGGTATACCGACGACTGCGGCTTCCTGAACGCCATCCAGCTCACCGATGACCTGCTCCAGCTCCAACGGATAAATGTTCTCCCCGCCTGAGATAATCATATCTTTGCGCCTGCCTACGATATAGGCGAACCCTTCTTCATCAAAACGCGCCAAATCCCCTGTGTACAGCCAGCCATCCCGGATGGTCTTGGCTGTTTCTTCTGGTCTGTTCCAGTACTCCTTCATCACATTCGGACCTTTGACGAGCAGTTCTCCGATTTCGCCCTGACCCACGTCTTTTCCGTCATCCGAGATCAGGCGGACTTCACAAAACATAACGGGCTTGCCGATTGAGCCGGCTTTTCTTTTTGCATCTTCCTTCGCAATCATAAACACGGTGGGGGATGTTTCTGTTAGGCCGTATCCTTGTCCAAAAGGGAGGCCTCGCTCCTGAAAATGCTGGATGAGTTCCATGGGGCATGGAGCGCCGCCGTTGTAAAACCAACGGACGGAATCGAATGATGTGGTAGCAAATAAGGGACTTTGACGAATGGCTTCATGAATGGCGGGCACACCCATCACGATGGTGACTCGGTGTGTTTCCATTAATTGAATTGCTCTATCAGGGTCGAACTTCCCGGCGATAACAACGCGACCGCCAGCAAGCCATGTTGGGAAGGCAAACAGTCCGATTCCCCCGATATGAAAGAGTGGCAATAAGACAATCGAGCAGTCTTCTGAGGTGAGATCAAGCGCGGCTACATTGTGTACGGCGTTCCAAAACATATTTTCTTGGGTGAGCACTGCTCCCTTTGGCTTTCCTGTCGTTCCTGATGTATAGCAAATGATGTATGGATCATCTCCACTGCCGTCATCTGCCTCGGTCCTACTGTGCTGGGATGACTCACTCGGGTCATCCTGGTTACAAGGGAGCTCTCCCGGTTCCAGCCATATCATGTGCGCAATACTGGCCTTCGCCTTGATCAGCTCAATCGTGGCAGCGAATTCCGGCTGGGCACATAACACACGGATACCACTATCCTCAAACTGATAGTCTAATTCGGCAGGGGTCAAGCGGATATTAAAGGGGACGGCAATCGCACCGAGTTTGGCGATGGCAAACAGCAAGAGCACATACTCCAAACTGTTCTGGGACAAAATGCCGATCCTGTCTCCCTTTTTGACCTGTAGCTCATGCCGTAAATAGTTGGCAAGACGTTGGATCTGCTCATTCATTTGCTGATACGTAAGTGATTGATCGTTGGCAATCACTGCGATCCGCGTCGGAGTGATTCGGGCTCGCTTTTCAATCCAATAAGCAATTCCGTGCATGAACTCTACTCCTTTGCCTATAAAATGGATCGGTTACGGCTTGGCAGCAATCCCTTTCATAATCATCGACATGGCTGTTTCTAACACCTCTTCCGGTACGTCTTCATTTTCCCAGTAAACCCAACGCATCCCGATGAATTGTCCGATCGACATGAGACAATAAGCCAGCGTCTCATGATCCATCTCCCGAAACGCACCTTCGTTCATAGCGTTTTTCAGACTTCGTACGTACCCCGCTGCCAATTTGGCGTAATACCAGCGATACAGCTCCTGATCGACGAGGGCAGCCTGTTGAATAATGCTGTACATGTTGCGATGATGTTTAATCCAACGAAAAAAGGCCAGAAATCCCAGGCGCAAATTCTCTTCTTGTGTGGTCGCACCCATGATCGCTTCTTTGATCGTTGAACGAAGCTCTCTGCTCAGCTGCCTGATCAATTCATCATAAATCGCTTTCTTCGACTCAAAATAATTGTAAAACGTTCCTTGGGACACCTGTGCATGCTGTGTGATCAAGACGATAGACGCATCATAATAGCCCAGCTCACCAAACACATGCTCTGCGGCATCCAGTATTTTTTTGCGGGTCTCCTGTCCTTTTTTGGTTAAAACAGGGGTAGGCAGACTATTTTCTGACACCTGAATCACCTCTCAGTTTTTATTATATGTATAATTCAAAATATTACAACACATTTCTCGATGTTCATTTTCAGCGAACGGAAAACGGTATGATTCCCATTGGCAGAAATTGACGCGAAACGATCTGTACGAACAAACGTCATATATATTACAAGAGCTCCCATGCGAATGCACGAGAGCTGAAATGGATTTGATGCTTAAATGACGCGCTTGATTTTAACTGTGCGCTTTTCCCAATTCGTACCATCGTACTTGGAATAAGTCACACCAGGACTACCGTACGTGTGCAGGATTTTCCCATCCCCTGCATAAATAGCTACGTGTGTAATCCGATCAGAAGAACTGGTTACCGATGCCTTCATGAAGATCAGATCACCTTTTTGCAGATTGCTCTTGGAAACAGATTTCCCCACAGTAGATTGCTGGCGGGAATCGCGCGGCAATGTAATGCCCGCTTCTTTAAAGACGCGTTGTGTAAAGGAAGAGCAATCGAATGTTTTAGTCGTACTGCTGCTAGACCCGTATTTGTATTTTGTGCCCATATACTTTTCGCCATTTTTAATGACTTGGTCGGCAATATTGCTTACCGGCTTTTCTGGCTTGCTAGGCGTATTCTCTGAGGAATTGCTATCAATAACACGACGAGCCCCTACAAATTTGTTGCTGTACTCCGAATATTTTTTTACAACTACCTCGTCTTCCCCTTTCGAAGAATAAACGAATTGATCACTGCCTATGTATATTCCCATAAAGGTTGGGCTGCCGCTTCCGCTAGAAGCGAAGAACACCAAATCTCCTGGCACCACGCTTTTTTCGGATACTTTCGTCCCAGTCTTGTACAGGCTAGAGATTGTGCTCCCGATGGAAATCCCTACTTGTTTGTAAGCATACGTAGCCAGCTCCGCTGATCCGAATTGCTTCGGTCCCTTTGCTTTGTACTCGTAATCCTTCCCGATCAAAGAAGTAGCAATATTTGCAACCTCTGACTGTTTTGAATCTTGTGTCTTAGCGGCCACTACTCCAGCTTGACCACCCATTAACAGGGACGTACTCAGCATGACTGCTACTGTTGACTTCATTACCCAATCTCGTTTCGTCACTTTCTTTTCCTCCATGTCATGTTGTGGCACCCGTCTTGGGTACATGGACAGAATAGCGCAGGAGGAAACAGGAGGATAAGACCGTAAAATTTTCCAATGATGGAATTGGTAGCATGGGACTAGTCAGAAAACAAGGTGTAATGTAGGCGGTTGCTACTTCTTAGTTCCATGGAACCATAAAAGTTACAAAACGGTATCAAAGATGATTTTCTTCGCAAAAACCCGCTATATTGCTGGCTCGAACTCCAAACAAAAACCATCTTCTGCATGTTTCTGTCAGAAGATGGTTCTCCATTTGTACCTATTTCATGTTCGCCGTAAACTGTCCCCAGGTCTCTTCTCCCCACTTGAGAGTCAGGACATCTCCATCCGTAACTGGGCCTACCCCCGCTGGCGTACCCGTGTAAATGATATCCCCTTGATCCAGACCTAGATTTTCGGAAATATAGGCCATAATGGTTTGCAAATCAAAAATCACATCACGCAGATTGCCGCGTTGCACTTGCTCTCCGTTTTTCAGCAAGGAGAAATCCGTTTGGTGCAGCTCATGGATACCAGGGAAAGGATGAAACGGCGTCAAAATTGCTGAATTTTTAAACCCTTTTGCCAACAACCATGGATGCCCTGCTTTCTTCAGCTCGCTCTGAACATCCCGCAAAGTAAAGTCGATTCCGAGTGCTATTTTGTCAATCATTTCGTCAAGTGTAACCCCAGCCTCATATGGTCTCGCGATGTGAATCACAAGCTCCGCCTCATAATGGAGCTCTCCACGAGATGCCGGAAGCTCAATCGCCTCGCCATTTGCCATTGCAAGCGCATGTGTTGGCTTATCAAAGATCATTGGCTTGGTTGGCACATCGTTCCCCAACTCCGCTGCATGCAATCGATAGTTACGCCCGATACAGTAAATATTTTTGACTGACTCCATTTTGTCCTCTCCTTTGGTGGCTGTCTCTTTTTTCACTATATCATGGCTGCACGGCGTATTACAGCTTGTCTTGTTCGTCCTCTTCCACACAGTTTCGATAGCCTGGCCAAAGACGGGCATTTCCTCGTGCTTCTACTTCAATCACAGTATCACAAATAGATTCCAATGCACTCTCCAGGTCCATCTCTTGCTCAGAGCTCCAGGAAAATTCGTAATGGAAAATCACTTGCTGCTCTGTCGCTTCGGAGAGAACAAACGCAAACTGCTGCTGTTGTTCCACAACATGCTTTCTGGCTTCAACCGTCGCTTCTACCGAGAACAAACCATCCCATTCAGCAACCATATATGTAGAAGTAACATCAATCCACAGGGAGGGAGTATCATTCGTCCGGCGAAAAATAACAGAGTCCTCCCGATAAAAGCCGTAGCCAGAGGGCAGCGCACCTGAGAGCTTGAATGGGATTCCTACCGGCAAATCCTGTGGCTTCAATGCGTGGACGAGTCTCCCAGGCAAAAGATAGTAACCATCCTGCTGGCGATCTAACCGTTCTCCCATGACGAGAACTTCTTGATTGTTTGAATCACCTGTCACCTGAACGAACATCACGGCACCTCCCTCTACATACAGTATGGTCAGGAATGCATGACTCAAAACGAAATAGCCATCCATTTTTTTCCTGACGAAATGCCGAAAAAAACGGGGTTCATCCATAGGATGCCCCCTTTATTCCTGCTAAGCTACGCACGTATGATCGCAATCACAACAAGTTCGTCATCGTATGATTTTGCTTTAATTTTCACAGGGAAATCATACAGGTTGGTGAATTTAAAATCCTTATAACCATAGGCTACTGTAGCATCTTGACCCAGAGGTACGTATCCCACTGATTTGCTGTGGTTATGCCGTTCCACCATGATCATCCCCGCTTCAGCAGCGGCATTGTAAAGCGTGCTGGAAACCTGACAAATCCCGCCTCCATAGTCATCGGCGAGCTGGCCATTCTGAATAACGCCGGCCTTTTGCCAACCATCCTCAGACAAATTCGAATTTCCCACTATTTCATTGAAAGAAAACACCTGTTGCGGCTTGATTTTTTCATTATGAATCTTGCTCAATGCTTGCTTGATGTTATGTTTACGCGCATCTGTGCTGTTTTTCATCGAAGAGTAATAAAACCCGAGAACCTCCTCTTCCTTGAGGTCCATCTTCTCCACATACTTTTCCTGTAACTTTCCCTGCAAGTCGATAGCAGGAGATAACGGGTCTACTTGTAACGCCATTGCATGCTCAGGCGCGTAGTTCATACCTAGTGAGAACACAAGTGCCACTGTCGCTATCGTGATCGGCCAATGCCGAACTTTCTTCATTTCTACTTCCTCTCCCACATTTGTTGATCGATTTATATATAGCCTGTCATTGTTATTACACCTTGCCACTAACAATGTAACGTATGGGGAAAGCGACAATCAACCTGCAAATGTTGGGCTTTTTGGCCTACAGCAGTTCTACTCGTCGTCCTCATCCATAACCCCAAGGGCTTTGTTCTTTTCCTTAAAGCGCTGGTTATGGGAAGAAACATAGGCCATCCGATCTGCTACCGGGTCTATGTGCAATTTGGCACTGTTTACAGCCACAGCAGCATCTGTGAATGCTCCCGCGATCAACGTAATCTTACTGTCGAAGCTCGCAAAATCTCCCGCCGCAAAAATACCTGGCAGATTCGTTGCCAGGCGAGGACTGACAAACACGTTCCACTCATCCATGTCCAAGCCCCACTCTTTAATCCCGGTGAAATCGGCCTTCAATCCGTGATTGACGATGATGGCGTCTACATCGATTTGCTCCGTCTCGTCTGTCTCCAAATGACGTATCGTCACTTTATCGATCGTTTCTTTGTCTGAGCTTTGCAATTGCGTGACCGCATATGGAGTGCGAACGATCGCAGATGACTCTTTCATGCGCTTTACATTCCGCTCATGTCCACCAAATACATCACGGCGATGCACGACAGTTACGGACGCTGCGATTTGCACCAGTTCGTTTGCCCAATCGACCGCGGAGTCCCCGCCCCCTGAGATGAGGACGTGCTTCCCACGGAATGGCTCCAATTCCTGCACCGTATAATGAAGATTTGTCACCTCGTAGCGCTCGGCTCCTTCGATCTCCAGCTTTGCCATTTTCAAAATGCCTCGGCCCAAAGCCAATATGATCGTGCGAGTCCAATGTCGTCTCCCCGATTTTGCAACGAGTATGTACGTGCCATCTTCTTGTGGCTCCAGTCCAATAATCGCCTCGCCTAGCACGATGGTGGGATCAAATGTCTTTGCTTGCTCCACCAGATTGGCAACCAGCTTTTCACATAGTTGTGGGGGTACACCGCCCACATCCCAGATCATCTTTTCTGGATAGATCAACATTCGTCCACCGAGCTCTTCTTTCGCTTCAATGAGTTTCGTCTTCATATCGCGCATTCCGCTATAAAAGGCAGCGTACATACCCGCAGGGCCACCGCCAATAATGGTTACATCAAACAGCTCCAACTGTTTTGCCACAACTACCCCTCCACCGTCTCTCATGTTTGTTTATGAAACATCAAAAACAACATTGAAAATGAGATTCATTATCACATTGTGATTGTAATGGAAAATGGAGGAGGATTCAACATTCAAGAAAAAATAAAAAGGCTCGTAATTAGCTTCATCAGCCAATTTACGAACCTGTTGTTTACCATATGGTGCGGTCGAGAGGACTTGAACCTCCACGGTGTTGCCACCACTAGAACCTGAATCTAGCGCGTCTGCCAATTCCGCCACGACCGCATAAAAATGGTGCCGGCAATAGGACTTGAACCCACAACCCCCTGATTACAAGTCAGGTGCTCTACCAATTGAGCTATACCGGCACATTACGAGAAACTATGTAATTCGCACATTCTAGTAAAAGAATGGCGGAGCTGACGGGACTCGAACCCGCGACCTCCGGTGTGACAGACCGGCGTGAACTCCAACTTCACCACAGCTCCATGTAGTTTTGTCTCCAGCTTGCGGCGACTTCTGTAATATAGCACATTCCTATCTCTTGATGCAATAGTTTTTAAAAAATAAAATAAAGATTATTTTTTTCATAGATTTACCAAGCAAAATCCGCTAGAATTTTAGCTAGATATGCAGATTTTAGTAGATTGGTGGAGACGATGACATGAAAAAGACTTCAAGGCTACTCACCTTCCTCGCGCTCTTCACTCTGCTGCCTACTGCTGCCCATGCATCCTCATCGGCATATGTGGTATCAGCAGGTGATACGCTGAGCAAGATCGCTCGCGAGCATCAAGTAACCGTGGATCAAATCATTCAATGGAACCAACTGAACGATGATAGATTGTCAATTGGACAAACTTTGTCTATTCATGGTGCAAGCACTTCTGGCTCCATTGAGCCTGACCTTCCTTCCGATGTAGCTGTCGATCAGAATGACAACGCTACCAGTGAGTCGAAAGAACTAACCGCTGGGGAAAAAGCCCGCGTCACTGGTGATGTACTGAATGTGCGTAAAAAGCCTTCGACTGACGCAAAAGTATTAGGCAAGCTAAGATTCGGTTCCATTGTAGAAGTCGTAGAAACGGGTAGTGAATGGACGAAAATCGAATTCGAAGATCGTGAAGCATACGTTGCTACAGAGTTCCTAAGTCCAAACCTCACTTCTACCGTTTCGCTGCCTGCCGAGATAAATGAAGAAGATCTGGGTCGGATGAAGGAAATTTTTGAACCATTGCTCAATACACCTTACGTCTTAGGCGGAACTACTCCGAATGGCTTTGATTGTAGTGGCTTTACTTCATACGTTTTTGAGCAGCTTGGGGTTACACTTCCGCGCACTTCTGAAGATCAATTCCGTGGCGGTCAAGAAGTATCACTGGATCAAGCACAACCTGGTGACCTCTTGTTCTACGATGCGCTTGGTAAAGGACGCGTGTCCCACGTAGCGATCTATCTGGGTAATGGAGCAATCGTGCATGCGAATGGCGAAGATGTTCGCTATGGCAAAGTAGAATACATGCATAAGCTCTACCCGTTTTACGGAGTGAAGCGTTACGCTAATTTCCAGTAAGCTTTCCTACACATAAAAGCAAACAAACAGCCCTATCTGCCTTTACAGCAGTTCGAGGGCTGTTTGTCTTTCTTTGTGCTTAATGTATTTCGGTATTATGGGCCTGCTGTTGCTGCTGTTGTTGCCCTCCGATTTCGATTTTGCCCAACGCTTGCTTCATTTTGTCGAGCTGAAGCTGATAATCACGAACGACTACAGTAAGAACACTGACAGACTCCTTGAAATCCGGCTCGCTGCTTACTCTGTCTATGGCTCTATGTAAATGCAGCATCTTGTTCTCCGTTTCCCGTAATAGGTCGAGTAACTGCAATCCGTTTACCACGTAATCACCTCATCTGTTTTTTCTTACTTTCTCCTTCCCCTCTGTTCCCTATGCGCACAAAAACGCTTTGCATCATGAATAAAAAACGTCCGCTAATGACATAGCGGACGTTCTTTTTATATTAGTTCAGTCGTGCAGACGCGAGCTCAACGAACTTGTCGATATCTTTTGCAACCAAAGAGAGTGAATTCCGCCAGAAATCGACTGAGCGTACATCAACATCCATAATAGCTGCTACATCTGCAACACTCATTTTGCCTGTTACAGACAAGAGCTTGTCGTACTGCTCAACAAAAGCTTCCCCGCGCTTGAGATACTCTGCGTACAAGCCTTTTGCGAACAGAAGCCCAAAAGCATACGGGAAGTTGTAGAAATTGTAATCCGCGCTATAATAGTGCGGTTTGCATACCCACATGTACGGGTGTAGGGCTGCCGGGTCCAAACCATCCCCGTAAGCGTCCTTTTGCGCTTGCAGCATTAGTTCGTTCAATGTGGAAACAGACAAGGCACCTTCTGTTCTGCGCTCAAATACAGCCGTCTCGAACAAGTAACGGCTATAAATATCGACGATCACCTGACTTGCACCACTAATATCATGTTCCAAAATCGCAAATGCTTCCTCGGAGGTCGCCTGTTCAAGCGCTGCATTGGCAATGATGGTTTCGCACAAAATGGACGCGGTTTCGGCGATTGGCATCGGGTATTCGCTATTCAAGAATGCTTCGTTTACGAGACATTCACCGTGATAGCCATGTCCCAATTCATGTGCCATTGTACTCACATCGCTGTAGCTGCCTGTGTAGTTGGACATAATTCTGCTCTCCCCTACGATGTGCAGGTTGTAGCAGAATGCCCCTCCACGCTTGCCTTCACGAATCTCAGCATCAATCCACTGATTGTCATAAGCTCGTGCTGCATAGTTGGCGAGTTTTTCGCTAAAACTACCAAAGTGCTTCACGATGAAGTCGCGGGATTCCTCATACGAGAACCGCATGTCTGCCTCGCCCACTGGCGCAAACAAATCATAAAACGGCAACTGAGCACTCTCATGACCGAGCAGCCTCGCCTTTGTACGGAAGTATTGATGGAAGGATGGCAGGCTCTCACGCATCGCCTGAAGCATCGCTTCGAGCGTCTCGCGGTCCATGCGGGAGTCTTGTAACGTCTTATCCAGCGGCGATTCATAGCCTCTGAGCTTCGCTACGGTAATAACCTCGCCCTTAATTCCATTCAAGCTGGCAGCAGCAGCTTCAACGATTTTTTTGTAAGCGGCAAGCTCCGCCTCGTATGCCGTTTTGCGAAGCTGCGGATCTTTTTCGTTCGCCATGTTCCGCACCACTGGCAATGGAAGCTGCTTGTGCTCCCCATCGATTGTAATGTCTACCAGCAAAGTGGAAGTCAACATTTCATGGAGCTTTGTCCATGCATTTGACCCTGTATTTTTCATTTTTGCCAGGACGATTTCTTCTTTTTCGCTCAACATGTATTTGCTCTTGTCTGACATTTCTGTCAACATAAAGCGGTGTGTTTCTAACAGCTCCGATCGGCTAATCAACTCGTCCAGGTTACTCAACGCTCCTAGCCATTTTTGGAATTGCACGCCTGGTTCAACCAATTCCACAGCCTGATTCTGTACTTTTTCAATCGCGAGCAGTGCTACTTCATTCTTGGCATCTACGCTAGCAGTCAGCTCTCCGTAGGCGTACAAGCGGAATTGCGTTTGCAGAACGGAGGTCATCATCGTGATGTATGTCTCCATCTTCGCTACTGCATCTTCTGATGATTGCAAGTTTTGCGCTGCCCAGCTTTTGATCTCTTCTGTTTCCCGTACGAACTTCTCCCAATCTTGTTTCCATTCTGGTGCATCAAACGAGGAATACAAGACATCCAATTTCCAGCGCATATTCATGGGCACGCGCCTCCTTTTCGCTTATGTAACAAGCCTATTGTAAAAAAATTTAGATGGATTCTGCAAGTTTTTACTAAGAAAACTTCTTTTTCGAGAATAAAAAGACTCTGCCACTAGCTTAAGCAGAGTTCTTTTGTAGGCGATCAAGCTCGTACTGACTGCGTCAAAAACGTTAATGCAGACAAGGCAAAAAGCTGGGTGGATTCTACCAATTGGTCAATCGTTACGTACTCATCTGCATGATGAGGGATGTGACGATCGCCTGCGCCTGTCGTCAAAATTGGAATACCTGCTTTGTGCAGGAAGGTTCCATCTGTCGCACCTGGAACGCCATTATATACGGGTTCTTTTTTCGTGATTTCCCGATAGGCGCTCGCGACAGCGGTCACGACTTCTTCCTTCATGCCAGTCAACGTCCAAGGACGCTCTTCGATGACTTCCAAGGTGGCTTTGAACTTGTCATCTTCTTTGCTTAAACCTTCTAATATCGCACTGATTTCTTTGTACAGCTCCTGGTGGTCCTGCCCGGGTACCGTGCGAATGTCAAGTGTAGTCATGCATTGATCCGGCACGACGTTAATTTGGGCGTCTCCTTTGACCGGTGCCTGCAAAATCGTCGGAGTGATACTCGGCCACCCCAACATCGGGTGCTCTCCCAGACGAGCCATTTCCTTGCGCTCCAGCTCCTCTAATGCAACTATGGCGCGTGCCATCCTTGTGTTTGGATTGATTCCCGTCAGTGGCATGGCACCATGCGCCATTTTGCCAAACGTACGAAGGATGGCTCGCATAGCTCCTTTTTGCGTGATGCAGAGCTGATTTTCTTCCGGTTCGCAGATGATCGCCGCATCGACGTTGTTGGCCCAGCCGCGACGGATGAAATCTTTGATCCCGATCATCATGCTCTCCTCATCACAAGGGATGCACAGGAGAATTTTTCCTGTAAAAGACTGTTTGGATCGTTGGATAGCTTTGACGGCACATATCGCGGCAGCCAGATTTCCTTTTGTGTCACAGGAGCCACGTCCATAGATACGTCCACCAGATATTGTCCCGCCAAAAGGATCGTAGCTCCAAGCATCCCGGTCCCCTTCTGTTACGACATCTGTATGGGCTTCGAACAAAAGCGTTTTGCCAGGCCTGCCCGAATCGTAAAAAGCGATGACATTCGGTCTGCCCGGAACAACCTCTTCATAGAAGACCTGCAAACCCATATTGCGAAGATAATCGGCGACAAATAGTGCGACCCGCTCTTCATTCGCTCCTGCCTGATCGGGGCGAAACACACTCGGAATTCTAACTAGCTCCTGCGTTAGGCGCACAACTTCCTGCTCGTCAACAAAGGATATCACCTGATTCATCCGACAATCCTCTCCTCTGCATCCAATTATGTTACACCTATTCCTGGAAGTAACTGCGATAAGATGGCAGTCCCCCTGCTTCCTCTGCGTGCTTAACCGCTTGGATGACGGCTTCTGCCAGCACATCTGCGGACAACGCGCCCACCAGGTCTACACTCGCCTCTACTTCGCCTGTTGCTACAGCAAAGATCGTATCGCCATCGTACATGGTGTGAATCGGACGGATCGTACGGGCAAGCCCGTCATGAGCCATTTGCGCTACTTTTTTTGCTTCTGTTTTGGACAAGCGGGCATTACTCGCGACTACGGCAATCGTCGTGTTCGTACCTGGTGGGATCGGAGAAAAGGCTTGCTGGCGCATCATCTCCATGCTATCTCGAATGGTTCCCTGTTCATCTCTCGGCCCGGCTATGATCGTCCCTGACTGCGGATCTGCGACATGACCGACCGCATTTACAGCGACGATTGCGCCTATGACGAGTCCATTGGGTAAAATCACGGAAGCTGTGCCCAACCCGCTCTTCATCGCATTCGCAAATCCATTCAGCTTGCCTACTGACGCACCTGTACCAGCACCGACGTTTCCTTGTGCTACTGTCTCACGGTTCGCTGCCTGCGCTGCCTCATAGCCCATATGACGATCCGGACGAACCCGATAGTCGCCTACAGCCAGGTCGAACAAGACGGCTGCTGGAACGATAGGAACGACGCCATAGCCAACATCTAGCCCGATGCCTTGTTCCTCCAAATACTGCATGACACCTGTTGCAGCATCCAAACCGTATGCACTGCCACCTGAGAGGCAAATCGCATGGACGACACTCACCAGATTGATAGGGTCCAAAAGGTCTGTCTCGCGGGTGCCCGGGGCAGAACCCCGGACATCCACGCCGCAGACAGACGGCTTTTCCAGCATAATCACACTGCATCCCGTTAATGTTTCTTCGTTTTGTGCATGCCCGACGAGAACGCCGGGTACGTCAACAATCGTTCCGGTCATTATAAGTCTCCTGAAATTTTTGATTTTTGTCTGCCCGCTGAGCCCAATTTCTTCCAAGCCGCAACGACAGCCAATGTAACAATGACAGAAACAATTGCTTCTGGCAAACCGCTTGTGATTGCGACTGTTGTCGCTACACCAAGCGTCATGTATCCTCGAATAACGGCCATGCCCAGTACCAAAATCGTGTTTGTCATCGCCCCAATAAAGCCAGCGGCACCAATCGCCAAGTACTGATTGACGTTTTTCAAACCGACATAGGTCAAGTACGCAGTCACACCGATGAACAACCGTGGCAGGATGGCGACAAGGGGATCTTTAAACAGCGGGACGGTGGCATTTAAGAAAGAAGAGACTCCAAATATAAGGCCAATGATCATACCAACGCCCCAGCCCTCCATTATGCCCCCGATAACAGCCGGGATGTGCATAATAGTGGCATTGCCCGCTGCTGTCGGAACCGGAATGTAGCCGAGACGTGTCACCCCGAGCAAAATCGCTATCGCGCCCAGAACGCCTGCAATGACAATCTTGCGAACGGTCAAGCCTTTTTCCATGCATACTCCTCCTTTTACGAGTTTTATGTGGAATGCCCTATTCGGGCGAGTTCCCGCTAGTCTTCCTTACCAAGGTATGGCGAGCATGACGGCAGAAATGACTATGCTTGCGATCAGCGCGACGTAATCCTTGCCCACTGCCTTGTATTGGGTGTATCTGGTCCGTGCAGCACCTGGTGTGTAGCATCTGGCTTCCATTGCCAAAATCAAATCTTCTGCTCTGGAGAGTGCCACATTAAATAGCGGGATGATGATGGGAAACATATCTTTTGTTCGCTGGATGATCCGCCACCATTCTCCTGTACCAAAATCTGCACCACGGGACGCTTGTGCTTTCATCATTTTTTCCATTTCCATCGCGAAGGTAGGTACAAAGCGCACAGCAATCGTGATGATCAATGCAAACGCGTGAACGGGAAACTTTACTTTTTCCAAAGGCCCCAGCAGTCGTTCCATGCCGTGCGTGAGTTCCGTCGTCGAAGTGCTGAGCGTAAGGACACTTGATAAGAAGATCACTTCTACAAACCGCATGGCAGACACGATGACGAGGCGCACACTCTCACTTGTGATCGTGATGAAGCCGTATTTCAAATAAACGGTTCCGCCATTGACAACCTCCCCGTAAAAAAGCAACTGCATGATCGCCAAAATAATGATAAAGGGGATAGCTGGCTTGATCCCGGATATGCCGTAATGCAAGGGGATTTTTGAGATTTGAAACATCCAGATACAAATGGCTAAAGCAAACAGATTACCCACGTATGTATCGCAGATGGCAATGGCTAGGATGAGAATGACGAAGGCACCAAGCTTGAAGCGAGGATCGAGACGATGAACGACCGAAGCAGTGGGTAAATATTGACCGATGGTAATATTGCGCGTCAATTCAAATTCTGCTGACATGTGGACCCCCTCCTTAGCGGTTCAACAGTTTCAAAATTTCCATCGCTGTCTCTTCGGGTAAAAAAGCGCTAGGATCGATGCTGTAGCCCTGTTCACGGAGTTTGTATAAAATATCAACCGATTCTGGTGTGCCGATATGATGCTGTCGCAGCAATTCCTGATTGCCAAAAATTTGTCGCGGTGTCCCTTCGCAGACTGATTTCCCGTTTGCCAAGACGTAGACACGATCCGCAAGCTTGGCGACCTCTTCCATATTGTGTGAGACGAAAATAACCGTTAGCTTTTCTTCCCGATTGAGACGGCGGATGCGTTCCAATAGCTCAAGACGAGAGCGCGGGTCCAGCCCTGCTGTTGGCTCGTCAAGCACGAGAACCTTGGGTTGCAAGGAAAGGACGCCAGCCAATGCCACCTTGCGTTTCTGTCCGCCACTCAAGGCAAAAGTGGGACGGTCTTTCATCTCCTGAAACGAGAGGCCGACCAAGTCCATCGCCCACTGAACGCGTCGCCGCACTTCCTCTAAAGGAAGCCCCATCCGAAAAGGGCCGTAGGCTACATCATCACCGACCAGTTTTTCGAACAGTTGATCCTCCGGGTTTTGAAAAACGAGCCCCACTTGTCTGCGTAACGTACGAATATCGATCTTGGGTGAAGATACATCCATTCCATTGATGATGACTGTACCGGATTGCGGGCGAATCAGGCCGTTAAAATGCTGGATTAACGTCGATTTCCCCGATCCGGTATGGCCGATAATCGCCAAGCATTCGCCCTCTGCCACCTGTATGCTTACCTGGTCGAGAGCCCGATGTTCGAGGGGTGTTCCCTGCATGTAGACATGAGATAGATTTTCTACGTTTACAATCGGTTGCGTCATGAACCACTCGCCTCCGCTTGCCTGACGTATAGACGATTAACCTCCGCGACAACTTCCTCATTGTGGATGAGATCAGGTGAAAATTCGCTATTTTCGGAGTGAACGAGATGAGCAATTCGGCTCGCGTCCGGAACATCCAGATGAAGCTCGCGTAGTCTTTCCTGATGGGAAAACACTTCACGCGGGGTACCCTCCAATACGATCTTGCCACCCTCCATCACGATGACGCGATCCGCTTCTGCTACCTCTGACATGTGATGAGTCACGGTGACGATCGTCATTCCTTCGCGATGCAGCTTGCGAACGACTGCCAGTATATCCTGTCTACCGTAGCTGTCCAGCATACTCGTCGCTTCATCCATGACAAGGACTTGCGGCTTCATCGCCAATATCCCCGCAATGGCGATCCGTTGCTTTTGTCCGCCAGACAAATGATGAGGCGGTCGATGACGAAAGGCACTCATCCCAACAGCCTCTAGAGCATTATCCACTCGCGTTTTCATTTCTTCCGCAGATGTCCCAATATTCTCCAATCCGAAGGCCACATCGTCCTCTACAATCGTCGCGACAATCTGATTGTCCGGATGCTGAAAAACCATCCCGACACGGCTCCTCACTTCGTGAATTCGCTGTTTTTCACGTGTGTTGATACCGTTAACAATGACATCGCCATCGTTTGGAGTCAAAATTCCATTGAGATGCTTAGACAACGTTGACTTACCGGACCCATTATGACCGATGATGGCAACATACTCTCCTGGAAACACTTCTAGGGAGACATTTTGCAGGACAGGAATTTGTTGATCTTGGTTAACCTGATAGGCAAACGAGACATTTTCTACACGAATAATCGGTTGTGGTGTCATGCTCTCCCCTCGCCTCTTCGTAAAAGTCGTATGTGCTGTGTTCTCCATCAATAAGCAACTACCATGCCAAATGAATATGTTTTAAATTTTCTGTAAATTAAACAAGAAACTGAATAACTCTGTTGCAAACATGCATCGCTGATGTTGCGCTTGCATCAATTTCTACAATCTTTCGTAGCGCTTCATTTTTCTCCACAGGGTGGACCGATCCATTCCCAAAATTTTCGCCGCCTCTCCCTTGTTTCCCTTCGTTTCCGCCAAAACCTTTCGGATGACTTCTGCTTCTCTCTCTTCTTGATCACGGTAAGATTGTCGCTGATACAGCTTCTTGGCAAAAAAAGCCGTGTCCTCCTTGCCAAGCGCGTCATTCTTACAGAGCAAAACCATTCTTTCTACCACGTTGCGCAGTTCTCGTACATTGCCTGGCCAGTCATATTGTTTGAGAACGTGGAAAACGGCCTCCTCTACTTTCAGATGCCTTTTATTTTCCCGTTCCTTGATTTCTCCCATGATCGATGCCACCAATAGCGGAATATCTTCAATTCGTTCTCGCAAAGCAGGCAGCTCAAGCGTCAACACATTCAATCGGAAGTACAGGTCTGAACGAAACTGCTTTTCCTCTACCAGTCGTTCCAAATCCCGATTCGTTGCCGCGATGATTCTCACATCGACAGGGACGATACGCTCCCCGCTGATTCTGCGCACTTTTTTCTCCTGCAAGATACGCAAGAGCAACGCTTGGATCGGGATCGACATCTCTCCGATTTCATCGAGAAACAGAGTCCCTCCGTGTGCCAATTCAAACAGCCCAGGCTTTCCGCCTTTGCGCGCGCCAGTAAATGCTCCTTCCTCGTATCCAAACAATTCGCTCTCCAATAAGTTGCCGGGGAGAGCCGCACAGTTAACCGGAATGAACGGCCCGGCTGCACGCTGGCTGCTCAAATGAATCCCTTGGGCAAACAGCTCCTTGCCAGTCCCGGACTCCCCCTGTATGAGAACCGTCGCATCTGTCCGTGCGAAAGTTTCCGCCCATTCCTTCGCTTCGCGGATCGCAGAAGAATCTCCAACGATATCCTCCAGGCGGAATTTGGCTTCCAAGCCGCTCTCCATGCTCTGCTTGCGAATGCGCATCTCCATTTTTTGAATGTCGGTGATCTCTTTAAAAGTGGACACAGCACCTACGATTTCACCCTCTACGACAATCGGCAACCGGTTGATGATAATTTGTCGATTCAGGATCGTTGCGATGTCCCCAATCTCTTTTTTCCCCGTTGCCAAAATTCTCAACATATCTGAATTGGGGATATAACGGGTAATTTTTTGTCCAACGATATTGCCTGGCAGGCCGAGTATTTCCATCGCATTTTTATTGACCCCGATAATAATGGAATCCCGATCGACCGCAATGATCCCGTCATGAGAAGCATCCAGAATCGCCTGCATGTGGATGTCATGGATCATTTGCCCGGCTCTCCTTCCTCGGCATGCTCAAGCATGACTGCTACTTCCGGTGCTCGTCTACTTGCCCGACGCTTTTTTCGTTTCTTTTTCCGTAAAATGAAAATAGACAGGAGCATCAGCCCGAGGATGGCGAGCTCGATTGGTTGTGCTAGCTTTGCAGAAGTCCAGCCACTCATGCCCAGCAAGTGAAAGATGACGGCTATGTAGAGGAAGATCGACGCTAGATTTTGAGCTTTCACCTGTTTCACCTCTGTTTTTTCTGGTTAGAGAAAGAATGCGGCAATCACGTTATCGTTGATCCCACTCTTGGAGTAATAATAAACGGGCTTCCCTTGTTCTTTTGCATACGCAATTTCTTTGCTTGTACTGCTACCGATATACCCCTCTACATCGATGACAAAAATCTCGTCGGACAAATCGATTTTTCGAAAGTGAATGTCTGTGAGTAGATCTGCTTGCTCCTGTGATATCGCAAAACCCTCACTCTGCTCGAAAAAGGCTACGCTCATCACGATGTTTCCTTGGAGCGTCAGATACGTATTCGCCTGCTCAAATTCCTTTTTGAATTTGGTAGACCCGCATAGGGTGATAATTTTCATTTTGATTCCCTCTTCATCCAGCTTGAATTTTTCGTAATAATCTGACTACCCTACTACGAAAAACTCCCATGGAGCCGTGAATAATGCTCCACAGGAGAGTTGGTTCTTGTTGTCTTGCGATTAAATAGGGAGTAGCTCCACCGTTTCTTTGCTCTCCAAGTCTTTCACCATGTCGAGCCATGCTTGTGGCTTTTGTGGAAGCACGGCGTAATAACGCTTCAGGAAGGTGACGATCAGATCCGCTTCGAGGGTCGTTTGCTCTTCGTTTGTCGGCATAAAGCCGAGATCCAGTCCGGATACCGCTTCGCCGTCATTTTGCCAGGACGGATGCACATATGCAAAGTTCGTACGCTTGTATCCCAGATGAGAGAGCACTTCCCGACGTACAAATGGGTCCATCGGCTTGATTCCGCCAAAGTTGTGTTCTTCCACACGGTACGGGTCGTAGATTTCTGCAAACATTCCGTACAGCTCCTTGCCGTTTTCAGCAGCCAAAGCAAGCAGGTCCTTTTGACGCTCTCTGGCGAGGAATCGTCCCACTCCGAGTCCTTCTCGGCCGATGATCGTGAAGTCTGTCATGGCTACGTTCATGTCCGTGTAATAACGGTATTCGGTAGCCCCCACAACTTCTCCTTCGTGTACAGCTACAAATACGCGAATGCCCGGATCTTCCAGCGGTTCTTTCCACAGATCGTACTCCAATACTTCCTCAGGTGGGAAAACCTCTTGCATCAAACGGTGCATTTTCGCAAACAGCGGATTGTCGATATGTTGAATACGTACGAATTCCATCAGTCAAATCCCCTCTCGATCGATTATGTCGGAAAAACCCTAGAGATGCTGCTGAAATGGATTTTTCCATTCCATGAGTGTCGCGTAGTTGCGAGATTCCTCATCTTCCAAATAATTCGCCACGACCTGAACAGGCGTACGACCGCAGCGCATGAGAAATGTAACCACCGGGTCTCTTACTTCTCCTGTCAGAACACGCTCCAAATACTGCTCAGGTGTCCATTGGTCTGCATAACGTCCATATCCTGGCATGCGACCTCCGCCGAGCAATCTGCGCAGTCCTTTTTGTACCACCAGCTCATACATCGCTTGCATCATCTGTTGGCCCAATCCCAGCTTGCGGAAGCTCGGACGAATACAAATGTCTACGATGTACAGCGTGTCACCCTCAGGATCATGATTACGGATATAACCGCTATCCGTGACATCTTCCCACTTATGTTCGGGGTGAGCCGGATCAAACTTCACGAGCAACCCTGTCATCGAACCTGCCAAAACACCGTCCACTTCTACACAAATGGCACCTTCCGGGAACAGGGTAATATGGTTCGTCAACTGCTCCTGGTTCCACCATAGCTCAGACGGAAACGGTGGTGGAAAGCTCTCCGCCTGTATTTGGATCAATTCGAAGAAATCTGCGCGATTGTAGTTGCGAATAACGGCTTTCCGCGGCTTGTTCCCTTCAAATACATACAGCTCTTTTCTGTACATATTCATCCTCCTGCTGTCCAAATCACGATGGATTGCTTACTTCCAGTCGGTATACAAATCGGTGCGGCGGTCGCGCCACGTTGTGACGGAGCCTTTTTCTCGTACGTCGTATAGCAATTGGATATCCAAGTCAGCGGTTACCATCATGTCGTGGTTGATCTCCCCTTCAGCCAGAACGCCACGAGGAGGGAATGGAACATCGTTTGGCGTCAGGATCGCCGCTTGTCCAAAGTTCGCTCGCATGAAATCAACTGTCGGCAGCGAGCCTACAGTACCAGTCAACACGACATACACCTGGTTTTCAATCGTCCGGGCATGGCTGGTGTAACGTACGCGGTGGAATGCGTGGCGATCATCCGTGCAGGATGGGCAGAAAATGACGTCTGCGCCCCGTGCTTTGGCGATGCGCACCCACTCAGGGAACTCGATGTCGTAGCAAATAATCATCGCGACCTTCCCTTTGTTGGTCTCAAAGATTTGCAACGAGTCGCCAGCCCCCATGTTCCAGCCTTTTACTTCCCATGGGGTGATATGGATTTTTTTCTGCTGCCCTACACGTCCATCCGGGTAAAACAGAAAAGCCGTATTGTAAAGCTTGCCGTTTTCCTCGATGATGTGTGTTCCACCAATCAGATGCATCTCATATTTGGCAGCGAGGGATCGAAACAGCTCGACATATTGATCCGTGAATGACGGCAATGCCGTAATTGGCAGCGCATTGCCCTGCTCGTCTCCGATTGACATGAGTTGAGTCGTAAACAGCTCCGGGAAAAGGAGGAATTCTGTGTCGTACTCTTGCGCGTTTTTCACGTAGTGCTCAACTTGATTGGCGAAGTCTTCAAAGCTATGTATGGTATGCAGATGGTACTGCACAGCGGAAACACGCATTTTCATGCCATTCTTCCTTCCTTAAACGTGATAAGAACCTCTCAGACTAAAATATATCAAAAACAGTCTGTAAAGTCTCGTCATTGGCTGTATGAAAAAAAGTCGCCTATCCGCTTAGACGGGCGACCCTCTCTCTTATTGATTGATACTCATCCGCAATACGGTTTTGTAGAGCAGCTCTGTTCCCAGTACCACATCTTCATAGGCTGCGTATTCCTGCGGATTATGACTGATACCGTCCTTGCAGCGGACAAAAATCATCCCGTAATCACAAACGTAGGAGAGTGCCAATGCGTCGTGGAAAGGACCACTCATCAGCTCGCGTACAGAGGCACCGAGCTTGCTGCTCTCCTCATGCATAATTGCCTTTATCCAGTCGGCACAGTAACGCGGGTCACTATTCGTATCTTCCGTAATGGTATATTTCAATCCACCTTCTACGGCGGCTAGCTCAATCGCCTCGCGCAACGCTTGTTCGCGCTCATCGCGACGCTTCAAATCGATATCCCGCAAATCAATCGAAAAACGCACCCGCTCGGGAATGATGTTGCGCGAATCCGGGAAAACCTCCAAGTGACCGACTGTACCGACTGTTGGCGCTTGTGGATCGAGCTTTGCCAGCTCGTTCACTGCCAAAATTACTTTTGCCGCGCCGACTAGTGCATCTTTTCTCATCGGCATCGGTACGGAACCAGCGTGCCCGGCAAAGCCAGTCAGCTCGACCGTCCACCACAAAGGCCCCGATATCGCCGACACGATTCCAATCGCTTCTTTTGCATCGTCGAGAATCGGCCCCTGTTCAATATGCAGCTCCAGATAAGCACCGATGCTGCCTTTTGGATAAATAGACGCTTCCAGGCAATCAGGGTCGCACCCAAAATCAATCAGTGCCTGCCTGCGTGTGATCCCGTTTTTATCCGTCCTCTCCAAGTCCGTTGGGTCCAGCATCCCGAGAATGCCTTTGGAACCAAACAGTCCTTTTTGAAACCGGCATCCTTCTTCGTCACAAAACGCAACGACTTCAATCGACTGTTCCGGCATAAGCCCTTGTTCATTCAACGTCTGGACGACTTCTAGTCCACCCAATACCCCGATCACCCCATCATACTGACCGCCGTACGGCTGCGAATCGATATGCGAGCCAATCATCAAGATCGGAGCTTGCTCATCCTTCCCCGTCATCCGACCAATCAAATTGCCGAAGTCATCGATCCGGGTCTGAAGACCGGCTTCTTCCATCCAGCTACGCACCAGCTCTACGCCTGCCCGGTCTTCAGCGGACAAAGCGAGTCGACATACACCCGTTTCACCTATTTTCCCGATTTGCGCCAATTGCTCGATTCTTTTTTGCAGTCGTTCTTCATTGATCGTCAGCTTTCTCGCTTTTACGTTCATGCTTGTAGAACCTCCTCATCTTGGCGTAGATAGACGAACTCCCCATCTATCATCGTTTTGTCTACGCGCAGCTCTTTGATGCGATCTGCCCGCGTTGCCAAAATATCGCCGTCCAGCACAACGAGATCAGCCAGCTTCCCGACCTCAATACTCCCTTTGATCCCCTCCTCAAAACTGGCGTACGCTCCGTTCCAAGTAAACATGCGAATCGCCTCCATGATGCTGACCCTTTGATTGCTCCCCACATCCTGACCTGTTTTACTCAACCGATTAACAGCAGCATGAATCCCGATCAGTGGGTTGAAATCAGTCACGGGACTATCCGATGCTCCCGCCGTAATGATCCCCGCGTCGAACTGATCTCTCGCCGGAAACATATGCCCGACACGCTCTCCGATGTTGTTCACATACGAATCGCCGTAATCGTAGATAAAAGCAGGGTTCGGAATGGGTACGACACCTAGCCGAGCCATTCTCGCCAGCAGATCTGGCGCAGATACACCCGCATGTTCAATTCGATGTCGGTGATTCGCGCGCGGATGTGCTTCTAGTGCCGTTTCAAAGCATGTGAGCAGCATGTCAATCGCTCGATCTCCCTGGGCATGAGCGGTAATTTGAAAACCTCTTGCATGTGCCTCTCCCAAAATGGTATTCAACTCGTCCTGTTCATAGTAGAGAATTCCGTAATCATCGGGTCGGCTGGTGAACGGTTTACGCATGGCCATCGTGGGCGCAATGCTTGCCCCATCGGTAAAAACCTTCGCGGGTCCGATTCGGAAGCGAGCATTCCCCGTACCTGTTACCATCCCGGCATCGATCATCTTTCGGACAAAATCGTCGGATTGATTCAGCGCACAAACCATTGCGTAGATGCGAACTTTCACGTCACCTTTCTGTACCGCTTTTTGCATCGCCCGATAGTTCTCTGGCCCGTATCCTCCCGCATCGTGGACACTCGTAATGCCCGCAGCAACAAAGTCTTTCGAAGCCAATCGCAGGCCTTGGATGTACTCTGCTTCTGTAAAAGCAGCTTTTTCAAACATGTTCATATGTGCCGTTTCGATGAGGAATCCCGTTAGCTCACCATCTGCATCACGATCAATACGTCCACCTTGGGGATCGGCTGTGTTTCGGTCATAACCCGCAATGGCAAGCGCTCTGCTGTTTACGACAGAATGATGAGCACACGTCCTCATGACAAAAACAGGATGCGCTGTCGTCACTTCATCCAGCTCGGCAAGTGTCGGATAGCGTTGCTCGACCATGAGATTCTCATCGAACCCACATGCCCTCACCCATTCCCCTGCTGGTGTTTTTTTCGCTTGTTCTTGCAGTGCAGTGAGCAGTTCATCAATTGACGTGATCCTTCTCGCTTTGCAATCGACTCCCAGCTTGTTCGTACCGTAAATCGTAATATGCAGATGGGCATCGATGAAGCCGGGCAATAGACTCTTCCCTTGCAAATCAATGACGTTTGTATGTGATTGAATCAACGGTTTCACATCTTCACTAGACCCGACAACAAGGATGCGATTCCCTCTGACTGCTACTGCCTCTGCCACCCGATTCTCTTGATCTACCGTGACCACCTGTCCGTTAAGAAAAACAGTATCTGCCATGTAACTGCCTCCTTTAAGAAATTAGGATTAAAGAGTTGGTGTCCCTTCTGTGTTAGCCGTATGACGATTCAGTGCAAAAAGATTCCTCGTCACAAATGTCACAGTAAACATCACGACGAGATTGACCAGCAATGCCACGACACCAATGTTCAAGTCTTTGACAGCGGCTGGCCAATTCGGGAACATGGTCGCAATCGTCACTTGGAAAATCGTCACATACGCAACGGTTGACACCCCACATAAAATCCCGGCAAACGCACCGTATTTATTCACCCATGGCTTGGCAGGGAGACTGAAAAGCAATGCCGGGAATAACTGTGTGACCAAGCTGTAGCCCATTAATAACAGCGTTACGAGCGTATCTCCCCCACTCAGTGCAAAATACAACGAGATCAACGAGATGACAGGCACCAACCATTTGGCAATCCGGGCGATTTGTACGTCAGATGTGTGCGGAGCCATAACTTTGTACACATTTTTCGCCAAGAGCGTCGCCCCTGTCATTAAAAGCATCGAGCCTGGTACGAGCGCCGTGAGCAAGCCTGCTGCTCCAATGATGCCAACCACCCACGGATCGAATGTTTGCAACGACAGACGGAGCAAGGACAAATCACCGTCCGCCCCTTTTAAACCGGGCACTTGCAGGATCGCCGTAAAGCCGACAAAGAACACAAACAAAAGCATCAAGGTATAGAGCGGCAGCATGATCGTATTTTTGCGGAACACATTTGCATTTTTCGCGGAAAATACAGAGCCGAATGTATGCGGCCACATGTAAAATCCGAACACCGTGACAAGCACCGTTGAAATGTACCAGGAAATGCTTAATCCTTCCTCTGGGAACGTCAAGAAACCCGGATTGGAGGCTTGTACAGCTTCAAACATTGGCTGGATGCCCCCATAGTAATGAAACGGAAGATAAAGCCCGAGGAAAACGACGACAAAGAAAATCATGATGTCCTTGATCGCAGCCGTCCAAGCCGAACCGTGAATCCCTGAGATCATGACGTAAATGGTCACAACAATGACTCCGATCCATATCGCAGCAGCAGGCGAAATCGAGCCATAGGATGCTTCCGATACGATGATCCCCAGGCCTTTGAATTGGAGGACGAGATACGGAATAATCGCAATGACTCCGACCGCTGCAACCAAAATTCCGAGTATCGGACTCTTGTATTTGCTTACAAAAAAATCGGATTGGGAGACAAGCCTGTGCTCTTTGGCATACCGCCAAATGGGCGGCAAGAGCCAGTAGGAAATCACATAGGCGAGGGAAATGTAAGAGAGAACGTAATAAGAAGGTGCCCCTTTGGAGTACGCCCAACCACTGCCTCCCAAAAAGGTGAATGTCGTATAAATCTCGCCTGCTACCAGCAAGAAAATAAAGATCGAACCGAATCCTCTGCCACCAACTGTCCATTGTTCCATATTCATGTCTTTCCCTTGTTGCGCACGAATACCGGAATAGAAGGACAGCAATAAAAAGGCAAAAATAATGATCAAGGCGATATTCATTGGCCGTCCTCCTTTGTAGCAGGGTCGATTTTGTTGAGGAATGCCATGATGACGGAAGTTAAGACAACCCAGAGAACGATCCAAAATAGGACAAACGGCATGCCTACTACGTAAGGCTCAACCCGATTCACAAACGGAATTCCTCCCAGCATCCCAATGAACGGCAGTACCCCTAGCCAATCTCTCGCTTTCATACGACTCCCCCCAGTTTGCTCGATTTGTCCCATTGCCTGCACACATCCTGGACATGTACATTAGTATTATCGAAAAATTCAAATATCTCCTTTGTTCACATGGCTAGAAAACGGAACGGGGTTTTGTGCGAGTAGCTAAAAGATGATGAAGGCATGGTGAGCGTAATGATTACTGTCCGTGAGCTCATACAAGTTGGTGGCTTTGCTGAATCGTCAGTGCTTGCTGGCGCGGACTCTTTAGAAAATGAGCTGTTGAATGTTACTTCCTTTGATTCTCCCGATGGCCACAGATGGTTGCGAGCTGGTGAATTCGTTCTGACGACAGGCTTTCC
Organism: Brevibacillus sp. MS2.2; assembly: GCF_013284345.1. NCBI lineage: Bacteria > Bacillati > Bacillota > Bacilli > Caryophanales > Paenibacillaceae > Brevibacillus > Brevibacillus sp. MS2.2. Next base: position 180,917 of record NZ_JABSUZ010000005.1, read on the forward strand.
ATTTCTCTCTCAGCAAAAAACATGTACGAAACGGCTGATTACGCTCATCGATGAGCTAGTCGCCATCGGCACCCCCGGGCTTGCCATCAAATTAGGTCGATACATCGAGAACCTTCCTGAAGCCGTTCTCACCCATGCTACGAAAAAGGCATTTCCCATCCTGTCCTTTCCGATGGATAAAGCTTGGTCAGATGTCATCGTGCCAGTCGTTCAGTACATCAATGACAAACAGCGCATCGAGCTGGACAGAACCCATGCCATTTATGAACGGTTTCATTACTATTTGACGGGAGGAGCTCCGATTTCTACATTGACAGATTTACTGTCCGATATCCTTGATGCTCCTGTCTCCATCCGTGTCCCCCAGCATAAATGGAAATGGGATTCTTCTCTTACTCCGCTCCCACTTGATCATTCATTGGACAAGCTATATGGTCAACGCGCCCCGATTCGACTAACACAAGAGCCTCTTAGCAAACAAAAAGAAGGCATCCATGTCCGGTGGCTTCTCCACGACCAGATCGTGCAGGGAACCATCATCATTGGACAGCGGGAGCGTGATCTATACGCGTGGGAAAAAGTCGCCATCGAGCAAAGTGCTGCCCTCTTGGCACTTGAAATGCAGCGACAACGAGCCATCCAGGAAACATTCCAGCGTTTTCGCAATGATTTTTTGCAACAACTTGTCAGCGGCCAGATCGTCTCACACGAAATGCTCATGCGAAAGGCGGATGAAGTCGGCTGGGAGTTGTCCGATCATTATATCGCGATGCTCCTAAGCACCTCCCCCCATGACAAAACCAGCATGGAACTTTGGCAAGAAAACCATCATCTTCTGAACGCGTTGCACAGCTTTTTTTCTTCCCATGGAGCGATTCTGTATGGATTGGATCAGGAAAATCGTGTCCTCTTGCTCGTGCCGATGTCTATTCATGCGCCCACTGAATCACTCTCGCAATGGCTGCAAGAACAGTGCTTGAAGACGGCCACCAAGCAACTGGATCAGCCCGTCTTTGCAGGAATTGGGCGATATCATCCGAAACGGGAAGGCATCGTTCGTAGTTATCGGGAAGCACTGATCAGCTTGCAAACCGCTTTACATTCTGCAAACACAACCACCATCTCTTCTCTTAGCGTCATCAAAAGCTACCACGACTTGGGACTCGAGCGAATCATGTACGCAGACGATCCTGCGACAGAAGCCCAAGCGTTTGCAGAAGAATGTCTGGGCAAAATCCAAAGCTATGATCGAGACAAGAACGGACAACTCTTACAAACCTTGCAAGTGTTTTTGCAAGCGGATGGTAATTACGCGGAAGCCGCGCGTCGTTTGTATGTCCATAAAAATACAATCAAATACCGCATCCAGCTCATCCGAGAGTGGACCGGATTGAATGCGGAAAACGGACACGATCAAATGCTGCTGCGCATCGCCATAACTGCACATGTCATTGGGCATCGTCATTAATCTTGGTATAATGAATGGGAAAGCTAGGTAGGAGGAACAACAGATGAACGAATGGTTGAATAAACCCGTGAAGACCATACAAAGACCAAAGAAACGAGGCACGGTAGAATACATAGATGACCAGTATATCGTGGTGTTCTTTACTTCCCCGCGAAAGGAACGCGTTATTTTCTCGAGCAAGGAAGCGTTCCTTAACAAAATCGAGTTCGTGGAAGACCCCGTAACATGAGAAAAAGCCCCTGACTTCATCTGTGTGAAGTCAAGGGCTTTTTATATGTGCGTAGCAACTTACGCGTAATGCTCGTCACGCAGGCGTTTGATTTCATCGCTCTCCAGGTACTCGTCATACGTGATCATTTTATCAATGACACCCTTCGGCGTGAACTCAATGACCCGGTTCGCAATGGTTTGAACGAACTGGTGGTCATGAGATACGAACAGAAGTGTACCGTCGAACTCAATCAAGCCGTTGTTCAATGCAGTAATGGATTCCAAATCCAAGTGGTTCGTCGGTTCGTCCATGATCAATACGTTGGCACTCGCCAGCATCATCTTGGACAGCATGCAACGAACTTTTTCTCCCCCGGACAATACGTTTGACTTTTTCAGCGCTTCATCTCCAGAGAACAGCATGCGACCGAGGAATCCACGAATGAATGTCTCGTCTTGATCTTTGGAGTATTGGCGCAGCCAGTCAACCAGGCTCAAATCGGAGTTAAAGTACTCCGCATTGTCTTTTGGGAAGTACGCTTGGGAAGTCGTAACGCCCCATTCGAAAGAACCGCTATCAGGCTGAACTTCCCCCATCAAAATTTGGAAGAAGGTTGTTTTCGCCAGCTCATTTGGTCCGACAAACGCAACTTTGTCCCCTTTGTTGATGGTGAGGTGAAGGTTTTCAAACAGTTTCTCGCCTTCAATTGTCTTGCTCAAGCCTTCGATGGCTACGAGGTTTTTACCCGCTTCACGCTCTGGCTTGAAGTTAATGAACGGATACTTACGGCTAGAAGGACGAATGTCCTCCAACGTAATTTTCTCCAACAGCTTTTTACGCGAAGTCGCCTGCTTGGACTTGGAAGCATTCGCAGAGAAACGCGCAATAAACTCTTGCAGTTCCTTCATTTTTTCTTCTTTCTTCTTATTCTGATCACGAACCATTTTCAGCGCCAGTTGGCTGGATTCGTACCAGAAGTCGTAGTTACCCACGTACATTTGGATTTTGCCAAAGTCAATATCCGCAATGTGCGTACACACCTTGTTCAGGAAGTGACGGTCATGGGATACAACGATGACGGTGTTTTCATAATCCGCCAGGAAGTTTTCCAACCAACGAATCGACTCGATGTCCAAGTGGTTCGTCGGCTCATCCAAGAGCAGGATGTGTGGATTACCGAACAGTGCTTGCGCCAACAGAACACGTACCTTCTCCGTACCAGAGAGGTCCTTCATCTGCTTGTCGTGCAGGTCTGTCGGGATACCGAGGCCGATCAGCAAGCTAGCTGCATCTGCTTCGGCCATCCAGCCGTTCAGCTCTTCAAATTCTCCCTCCAATTGGGACGCGCGATTGCCGTCTTCCTCAGAGAAATCTTCTTTCATGTAAAGAGCGGTCTTCTCTTCCATGATCTCGAACAGGCGCTTGTGGCCCATAATTACCGTTTTTAACACTTCGTACTCGTCGAATTCAAAGTGGTTCTGCTTTAATACAGCGATACGCTCGCCCGGTGTCACCGAAACGTGACCGCTCGTCGGCTCGATCTCTCCGGAGAGGATCTTCACGAAGGTAGACTTCCCTGCACCGTTCGCACCGATGAGGCCGTAACAGTTACCCGGGGTAAACTTAATGGATACATCTTCAAACAGTGCGCGCTTGCCGTAGCGCAGCGTCACGTTCTGAGTGCTTATCATCGTCGCAATACCTGCCTTTTTTGAATCGTTCAAACACTTATCTTACCAGAGATGACCTCATTTTGCAAAAGGTAAACGTTTTCGCGCACAGCAAAAAATACTGGGCTCATGAAATGGACTTTGGCAGGGAAAACTACCATGGCAATCCAGTGAAAAGGAGGCTTAAGAAATGTCCAAGCAAAATGGTGTCAAAAATGAGATGGGAAAGAAAGAAAACCCTTCGCAAACCCGTAGATCGAACACAATTAGCAAAGAACAGACACGCTCCAAGCAACGCGGCGAATAGCTTAGTGACTCCATCAAAAACCGGCCTGCGGCATATGCAGACCGGTTTATTTTCATTAAATCGGATCAAACACTGGCCTGCAACGGAACGCGTGCAGGGCGATGTGTCTGTACCGGCTGTGAATCCACATAGATCGATACATTGTGCAATGTCACATACACAATGCTCTCCTCTTCTACGTTCAACTCCATAAAGCGCTGCCTGCTCATCTCTGCCTCAAACACCTCCTCCGTGTCCAAACGCTTCAGGTCAAGGCGAACAATTGGGCCCAAGAGCGAAATATGGTTAATCTCGGCCTGAACAGATCTGGCAGACTTCCCCTCAGGCGGTCGCAACGATATCTCTACATCATGTGGACGCATGTATCCGACAGCGGGAGCCTCCACGCCTTTATCCTTCCAATCCGTCTCGAACTCTGCCTCACCAAGCTTGATTTTGCCATTTTGGATTCGTCCGTGAAACAGATTGACTCGCCCCAGAAAGCTATACACAAACGGATTCGCCGGATGATGATAAATTTCTTCGGGCGATCCTACCTGCTCCACTCGCCCTTCATTCATCACAACAACCTGATCCGCCAATTCCATTGCTTCCTCCTGATCGTGTGTGACGAACAAAATCGTCAGCCCGAGCTTCCCGTGTAGATGACGGAGCCAACGACGCAGCTCCTGTCTCACTTTCGTATCCAAAGCGCCAAATGGTTCATCCAGCAGCAAAAATTTTGGTTCCACTGCCAACGCCCTCGCCAATGCAACACGCTGGCGCTGCCCACCAGATAGCTGTGAGGGATAGCGATGTGCGAGACCTTCTAGCTGCACGAGTTTTAACAGCGAATGAACCTTTTCACTGATTTCTTCCTTGCTCGGTCGTGTTTTGCGGGAGCGAACGGACAATCCAAACGCAATGTTGTCAAAGATGTTCATATGCCGAAACAAGGCGTAATGTTGAAAAACAAATCCAACCTGCCGCTCGCGCACGTCGCGGTTCGTATTATCCTCTCCGTGAAAGAGAATGCTCCCCTCCTGCGGTTGCTCCAGTCCAGCGATGAGACGCAAAAGCGTCGTCTTTCCCGATCCGGAAGGCCCGAGAAGCGCTACGAGTTCGCCTTCCGGGATATGCAGATTCACATTTTTCAGCGCCGTAAAGCTTTTATATGACTTCGTAATGTTCACTACCTCGATACTCATCCGGCTCTCTCTCCTGTCACGTCGTAGTGTTGTTCCTCATCCAGCTTTGCCTGCCGCTCGGTTTTCCACTCGATCAAGCTTTTCAGAATAAGCGTCACCAAGGCTAAGGCAGCAAGCAAGGTGGCTACCGCAAAGGCAGCAGCGAATTGATATTCGTTGTAGAGAATCTCCACATGCAACGGGAGCGTATTGGTCATGCCTCGGATATGACCGGAAACGACGGATACTGCCCCGAATTCACCCATGGCGCGGGCATTACACAAAATGACTCCGTACAGGAGTCCCCATTTTACGTTTGGCAGCGTGACGCGTAAAAATGTTTTCCAGCCACTTGCTCCGAGCGAGACTGCTGCTTCCTCTTCGTCTCTTCCCTGCGCTTCCATGACCGGAATCAGTTCACGAGCGACGAACGGAAAGGTAACAAAGGTCGTCGCGAGCACGATACCTGGAACCGCAAATATAATTTTGAGATCCCACGCCGCAAGTAAGGGCGCTGCCACACCTTGACTCCCAAACAAGAGGACAAAAATCAGGCCGGCAATGACTGGCGAAACGGCAAATGGCAAGTCAATCAACGTAAGCAACACATTTTTACCCGGGAACGAAAACTTGGCAATGGCCCATGCAACCGCGATCCCGAACGTTACATTCAGCGGGACGCTAATGGCTGCGACAAGCAAGGTGAGCTTGACAGCGGATAACGTTTCCTCCTCTGTAATGGACGCCACGAACACCTCCGCTCCTTGTCGAAATGCTTCTGTAAAAACAGCGACTAGCGGCAGGATCAAAAACAAGCCAAGGAAGAGCATGGCCACGATAATCAGTGTCCATCGGATATAGGCTGGCTCCGTCAAATGCTTCATCCGTAATACCTCCTAACGGGCCGCATCGAATTTATTGATTTTCCATTGCAAGTAGTTGATGATCAAAAGCATGATAAAGGAAATCACTAGCATGACCGTTGCAATTGCCGTAGCGCCTGCATAGTCAAACTGTTCCAGCTTGGTCATAATCAAGAGGGGCACAATCTCTGTTTTCAACGGCATGTTCCCGGAGATGAACACGACGGAGCCATACTCTCCCAATGCTCTGGCAAAAGCGAGCGCAAAACCCGTAATAATCGCCGGTAACAGATGCGGCAACACCACCCGCCAAAATGTATTCCATCGGGTAGCGCCCAACGTTGCCGCCGCTTCCTCCATTTGCAAATCCCAATCCTGCAACACTGGCTGGACGGTTCTGACGACAAAAGGAAGACCGATGAATGTTAGGGCAACCCATATACCGATGGGAGTGTACGCAACCTTGATCCCCCACTCCGCCAGGTACTGTCCGATCCAGCCATTTTCAGCATAAATAGAAGTCAGGGCAATTCCGCCTACAGCGGTAGGTAAAGCAAATGGCAGATCAACTATGCCGTCAATGATCCGCTTCCCCGCAAACTGATAGCGTACCAATACCCAAGCCACCAAGACACCAAACACTGCATTGAGACAAGCCGCGAAAAAAGAAGTCATAATACTCACACGAATAGAGGCAAGGACCCTCGTATCCATTATCGTCCCAATGAATTGCTCCCAACTCATCGTCGAAGCTTTTAAAAACAAGACAGACAGAGGGATTAGTACCAGAAGACTCAGGTAGATGATGGTATACCCCATGGTCATGCCAAAGCCAGGCAAGAACCCTCTGTTGCGAAATGATTTTCTCATGAAGGTAACTCCTCTGAGGAAAGTGTAGGTCTATGGTTTATAAAGTTGATCGAAGACGCCTTGATCTGCAAAATGAGTCTTTTGTGCTTTCGTCCAGCCACCAAACAACTCATCGATAGTAAACAATTGGATGTCAGGGAATGCGGGTGTATGTGCTTTGAGTACTTCCTGTGAACGTGGACGGTAATAGTGCTTGGCTGCGAGCTCTTGGCCTTTTTTGCTATACAGGAACTGAAGGTATGCTTCCGCTGCTTCTTTTGTCTTGTGCTTGTCAGCGTATTTGTCAACGATGGTGACAGGCGGTTCAGCCAAAATGCTCAAGGACGGATTCACAATCTCAAACTTGTCTTTCCCTAGTTCATTGACCGCAAGATACGCTTCGTTTTCCCATGCAATCAGTACATCCCCAATGCCACGTTCGACAAATGTAGTGGTCGAACCACGTGCACCAGAATCGAGGACGGGTACATTTTTAAACAATTGTGCCACGAATTCTTGTGCCTTCGCTTCATCTCCCCCATTTGTCTTCAGAGCATAACCCCAGGCAGCCAAGTAATTCCATCTGGCTCCCCCAGACGTTTTCGGGTTCGGTGTGATCACGGCGATACCAGGCTTGATCAAATCATCCCAATCTTTGATTTGCTTCGGATTGCCTTTTCGCACGAGAAACACAATCGTGGAGGTATAAGGCGAGCTGTTGTCCGAGAGCTTCTTTTGCCAATCAGCAGGAATCAGACCACGTTCGGCAATCGCGTCAATATCATAAGCGAGGGCAAGGGTGACTACATCTGCTTCCAAACCATCAATGACGGAGCGCGATTGCTTGCCTGACCCGCCATGTGATTGCTTGATCGTCACGGTTTGACCTGTCTTTTGTTGCCACTCTAAGGCAAACTCCTTGTTGATATCTTGGTAAAACTCTCGCGTCGGATCGTAGGAAACATTGAGCAGCTCTACCGTAGAGTTGCTGCCCGCCGCTCCATTACCTGTTTCTGCCGGTGCGGCAGCCGAGCAGCCTGCCATAGCTGCCGCCATAGCAACGATTCCTACGCGTTGCAGGATCGTCTGGACCTTGCCTTTCGTGGTTTTCATACAGCTCACCTTCACTCCTCTTTTAATCTATAGTATTTTACTCGGAATACTCTGTTATTGAAGATTATACCTGCCTTTTTATTCCTGTCAACGATATTTCCATCTACCCTATGCTAGGCAGGTAGGCCACGTTCAAATGTTACTTGCCCATTCAGCAAATTTGGGCCCGCCCGTTCTGACATTTTCAAAAAAATAAGCCCTCCCGTTGAATGGGAAAGCTTTTTCGATCAGATGGTGACACTGGCATATTTCATCCGTTCAAAAGCAAAAAGATCAGCGTCCGAATGACTTCCTTTTGTAATCAGATCACGGATGATTTGGGCCCCGATGGTCGAATAGACGGTTCCGTTCCCACCGTAACCTAGTAGGAACAAGCAGTGCGGATAGCCTTCCTGCTCCCCAAACAGCGGGAGTCCGTCATGGGTATCGACAAAAGTCGCTCCCCAATAATATTCGGCTTGCATTGGAATCTGTGGAAATAACTCTTGAATCTTTGCGAGCAAATGATCCCGCTTCTTCAGACTGGAAGCATCCTTCTTTTGTAAGTCGTTCAACGGCTCATCGAGTCCTCCGACGATGATTCTCCCTTCCGGACACGTACGGATATACAAGTATGGACGGGCTGTTTCCCAAATTAAACATGCTTGTGGCCAGCCCGGAAACGCTTCGACTTGATTGGTCACGATGGAAAACGAGCTGGAAATCACGGCGTTGGCATTGCGCTTCATGGTTTGTGCTTCGTAGCCAGTGGCAAACACGGCACGCTTGCACTTGATAGTGTGCCCACTTTTGGTATAGACCAAAAGCCCTCCATCCTGTACTTTTTGATGCACAACTTCCGTGTTTTCGTATACACGCATCCCTTTTTTCACAGAGTGGGCGATCACACCGTTGGCAAATTTGTACGGATTGAGCTCCGCATCTCCCTTGGAATAAATAGCCCCTTCCTTCGAAAAAGAGAATCGCTTCTCTATATCCCGTCGCTCCAAATACGTGACCGGAAAGCCGTACTTCTTCAATAACTGGTACTCTGTCCGTAAGCTCTCCGCATCGGCTGGTTCACTTGCATAATACAAGCTATCACGCCTTATGTAATCTGGAGATTGGTCTAGCTGCCCAGAGATTTTTTCCAATTCATCAACAGCCTGCCTCGTCAATTCGTAAAAACGAACTCCTTTTTGCTCACCGAACGAATGGATACAGGCTGTCAATGTTTTATCGTTGCATATTTGCAGCAAACCCGTGTTAGCGCTGCTGCTGCCCCCACTCACCCGCCGTTTATCCACGAGGATGACGTCCACATCATGCTGCTTCAAATAATAGGAAACGAGTGCTCCTGCCTCTCCGCCACCAATGATCAGGACATCACACTTCACATCCTCGGCCAGAGAGGGATAGAGGGGTGGCGTTGGCAATGTTTCTGGCCAATACAATTTTCCGGTCACGAATATCATCAGCATGTCCCCTCAGGCTGAAAGTATCAATACGGACGCTTCTTCAATCTCAATCATTAGGATAACCAACACGCCAACAGGCATCCGCTCCCCTATCGCACAATTCATTCGTCATACGTTATGATAGATGTCAGAAGGAGTGATTGCGCTTGACTACGGTATACATAAAGCTTCCGCATGAACATGCAGTTGTTCGAGAAATCGCTGGGACGGATGAACTACAGGAACTGGTGGGTGGTGACTATGAGGTCGTGGAAGATGACCATCTGGAGGGAATCTCCCTCGTAGTGAATGAAGATGCTCGCGGGGTACAAGCGAACAATTTCCCCATCACATCAGACGGTTTTTTAGATTGGGTCTATGGACCTTGCGTATTCGTCAAAGCAGATGGACGTTCGTTGACGGCTGACGACCTTTCGAGAATTGACCAGTTTTTATCCACCAAAGGATGAGGATATGATCAAAACAAAGACCCCTGACGTAACAGCTCACGTGCATTTACACGGCTGATGATCAGGGGTCTTGTATTTTTACTCGATAGAACTAGCTCTTGATACCGCTGCTGCCGAAGCCGCCCGCTCCTCTTTCAGTCTCGTCGAGCTCATCGACTACTTCGAACTGCGCGACTGGAACGATTGCAATCACGCCTTGTGCAATTCGATCCCCTTTTTTGATCAAGTAGCTATGTGCATCGACTTCTTGTTCAACGGTTACTTCGTTTTCGCCAGCGCCCAGACATACCTTGCCATTTTTTCCGGATGCGATTCGAATGTTATCCATCAGTACGCATACTTCACCGCGATAGCCTGCATCAACAGTCCCCGGTGCATTGGACAAACGCAGCTTTGTTTTTGCACTGATCCCGGAGCGAGGGCGCACTTGCAATTCAAATCCTTCTGGAAGCGCGAACGCCAAGCCAGTTGGAACTTTTGCAGATTGTCCAGGGGCAATCAATGTATCCTCTACCGCGACCAGATCAAAGCCCGCGTCCATTGCTCTCGCGTACGCTGGGATCACCGCGTCTTGATGGAGCTTTTTAATTTTCACCTGTGTAACCAGGCGCTCATTTGCCATGTTCATGTAATGTCTCTCCTCTATAGCCTGTCAGCAGAATACCATTCATAGTTTACAGGATGCATCCACTTCCAGCAAGAAGCACCGATTTTCATAAAAACCTCACAAATCCCTTTCTTTTTCAGCGCTTTTAACAATGGGATGTGGTATAATCACCGTTGCATCTAAAATCACAATTGAAAAAGAAAGGTGGAATTGTACCTTGCAAGTACAAAAACCATATCGCATTTTGTTGTATTACAAGTATACTCCTATTGAAAATTATGAGGAGTACGCAGCCGAGCACTTGCAATTTTGCAAGGATAACGGGCTGAAAGGGCGGATTATCGTAGCGCCGGAAGGCATTAATGGAACCGTGTCCGGAACGATTGAGCAAACTGACGCCTACATGGAATATGTGCGAAAAGATCCACGTTTTAGTGATATGTGGTTTAAAATAGATGAGTCGGAAGAACATGCGTTCAAAAAAATGTTTGTACGCCCGAAAAAAGAGTTGGTAACTTGGCGTTTGGAGGAAGATGTTGATCCGAATAAATTAGTCGGAACCTATCTGAATCCAAAAGAATGGTACGAAATGATGCAGGAAGAAGACGTCGTGATCCTTGACGGTCGCAACTACTACGAATACGATTTGGGACATTTCCGTGGTGCGATTCGCCCTGAAGTGGATTCATCCCGTGAGTTCCCTGAGTGGATTCGTGAAAACATGAGCCAGTTCAAGGATAAAAAAGTCCTCACCTACTGCACAGGCGGTATTCGTTGCGAAAAGCTGACAGGTATCTTGCTGCAACAAGGTTTTGAAAATGTGTACCATCTTGAGGGCGGAATTGTCACGTATGGTAAAGATCCAGAAGTCCAAGGGCGCCTGTGGGATGGAAAATGCTACGTGTTTGACGAGCGCATCTCCGTACCGATCAATCATACCGAAGAAGACGTCGTCATTGGCCGTTGCCATTACTGCGGTACTGTCGAAGACCGCTATGTAAACTGCGCCAACCCATTCTGCAACAAGCAGCACTTCTGCTGCACAGAATGCGAGACAAAATTCAAGCGTTCTTGCTCCGATGAATGCCGCGAGCACCCTCGCAACCGTTATGTAGAAGCGGAAGAAAAAGCGAAGCTGGAAGCTGCTGGATCAAACGCATAATTTGGTACAAATACAAACAAGCTGACTCTCTCGTAGAGTCAGCTTGTTTTTTTATAGGTAAAAGGCTCACACTCCCCTCTCATTCCCTTTCCCTGAATTTGGTACTATAATAAAAATCAAATCATTCGCAAAAGGGGATACATTATGTCAGTGATTCATGAAACGAGCATTCTCGAATGGCAAACTGCAATGACAGCTGGAACCACGACTTCGCGGGAATTGACTCTCTCCTTTTTACAGCGGATTGCCACCTACAACAAACAAGGCATCCGAATCAACGCCATTTGTGAGCTAAATCCAGATGCACTAGCGATCGCAGAGTCACTGGATCGAGAACGAGCGGTGTCAGGCAGTCGTGGGCCGCTTCACGGTATCCCTGTATTGATTAAGGATAACATTGCGACATCTGACAAGATGCACACGACGGCTGGAGCTCTAGCTTTAGCTGATTCGTTTGCCTCTGCGGATGCATTCGTCGTTACCAAGCTCCGAGAGGCGGGCGCGGTTATTTTAGGGAAAACCAATCTGACGGAATGGGCTAACTTTATCTCCAATGACATGCCAGATGGCTACAGCTCGCGCGGTGGACAAGTGTTGAACCCATACGGTCCTGGTGTACTCGATGTCGGCGGGTCTAGCTCGGGGTCGGCTGCTGGGATTGCCGCAGGTTTTGCTGTTGTGGCAGTCGGTACGGAGACTTCTGGGTCGATTCTCCATCCAGCAGAACAAAATTCGCTCGTGGGAATCAAACCTACTGTTGGCTTAATCAGCCGTTCGGGTATCATCCCGATTTCCCATAGCCAAGACACAGCCGGACCGATGGCGAGAACCGTGACAGATGCAGCTATTTTGCTTGGCGCACTTACTGGCATAGATGCAAATGATCCGGTGACTGGAAAAAGTGAAGGTCTAGGCCATACCGATTACCTCCCCTTCCTCGATGCAGATGGATTGCGGGGTGCGCGCATCGGCGTTGTACGCTCCAGGTTTTTGGCTGAGTGTGAAGACGAAGAAATCGCCTTGTATGAAGCAGCTATTGAAAAGCTCAAAGAGGCTGGCGCAACTGTCGTAGATGCGGTCACCATTCCGACAGAAAATGCCGAGTGGGATAGACATGTTCTCGTACATGAATTCAAGGTTGGGGTAAATGCGTACTTAAAAACGTTACCAGCCTCCTACCCGATCCGCTCCCTACAGGATGTCATTGCTTTTAATCGGGCTCATGAAGAACAAGCCCTGCTATATGGACAAGAGCTACTGGAAGAATCGGAGCAGACAAGTGGTACACTGACAGAGCCTGAGTATTTGGCGAATCGCCTGTTCGATTTGGAAATGTCACAGAAGCAAGGCCTTGATGCTGTTATGAAGGAGCACGAACTCGATGCCCTCTTGTACCCCGGCAGTACGGGTTATGCTATCCCGGCCAAAGCTGGTTACCCTTCGATTACGGTTCCGGCTGGCTATACTTCTGCGGGCAAGCCATTTGGCCTCATGCTGACCGGTCTGGCATTCCAGGAACCTACTCTTCTTCGCCTGGCCTACGCTTATGAGCAAGCAACTCGACTGCGTGTAGCTCCGAATATGACGAAAGATTAAAGGAAGCACAGAATGAACCGATATTATGGACTTTTTATAGGTACAGCAATCCCTTTCAAGCACCTGAAGAAAATCATTCGCAAATTCAACGATGATTACTATGACAAAGCCAGTCCTGAACGCCAGCAGGACTTTATCCAAATTATCCCGGAATTCCACATCAGTCACTCGAATTATCCACCCACAATGCTGGAGTGTATCATGGTGGAACCGGCGTTTTTGAACAGATTTTTGGAAATCATAAACAACCTAGATTTCACTTTCATCCTTTGCCAATACCGTCACGGTCACTTTCAAACGATCATAAATGGAATCGAGTATAGCGTTACGAGCTATCGCTCCTTGGAAGATGTCGTCTATCTGCTACTCGAAGATGAAGATGATATCGAGGGGAAATTTGCTAAAAAACTACGCACGCTCCCACTCGAAAAACAAGTTGCCTCAGCCCCCGGAATCAAAACGAGCGAAGAATATCAGCATCTGCTAGATACATGGGTAAAGGAAGTACTCGCCTATCCAGCAAAAAACGCATGAGACCTTTTTGGCCCCATGCGTTTTTCCCTTTCTACATCGTCTTACTTTCTTGCTCCGCTTTACCAAGTCGGTCCTGGAACAGCTTACTCAATTGACCGATATTTACTTCCCATTCTTCATCCTTGTAATAAACAGTTGCTTTCGATTCGCCTTTTTTGCCCACGATACGAATATTCGTTGTCTTCACTTCATAGGTTCCGTCTTCCTTGAAGGAAATATCAGCATCCTTTAGCTCTTTGTCCAAGACTGGTGTAATAGTCTTGTCGACGACTTCCTGTGTAGCTACGGCTGCTTGACGTCCCATCTGGATCACTTCTTCAGGACTGAACTGGAAAAACAACACGAGCACAACACCAATAATAGCAGCAAGCGAAATAATTCGAATGATACTTCGCACCACCCATTGGGCAGCCATGATAATGATTATGATACCTAGCGCAATCGGCCAGTAATCTTTGATCAGTTGAAGTATTTGGTCCACCTTTATCCCTCCTTCGATTTCAGTCTCGCCAAAAAATATCGAAACCAAATCTTCTTACAGAAAAAAACCGTCTCAGCAAAGCGGACGGAATCGCAAAAATGGGTTGTCTCACACTAATTCTCGTAAAAAAGGCAAACTCCTGCTCTCATTTTCAATCGTTTTAAACGAATAATTGACATCATCTTCATCTTTTATCCATAATAGGAATCCGAGAAAAAAATGGAAACGGGTGATATGGGATGAAACAAAATCTGTATGATCAACCGGATTTTTATCAGGACTATCAAAAGCTCCGTCTGTCCGGTGAATCAGAGAATGATTTGATTGAACAGCCTGCCTTTCGTGGTTGTCTCCCCTTGCTAAAAGGCTTGCGTGTACTCGACCTCGGATGTGGTGGCGGACAGTTTGCCAAGTACTGCGTGGAGCAAGGAGCCAGTGAAGTGATCGGTGTTGATCTCTCTCACAACATGCTGGAGTATTCCCGAACGAATAACAGTCATGAGAACATTCAATATCTACACGGCTCCCTGGAGGACATTGAGCTTGCCGATCATGACTACGATCTTATTACGAGCTCTCTCGTCATGGACTATGTTCGTGACTATGAGCATGTCATCAACAAAGTAAGCCGCGCCTTACGCAACGGAGGACATTTCGTTTACTCTACACTCCATCCGCATATTACCGCTCGCAAAAAGGTCGAGGGCTGGGTACGGGACGAGGAAGGACAGAAGCATTTCTGGCCCTTGGACAACTACCTAGAAGATGGAGAACGTGAAATGTACATGATGAACGGCAGAAAGGCCCTTTTTTACCACCGCTCCATGTCCACTGCCGTCAATACGTTAATCCGAGCGGGGCTTACCCTGCAAGAGATCATCGAGCCAACCTGCACGCCAGAAGGACTCCTCTTGCAGCCGCATCAGATTTCCGAAGTAAGAAGACCGACGTTTATTATTTTCAAGACACAGAAGACTTTGAAATGAATGAACAAAAGCCCGGAGGAGTGATCCGGGCTTTCCTTCAAGGACAGACATTATGTATCTGTATCGATTTTGCCTTCCAGACCTTTGGCATAGTATTCATCCTGAATATGCTCCGGCACCATACTCCCACCCGTCGCCCATACGATGTGGGTCGCCTTTTTCATTTTTTCCTCCGTCAAACCTTGCTTCTCCATATACATCCGCCCAGTCTCCTGCTGAAACAATCTAGCAGGTCCTGGCATTCCAGCCAATGCAGAAGGCTCCAATCGAATGGATTCGTGATCGCGCAAGGCTCGCAATAACGCATATAGTTCTTCGTCGTCCACTGTAAACACGCCACTCAGTAGCTTCTCCATCATTTTTCCTACAAATCGGGAAGGTCGACCAACCGCCAGGCCATCCGCCTCTGTCTTGTTGTCTATCCCGAAATCTTGAACGGAGACTTTGTCATGGAGGCCTGTCATTAAACCTAGCAGCATGCAGGGAGAATGAGTTGGTTCCGCAAAAAAGCAATGAACATTGTCTCCGTAGATAAGCTTCAATCCGTAAGCTACACCGCCAGGCCCTCCCCCCACCCCACACGGCAAGTAGACAAACAGCGGGTGATCGTTATCTACTGTAATCTGCTGCTCCTCTACCTGTTTCTTTAATCGTCCGGCTGCTACTGCATAGCCGAGGAACAATCGCTTGGAGTTCTCATCATCGATGAAATAGCAGTTCGGATCGGCTTCTGCCTGCTTCCTGCCCTCTTCCACCGCTTTTCCGTAATCCGATGCGTACTCCACAACCTGGACCCCTTTTGCCCGCAGCAATTCCTTTTTCCATGTTTTGGCGTCCGCTGACATGTGTACAGTGACTTGAAAACCGAGCTTCGCGCTAATGATCCCGATACTCAAACCGAGATTTCCTGTCGAGCCTACCGCAATGGAATAACGGGAAAACAGTTCCCGGAACTCATCCGAAGCCAAAATAGCGTAATCATTGTCCGGTTGCAGCATCTGATGCTTTTGGGCCAATTCTTCTGCATGTGCCAGCACCTCGTAGATGCCGCCCCGCGCTTTGATGGAACCTGCAATAGGCAAATGGCTGTCGCATTTTAACCAGAGATCCCCTTGTATATCCGATGCAAAGCGAGACTCCAAGTGCTTTTGCATCTCTTTTATCGGAACAAGTGGGGACTCGATCAGTCCACCAGCTTCTCTCGTCTCAGGAAAAGCCACTTGAATGAACGAGCCAAAACGCCGCAACCGTTCTTCTGCATCCTGGACTTCCTCTGGCGTAACGGGGAGAGTTGCTTTTGCGATCTCATCATAGCTAGGGTTTGTCCAGAAAACTTCATCCGTCTCCATCATGTTTGGAAGAAGCGGATATTTCGTTATCCACTCCTCCCTTGTTAGCCCTTCTACCTTTTCATTGTTTCGCATGTTGAACGAGCCCCCTATTCTTCCTTCCATCTTCTTTGTTATTATAACGAAATATTACGAAACTTCTTTGGGAAAACCAAATAAAAATTACTGATGAAACCACTCATTTGATACAATGGTCGTGTTAAAGAAATCGATTGTAACAAAAAGGAAAGTGATAACATGTATCGCTATACCATATGCTTTCTCAAACATAGAAATGGAATACTCATGCTGAATCGCAACAAATCACCGTTGATGGGGCTATGGAATGGCGTAGGCGGTAAGCTAGAGCACGGAGAGACTCCACTGGACAGTGTCCTTCGCGAGGTTCGGGAAGAGACGGGCATTTTGCTAGAAACCGCTTGCTACAAAGGCACTGTCTCTTGGCTGGTCGATGGAATGGAAACGGGCGGTATGTATGCATTTCTCGCTCATCTTCCAGACAACTACGAGCGCTCTCAAACCCCACAGGTAGTGGAAGAAGGTATCCTTGACTGGAAAGAGCTAGCATGGATCTTGGACCCCGACAATGCTGGCGTCCCAGAAAACCTTCCCCTGTTTTTACCATACATGTTGGAAGAGGCTGATCCTTGTCAGCATTTCTTTACGTACGAAAACAACCAGGTTGTCAACTATGAAACAGCTCCATTGCCAAAACCGGTAACCACTTAAATCGGAGGAGAAACACGGATGGAAATTCGCAAGCTTGCCGTACAAGAACAACCACCAATGGATTTACTCTTATTGGCTGACCCCTCTGTCAGATTGGTGAAAGATTATTTACAACGAGGTCAATGCTATGTCGCTATTCTGGAGGATAGCATCGTAGGTGTCTACGTATTGATTCCAACCAGACCAGATACGATTGAACTCGTGAATGTTGCCGTCGATGAGGCCCATCATGGCAAGGGCATTGGCAAAAAGCTCGTTCTTCATTCCATTGATGTAGCCAAATCTCTCGGTTATAAGACGATCGAGGTCGGCACAGGGAATTCTAGCGTGGGTCAGCTCGCCCTTTATCAAAAGTGTGGATTTCGGATGAATTGGATCGATCGGGACTTTTTCTTGCGGCATTATGAGGAAGAGATTTACGAAAACGGGATTCAGGTGGTAGATATGGTTCGCCTCTCTCAAGATATTTGAGAAGACTGTCTAGAAACAGTGTGAATCAAATGAGTATACATAATTTATATTATGTTATCTTTTTATAGGAAAAGGTGATGCCAGGTGATCACGCATTTTTCAAAATTAACCTTACAAACTGTGTCCATCCAAGGGGTACGCCAGGTTTACGCAGACTCTCTCGGCTTTCCGATTTCATCTCAGTCAAATAAACAGATTACGTTTCAAGTCACACCCGATTTTTGTTTAACCTTTGAAGAAGTATATGAACCGATCTCACCCGCCCATATAGCTTTTCAAGTACCTTATTCCCTCTTTCATGAATCAGCGAAAAAGATCAAAGAATCTGGTCTTTTGATTGTTCGATGGGAGGATGGGCATGACATTGATCAGGAAAAAGGACGGATGAACCTGTATTTCCGCGATGGAGACGGGAATCTTCTTGAGATTATTGCCCACGAGTATGTATCAGAAGAGATCGTCGAGCCATCCACTCCCCTGCACATTCTGTATTTACGAGAAGTGGGCTGTCCCGTAGAAAGTGTGCCTGTTTTTACGCAATGGCTAAAATCGAATATAAGCATGAAAACTTATGAGGATGGCGAAATTTTTAACTTCGTCATTGGGGGAACGGCGCATATTGTAGCCACATGGAAAAACAGGCCCTGGATTCCCATTGCAATGAAAGCGCTACCACCAAAAATGCACGTCACTTTTGGAACACCTGACCAAACGTTCCTGCAAAAAGTACGGAGACGCTTTGAAAAAAGTAATGTCCTCTTCCATTCGGATGCCCAAGAGCTTACGTTCGTCCGGGAAGGATACACTTTTTCTGTTATCCATACACCCGATTACGCCCCTGACACCCCGAGCAAATTGCAATTACCGCTTTCTATCTCCACTTAACAAATACAGCGGCAGACGAAGACTGCCGCTGTTCTGCTTTTACATTATCCTCTGGCGACCTTTCTCTTCAAAAGTGGCTCGCGACCTTCACGTCCCTGTGTTTTTGCAAGGTAGATGGCGTATTCAAGCGGGCGAGTAATGGCATTCTTGTACTGCCCCGTTGCTCCCATCTCCCGGAAAATTTCCCGAGCTGGTTTGGGATTCACTTCGATCAGCCAAGCGTGACCATCTACATCGATGCCAATATCCAGCCCAAATTCAACCATCCGTCCAAAATGATCCTCGAGTGTTTCCGCTGTTTGAAAAGCGAGCTGTTCGCAATCACGCACGATCTGCGCAGTGCGTTCCTCCCCAAACCTCGGTCGGAGAAATTCCGATACAGGGATAGCTTTTCCGCCACCATGCAGATTAGAGGTGGCACTGCGTTCTGGACCCACGCGAATTCCATGACCTGTGATACCCCATTCACCTTGCCCATTCTTTTGAATCAAGAGGCGCATGTCTACTGCTCGCGAAGGAACCAGCTGCAAACGAAGCCCTTGCTGAACGATGTATTTCTCCTGTCTCGTCCAACGATCTACCCATCTCTGGGCAGCGGCTTTGTCTCTTACTACTGTGGATACTTTTGCCCTTTGTTTATTACGACCGAGCAGTCTCAGTTCGTCGCCACGCTTTTCAATGGACAAGATGTTTCGTCCTCCAGTTCCATTGAGTGGCTTTACGTAGAGCAATGGATGCTTACTTAGCATGTTGACCAGGCTTTGGCGGTTATAGAGGTGGGTTTCCGGAAGCCAGCGATGCATTCTGGGGTCCCGATGCAGCACCTCATGTACACGCCATTTGTTTGCCAAGCGATTGTTTGCGTACAAAAAATTACTCGTCCGTCGAAAGGCCACATAGTTCTTAAATGCTTGTGTCGGTGTATAGCGGTATCGGTCGAAAACAGCGTCTGGACGGTCAAATATCCTTGCTTGCCAGCCGCCATTGCTCCCCGGAATATACCCTCTCACCTTCTTGCCGGCCGCAAGCACATCATTTGGGGAAAACAAGAAAACGGTACAGCCTAGTTCTTGTCCAGCCTTAAGTAGTCGCCGAAAATAGGTTGGCTCTGCAAAGCGTTTGCCTTCCCGCCAAGTCAAGATGCCGATAATGGGTCGTTTCAAAAGACCACCCTCTCTCGTTTCCTCCTTGGCAGTTTATTCAGTCCGTAGTCAAATGGCGATTATCTCAGCTTCTTTTCCAAGTGAAATAGATCGAGTGGCAACGGAGCCGTTACTTCGATGACTTCTCCACCGAATGGATGCACAAATTTGAGCACTGCTGCGTGCAGCGCTTGTCGCTTAATGAGTTCGCGCTTGCCACCATACAGTTCATCCCCTAAAAGCGGGTGCCCGATATGACTGAAGTGAACGCGAATTTGATGGGTTCTCCCCGTCTCCAATTGACATTCTACTTTCGTAGCTGTTTGAAAACGTTCTTTCACCTGGTAATGGGTAATCGCTGGATCTCCGTTTGGTGTGACCCTTCTTCGCGTCCCATGATTCCGATCTTTTCCAATGGGTTCATTAATTTTCCCGCGCTCTTTGGGCATTTGTCCCGATACATACGCGACATATGTACGCTTGATTGTACGCTCACGCAGCATTTCATCTAACAATGCAGAGGCCCAGGCATGCTTCGCGTACAGAACGACGCCTGACGTATCCTGATCCAGCCGGTGGACATGGCGGACTTTTGCTTCCAAACCTGTACGGAAAAAGTGCCCCGATACGAGATGATCCAACGTCACATGATGATGTCGTTCGGTCGGATGTAACAAAAGGCCAACCGGCTTATTCACGATGAGCAAATGATCGTCCTCGTACAAGATTTCAGGAGCTTCGCTAGCCGGATCAAGCCCCAATGGCTCAGGCTTGCACATACGCAGGCGAACTTCCTGCCCTGCTTTTCCTGCAACATGCTGAGCAACTGGTTCGCCATCCAGCAGTACTTCTTTGTGTTGGAATAAAAGATGGACCTGCTTGCGAGGCAGCTTCCACTCTTCGCGCAGCAGGTTCCCAATCGGAATGGCATCATCATTGTCGCGTAAGTGAGCAACGAGCCATTCTCCTTCTTTTTTCATGAATAACATTTCTGTCTATCTCCCTGTTCTATGTTCATGCAATTATGCTTGCTCGAGTCCTTTACTGACTTGAATCGCACGGTCCAGGAAATGCTCGATCTCTTCACGACTCTTTCCGAGCTTACTCACGAAGCGAACCAATTCTTTTCCATTATGGAACGCAATAAAGCTCGGAATCCCGAAGACATCGTATTTTTGGGACAAGTCCGGGAGAGTATCACGGTTGACTTCAATCATGTCCAGCTGTTCTTTGTATTTTTCTTCCACAGCAGGCATGAATGGATCAATGCGATGGCAATCTGGGCACCAATCCGTGAAGAATTTGACAATGACTGGCTTGTTTGCTGCGATTACTTGCTCGAATTCAGCTTCTGTCTTAATTTCTCTCATGCTATCTTCCTCCCAGAATGATTTGGAAATAGTGTACCACAGGCGCGGGCTGTTTGGGACGTTTAGGAGAAACAATTGCCATCACTAACAAAACAACAAACGGAAATCCTATTGGTTGTAAGCCAATAATTTTTAAGGTAGGTGCTACTCATGAAGAAGTTCGCTGCTTTGTTGATGGTTGCATGCTTGGTAACTACTGCAATTCCTGTATCTGCTGCAACACATGACGGTCACAAAAAACACCACAAGGTACAAACAAAAGCGCATCATATGAAGACCAAAGCTCACCACATGAAAACCAAAGCACATAAAGGCAAAGTGCATATCAAGGCTATGCCGAAAACTGGTATGGGTGGGGCAAGCAATTAAAGGGGGATCTTCCCCCTTTTCTTTGCGATCTATGAAAAAACTACTGGGGTTCCTTCTATTCATTAGTTTGGTTACAATGGGTTGCGGTCATACAGCTAAACAACCAGTCGAAGCTCCAAAAATCACGAATACCATGCCAAAACCAGCAGGGCCCATCCATATCAAACGAACGGTTACCGTTTATGGTCCATCGCTGCCACCTCAACCGACGTTCCTTCCTGCCCCTCCTCTTCCAGACGGAATCATGCCTACACTTCTACATATTCCCAAACTGAACCTGCAAGCTCGTGTAGAACCAGTCGGCGTTTTACCGAATGGGCAAATGGACGTCCCAAAGGCTTTTGATCGCGTGGGTATTTTGGCGCCCTGGACGAAGCCCGGAATGAAGGGGAATGCAGTGATCGCTGGTCATTTTGATCATTATACAGGTCCGGCTGTTTTTTACCATCTGAAAAAACTAAAACCCGGCGACAAAATCACGGTGCGTGAAGCAAGAGGAAAAACGCTTACTTTCCAGGTTCGAAGAGTAGAAAGCTTCCAGACTGCCGAAGCGCCCATCGATCAGATTTTTGGGAATGCAGAGCGATCCCATCTGAATTTGATAACCTGCTCTGGAAAATTTAACAAGAAAACACAGGAGCATGCTCGAAGGCTCGTCGTCTTTTCCGAACTTGTTCAAGATATAGAGCCACAAGATGAAAAACCCAGTGTGCGCGAATGATTGCGGCGACTGGGTTTCTTGTTTGCCTTTATATTTTCCCCCCCTGCTCGAGGAGACATTGCACAAACGCTTCAGCCGGGCGTGACAGCGGTTTGTCCTTTCGATACGCCACGACGAGTGTGCGAGAAGGTTTTGTTTTTATCCGTACATAAGTTGGCGGTTCGATCGTTCCGGGTGCGAGCGTAATCATTTTCGGCGCAAACGATAACCCCATTCCTGCTGCAACAAGTGACTGAGCCGTCTGGATGTTCGAGCTCTCAAACACAATTCTCGGTCGGAATCCCGCTTGCTCACAGAGCCGAAGTGAAATCGTGCGGAAGCCTTGTCCTTCTTTTAACAGAATAAATGGCTGATCGGCTACCTCTGCGAGATCGACTTCTTTCCGTTTCGCGAGCGGATGATTGGCTGGTACCGCCAAAAAGATTTCTTCGTTGATCGCGGGGATGATTTCCAGAGACGGATCACTGATGGGCATGGTTAGTAAGCTTACATCAATTTTCCCTCGCACGAGTAGCTGCTCCAAATGACTCGACGTTTCCTCCATCAATTGCAGCTCCACACCGGGAAATTGCTGTGTAAACGTAGGCAACACCCTTGGCAGCACGTACGCCCCTGTGATCGGCAAGCTTCCTACTAGCAATTTTCCGCTTTCTCCTACGGCATAAGCGCGCATTTCCCGCTCTAGCCCCTCTGACATGTCGACGAGCGTTTGCGCCACCTGTATGAAGCGCTGGCCCGCATCAGTCAGTTCTACGTGCTGTGGCAAGCGATGGAACAAGCTGACACCGAGTATTTTCTCCAGCTTCGCAATTTGTTGACTCAACGATGGTTGGGCCAAATGTAATCGATTGGCTGCCCGGGAGAAACTGCGTTCTTCCGCAACAGCGAGTACATAACGAATTTGTCGTAACTCCATATAGACCTCCCGATAGGCAAAAACTATCCTTCTTATAATTATTATATCTTTGAACTATTCTCTTTGCCATGTTACAACCTTGTTAAGAGTTTTTGAACGAAGGAGGAAACATAATGACAGCCCGTACGATGTTTGAAAAGATTTGGGACAATCACGTTATTCACGAAGAGGCAGGCAAGCCGAGCCTTTTGTATATCGACCTGCACCTGGTTCACGAGGTGACTTCGCCGCAAGCCTTTGAAGGACTCCGCTTGGCTGGCCGCCAGGTACGCCGTCCAGAGCTTACCTTCGCAACCATGGACCACAACGTACCGACTGCTGACCGTTTTAATGTCAAGGATCCGATTTCTCGTCAACAAATGGAAACCTTGACGGCGAACTGTGAGGAGTTCGGGATTACACTCGCAGATCTGAACAGCCCGGATCAAGGGATCGTCCACGTCATTGGTCCTGAGCTCGGACTCACACATCCAGGCAAAACAATTGTCTGCGGTGATAGCCACACCTCCACTCACGGAGCATTTGGTGCCCTCGCCTTCGGTATTGGTACCAGTGAGGTGGAGCATGTACTCGCAACACAATGCTTGCAGCAATCCAAACCAAAAACGATGGAAGTACGCGTAAACGGCGACCTGCCATTCGGTGTCAGTGCAAAAGACTTAATTTTGGCGATTATCGCAAAATACGGAACTGACTTTGCAACTGGCTACGTCGTAGAATACACAGGTGCTGCGATCCGCAACCTGACCATGGAAGAACGCATGACGGTATGCAACATGACGATTGAAGGTGGCGCTCGTGCTGGCTTAATCGCTCCTGACCAGACTACTTTTGACTACTTGAAAGGCAAGCGCTACGTTCCGCAAGGGGAAGATTTCCTGGCAGCTGTCGAGGCTTGGAAAAAGCTGTGCACAGACGAAGGCGCAGCGTTTGATGCTTGTGTAGAAATCGAGGCAGCCGAGATCGCACCGCAAGTGACGTGGGGAACGAGCCCTGGTATGGGTACGAACATTACGAGCACCGTTCCAAACCCTGAGTCATTCGAGACAACCGCACAGCGAAAAGCGGCACAAGATGCTCTGGCGTACATGGACCTTGCACCTGGCACCCCTATGAGCGAAATCAAAATCGATCGCGTCTTTATCGGCTCCTGTACAAACGGTCGGATCGAGGACCTGCGCAAAGCAGCCGAAGTGGCCAAAGGACGCAAGGTCTCCCCTTCCGTACACGCAATGGTCGTTCCTGGCTCTCAAGCAGTTAAGCAGCTCGCTGAGCAAGAAGGCTTGCACCTCATCTTCCAAGAAGCTGGTTTTGACTGGCGCGAATCTGGTTGCTCCATGTGTTTGGCGATGAACCCGGATATCCTGTCCGAGGGTGAGCGTTGTGCTTCTACCTCCAACCGGAACTTCGAAGGACGTCAAGGACGCGGCGGAAGGACTCATCTGGTCAGTCCGGAAATGGCAGCAGCAGCAGCTATCGCAGGTCACTTCGTCGATGTACGTGAATGGAAAAGCGAGAACGCTAGCAAGGAGGTATTCCAATGAATCCATTTGTCATCCACACCGGAGTGGTAGCCCCACTCGATCGTGTAAACGTAGATACGGACGCAATTATCCCTAAGCAGTTCTTGAAGCGCATTGAGCGCAGCGGTTTTGGTCAATTCCTGTTCTACGAATGGCGCTTTACTGTCGATGGTACGCCAATCGATACGTTCATTCTGAATACGCCTGCGTACAAGGAGTCTACTGTCCTTCTTGCCCGCAACAATTTTGGCTGTGGCTCCTCTCGTGAGCATGCTCCATGGGCACTCCTGGATTATGGCTTTCGCTGTGTGATTGCTCCATCCTTTGCGGACATTTTTTACAACAACTGCTTCAAAAACGGCATCCTGCCGATCAAGTTGAGTGAAGAGCAAGTCGATGAACTGTTCAATCGTGCTCAAAACAAGCCGAACTACCAGTTGACCATCGATCTGCAAGAACAAGTCGTTCGTGACAGTGAAGGTCTCTCCTACCCGTTCGAGGTAGACTCCTATCGTCGTTATTGCCTACTGAATGGTCTCGACGATATTGGAATTACGTTGCAGTATGAAGATAAGATTTCTGCATACGAAGCAAGTCGTTAATTTCCATCCGTAGCGTAGCGCATAGAAAAAGCGAAGGCATCCACGATTGAGTGCCTTCGCTTTTTCATGTTTGTCTTATAAAAGAATATACATGTGGCTCTCATCAAAATATTGATCGCCGATTTTCAGTGCACGCTTCTCTAAACCGTATGGAATAAAGCCCATTTTTTCATAGAGACGAATGGCAGCCGGATTGGTCGTGACGACCGCGAGCTGTATCGTATCGATATCTCCCCGCTCCTTTAAGTAGGCAAGTTCTGCCTGCATGAGCGCTTGTGCGACACCTGTCCCGCGATACGCTTCACGTACGTACATAGAGACGACAGAGGCTTTGTGTTTTGCTTTCAGCCCTTTGTGGCGGAAAAAACCAATGATCCCAGCCAACTGTCCTTCCACAAATGCACCAAAATAGCCGCTATCACCTGACTCCCCTTGAGAAAGTCTTTGCAGCCACTCTTCCATCGATACCTGAATTGCCTCTTCATAGGTAGAGCCAAAAGCGTCTGGGTCTGTTTGCAGCCCTTCCAGTCTAATCTTTACCAACTCTTCTGCATCGTCTGGTCCCAAAAATCTAACTTCCATCCTAGGCTGCACCTCTCTTATTTTTGATTTTCACTAATCTTAGTCAAGAGTTACTTGAAAGTAAAGAACTATCTAAAAAAAGCGCCAGGAGCATCTCCCTAGCGCTTGAACCTATCCTATGCCGTTCCCGTCTGGTTTGGGTTGCTTTGCCCAAATAGCTGCAACGCTTGCTCTCGCAGCTTGAACTTTTGAATTTTACCGGAAGCGGTCATCGGATATTCGTCTACAAACTGTATGTAGCGGGGGATTTTGTAATGAGCGATCTTCCCTTCACAATAGTCCCGTACCTCTTCCTCCGTCAACGTTTCGTGAGGTTTTACCCGAATACACGCCAAAACCTGCTCTCCGTATTTGGCATCAGGTACACCTACAATCTGGACGTCCAACACTTTTGGATGTGTATAGAGGAATTCTTCCACTTCACGAGGATAAATATTTTCCCCTCCGCGAATGATCATGTCTTTCAGCCTGCCAGTAATCCGATAGTAGCCTTCTTCATCGACGGTTGCCAAGTCTCCGGTATGTAGCCAGCCTTCGTGATCGATTGCTTTTACTGTCTCCTCTGGCATGTTGTAATAGCCTTTCATGACCAAGTATCCTCGGGTGCACAGCTCGCCTTGTGCACCTGACGGCAAAATGTCACCTGTCGCCGGATCGATGATTTTTGCTTCTACCTCTGCATGCAAACGACCGACAGTGGATACTTTTCGCTCGAGAGAATCCTCTGGTACGGTCTGTGTGATGACAGGAGAAGCTTCAGTTTGTCCGTACGCAATTGTGATGTCACGGATTCCCATTTGATCGACGACCTTCTTCATGACCTCAATCGGGCATAAAGAACCAGCCATGATGCCTGTTCGCAGCGAGCTCAGATCACGCTCGGCAAACGTCGGATGGTTCAATTCGGCAATAAACATCGTGGGTACACCATACAGTGCTGTGCAGCGTTCGGCCTCCACAACCGCAAGTACGACACCGGGATCAAAGGCGATGACAGGAACCATCGTCGCACCTGTCACCACACATGCCAAGGTCCCCATCACACAGCCAAAACAGTGGAAAAACGGCACAGGAATACACACCTTATCCTCAAACCCGAGCCGCTGACATTCTGCTACCTTGATGGCATTATTGACAATATTGACATGCGACAGCATGACTCCCTTTGGAAAACCGGTCGTGCCGGATGTGTACTGCATATTGATGACATCATCAGGTGAGAGCGTCGCCTGGCGCGCGATCCGCTCTTCTTCTGTGACCCATGCTGCACGTTCGAGCAAATCACTCCACAAAAACATTCCGGGTTGTCGCTCATTCCCTAGATAAATCACATTTTTTAAATGCGGAAGCCTTTTGGATTGTAGCGCTCCAGGTTCACATGTCTGTAACTCCGGGCAAATCTCTTGAATCATGGCAAGATAATTCGCATCGCGATAGGAATCCATTAAGAGAAGCGTCGTCGATTCGGATTGACGCAGCAAATATTCCAGTTCATGTACCCGGTAGCTCGTATTGACCGTTACCAGTACACCACCCATTTTCGCTGTAGCAAATTGCGAAATCACCCATTCTGGTACATTCTTTGCCCAAATCGCGATATTTTCCCCTTTTTGAATGCCCAAGGACATAAATCCCCGCGCTGCCTGATTGCATATCGCTTGAAATTCTCCAAACGTATAGCGAAGCCCTCGTTCGTGATAAACCAGCGCTTCCTTTTCCTGATACTTACTCGCTGTGTCGTCTAACATGTTGCCGATTGTGGTCATATGAATCATATAAGCACCCCCAAAACATTCAGACTATTCTGTAGGATTCTTCTTTTACGCCACAATCCCTTCTTTTCCGTTATCGTTCTATAACCATTCGTTCATGTGTTCCTTGATAAATGCGATGTCTTCTTGATAGTGAAGAATATGTCCTTCTTCGGCCATCTTTTGAAAAGCAGCATCGCCTTCACTGGCTTTTTTGGCAATGGTTTTGCATTGTTCTTCTAAACGAAGCAAGACCATTTCTAGTGTACCTTCCTTCCTTTCCATCCCGTACGACTCAAAGAACATGGCCACTCGCTGTTTTCGCTGGTTGGCATGCACCAATGGTTGGTAATGGATTTTTTCTCCGGATTCCGTTAAAGAAAATCTGCTCAAAGGCACGCAGGTATAGAGCGTATAGGCGATATCCCAAAGTTTTGGACCCGGAGCCGCTAAATCAAAATCGATAATGCCTATCGGTTTTTGTTGATGGAAAATGATATTGTACATAGCAAAGTCGTTATGACAGATGACTTCACGCGGACCAGGCGTGTGAACGAACGAAAGCCACAGATCATCGAAAGGAAAATCACTCACAGCGTCATGATAAAGCCGAAGCATTTTCGCAATTACTTGTAACGCTTCGTCTGACTTCATATATTCCTTCCAAGGGTAATGACCTGCCTCTCCCTCTATAAAGGACAGGATTTCTCTCCCCTTTTCATCCATGCCTAAAAATTTCGGCGCATACGGATATCCTTTTCTTTCCAAGTGCTTCAATAATCCATGAATGTTCTTGCTCCCTGGCTTTACTTCCCTTCTGACTGTATTGCCAGAACGGTAAACGTTCGTTACGTTTCCTCCGGCTAATAATTCTTCCCTCAATGATGACGATTTTTCCATATCAAGAACGCCCCTTTCTTTTGACGAAAAAGAAAGCGTCCCTGTTGTGGAACGCCATCTGTTTTACTTCACGACGATTTTTTTCGTAGCCTCTACCTTGTATGGCAGGTGGTTGCTGTAATTGAGCTCTACCCGAATTTCATGCTCTCCCTTAGGCAACTTTTTCAGTAAAAACTCTGGTTGGTAAATCATCCCTTTTGGTTCGCCATTCAGGTATAAATGTGCGTGTCCCTCACCAAAGACTGGTGCCTCGGCCAATTCTCCATTGTCCTGAACAAACGTGAAGTTCTCTGTAAGCAAGGATACTTCTGCCGTCGTCCCATCCATTTTGACCTCCATATTCAGCGCTGGCTTTTCTGACCCTGCTGGCTGGTTCATGGGTGCCGTCGCTGTAACAGAAGTAATCGGGTCTGACGGTCGGTAGGAGTCCGAGACGCTCAGAGGGTCTTTGACCAGAAGTACGATGCCCGCCACCAGTGCTACAAGGAACACAATTCCGCCCAAAATGAGATTGCGCATACTGATAATAAAGACCTTCATGTCTCTACTCTCCCTTTCGCAAGTGCTTGTCACTTATTTGTACATGCATATGCGAGAGTGAAGAGAGTTAGAAGCAAAAACTTTTCTAGTAATTAGCGGTAGTTAATAAATTGTACTTCCAAAGGCAGATCAGCCTTGCGAATTGCGTTGATGATTTGCTGTAATTCATCTTTACTTTTTCCCGTCACGCGAATTTGATCGTCTTGAATCTGTGTTTTCACTTTGAGTCCTGTATCTTTGATGATGCTGTTGATCTTTTTCGCATTGTCTTTGTCGATCCCCTGCACTAGCTTTACACGCTGACGGACTGTACCGCCCGCTGCTGGTTCGACCTTTCCGTAGTCAAGGTTTTTGATCGGGACATCCCGTTTGACGAGCTTGCCAAGCAAAATATCTTTTACCTGACTAAGCTTGAAGTCATCATCGGAGACGAGGACGAGCTCTTCCTTTTCCAAAGAGATGCTGCTCTTGCTCCCTTTGAAGTCAAAGCGATTTTCTATTTCTTTTAATGCGGTCTGAATCGCATTGTTCACTTCGGACAACTCTACCTTGGATACGATATCAAATGAGCTCTCTTTACTCAAAGGAATTCCCCTCTCTTTTATTAGATCGCTCGAATCAACCCACCATCGACGAGGAAGGATTGACCTGTCACGTAGCTGTTGGCTGGCGAAGCCAAGAACGTCACCATGCGAGCAAACTCGTCAGGCTGGCCGTATCTGCCCAATGGGATTTGCTTCTCCCAATTTTCCCTAACTTCATCAGCACTGATACTCTTCGCCTCTGCGGTAAGTCCATCCAGTTGTGCCACCCGATCCGTCGCAATTCTGCCTGGCCCAATGGTGTTTATCAGAATCCCATCCGGTCCTAGTTCTGAAGAAAGCGTCTTGGATAAGCCCAATACCCCAGTACGAAACGTATTGGACAGAAGCAAATTCTCAATTGGCTGTTTAAAGGACGAGGAAGCGAAATTGATGATTCTTCCAAATTGGTTCGCTCGCATATGCGGTAAAACAGCACGAATGGCACGTACATAGCTGAGCAAATTTAGCTGGAAGGCTTGCATCCACTGTTCGTCGGTGAGCTGATCGAATCTGCCTGTTGCAGGTCCACCAGAATTGTTGATTAAAATATCGACGCTGCCAAAATGCTTGACCGTTGCTTCGACAACCCGCTTGATATCTTCTTCCTTCGTCACATCCACGGTTACGGCAAGAGGTGATTTTCCAGTAGCTTGTTCGATCTCTGCACGAACGATTTCCAGAGCAGCTTCATCTCTACCGCATATCGTAACATTCGCTCCTTCTTGGGCGAGGCACTGCGCTGTTGCCTTCCCCAATCCTTTTGATGAGGCGAGTACTAGAGCCGTTTTTCCTTGCAAAAATAGATCCATGTGCATGCTCCTTTCATGGTCCACTCATGTATGTATCTTGATCTCTTTATTCTACAGAACTTTCAGACGAAGGAAAAGAAAAAGAGAAGGGGTGCAGCACATACTCCCCTTCTCTTGCGAATCACTATACCTCTGTCGGAGGTACGTTCTTATCTTTGTTTTGTTTTGCTGCTCGTTTCGCTTCGCGCTTCGCTTGGCGAGCAGCTTTTCGTGCCAGTCTTCCTGCCTTCGCCCCTTCAAACAGGGAATACAGGACTGGTACGAGCACCAGTGTTACAATCGTGTGGAAAATCAAGCCGGAGATAACGGCTGTTGCGAGTGGTGCTTCCAAATCAGAGCCTTCCGCCATGGCAAGACCCATCGGCAGCATCCCGAGAATCGCCGTCAGCTTCGTCATGATAACGGGACGAATACGTTCCTTCGTTCCTTGGATAATCGCCTCTGCGGTTTCCATTCCACGTTTGCGCAGCAGGTTGATCCTGTCGATCAAGAGGATCGCATTGGATACGACGATACCGACAAGCATGATGATCCCGATCATCGCCATTTCACCGAATGTCCGCTGCGTAAGGACGAATCCAAGCACAACACCGACCAAGGCCATTGGAATCGTCAGCATGATGATAAACGGTTGGGACATCCGTCCGAACTGGGCAACCATGATGACGTAAATCAGAGCCAGAACCCCCAGGAATACGAATATCCCCTGGCTCATATTCGTGCTTTGCTCTTTTAGCTTACCAGCGATTTCGACATTATACCCTGCTGGTACAGGTACGGTTGGCAATTTCTCATTTAGCTCACGGCCTACTGCCCCTAAATCACTTCCCAGCATCTCGGCAGAAACCGTAACGATGCGTTCGCCTTCTTTCCGCTCAATCGTGATCGGAGACTTACTGTACTCCATTTCCACCAGATCTGCCAAAGGCACTGCTGCCCCGTCTTTCGATGTAACCATAATCGTTTTGAGCTGATCCGGGTGCTTCAGCCAGTTGTCCGGCATCTTGGCAACGATGTCGACTTCGATTCCATCTTGTGTGATGGACGTAATTGGTTGGTTGCCGATTAACACGCTCAGTTGTTGCAAAAGCGAACGATGATCGACATTCAGTCTGGTAAGCGCTTCTTGTTTTGGCAGCAACGTAACTTTTTCTTTTCCTTCTTTAAAATCGTTACGAATGTTGGTGAGCCCGTTGATCGTGCCAAGCATCGTTTCCAGATCGGTTGCGATCTTCCGCATGACTTCCATGTTATCCCCGTAAACATCCAGTTGGATCGGGCCGCTTCCGCCTTGTTGTCCGAAAGACATGGAGACAGATTCGATTCCTGGGGTCTCATTCAGGCGCTTGTTAATATCCTCGTTCAAAGCGTCCTTATCACGTGTTCTGTCCGTCTTCGGAATTAAGGAAATGAACAATGTTGCTTCTTCCTTTGAAGTAAAGAAGAATACATCCTTGATTTCCGGGATCTCCCGCAGCGATGTTTCCGCGGTGACGGCTGCTTTTTGAGCTGTTTCCAACGTAGCTCCGATTGGCATTTTCATATTGACAAAGACGATATTTTCATTCGGGTTAATCCCTTGACCCATTTTCATAAAAGGTGTGAGGAAAACGGCACCAACCAGCAATGCTACTGCGAGTAAAACCGTTTTTATCCGATGTCTAATCGCTACATGTAAAATGCCGCTGAATACGCGAATGATAAAGTGTTCCTTGCCTTCTCCTTCTAGCGAAACGTGCTTATCCTTCTGCAAGAAGCGATTGGAAAACACGGGAACGAAGAAGTAAGCAGCGATCGTCGATGCAATAATGGCAGCGGATACCGTAAAGGCGATTGTAGCCAAAACCGGTTTCAACCAATCTTCAAAATCCGCGAAGACAAGTGGCAAAAAGACGATGATGATCGTGAGCTGGGAGGTGAACACAGGTGTCAAAACTTCTCTCGTTCCTTTAATAATAGCCTGCTTCAGCTCTTCGCCCTTTTCCCGGTAGTGATAGATACTTTCCAATACGACGATAGCGGCATCGACGATCAAGCCGACTGACAAGCTCAAGGACAGCAAACTGATCATATCAATGTTGTAGCCTGCGAGTTTCATCGCGATGAACGTCATGAACGCAGAGAGCGGCAATGTAGTAGCGATAACGAGTGTGACCCTCCAGTTGCGTAGGAAGACGAACAAGATGATGATCGCAAGCGCCCCACCAATCATGACATCCCGGCTGAGGTTGCTCACGGCGTGCTCAACAAAGGAAGCTCCTTCGAACATGACTTTGATGTTGTATTTACCGTTTGCTTCTGTGTTCATTTTGCGAACGACTTCTTCTACGTTCTTTTGTGTTGTGATCAAGTCATAGCCGTCTGCCCGCGTCACGCTGAGTTGAATAAACACGGAACCGTTTGTCAGAGCGACGAAGTCTTTCACTTTTCCACGCAAATCTTCAATTTGTGCCAGTTGATTCAGAGAAACGGTTCCTCTCGGTGTATCAATTGGCAGTGCCTCTATTTCCTGTGGAGTCTGATAAGTATTGTCAATCATGACAACTGTATCAAATCCCGTGTTCTCCAGTGTACCAATCCCTTGCTTCCAGTTTGTATCCTGAAGCTGTGAAATGATAGCCGCTGGCGTTGTTTGATAGGCATTCAATCGCTGTGGCAAAAAAGATATGGTAATTTTATTCTCGAAGCTTTTCTCTTCTACGATTACTTCCTTGACTCCCTCGACTTCTTCAATGCGGTCCTTGATTGAAGTTTTTGCCAAACTCAGCATGGTCTTCGGCTCTGCTCCCACGACGGCAAAATCAATCATTTGATCGCTACCCATATTGCTCTGGGAGATATCTACAGAGTCAACAGCTTTCGGAAAACCGTTTCGGAGACGGTTGACGGCATTTTGTACATCTTGCTTAACCTGCTCGCCTTTACCTTCATTTGCTGAAATATTGATTCTGACAGAACCTGCACTTGTTGAAGAAGAGTATTTTTTAATATCATTAATCGATTTTAGTTCTTGCTCTACTTTCTTCGTTACTTTTTCTTCCATCTCTTCTGGTGGCAGTGCACCACCGGAAATTCTTACGTAAATATCAGGAAAGTTCGTTTTTGGAACGAGTTCGATATTAAAGCTGAATAAGGACCCCAAACCTGCAATCACGAGTAAAAATGTAAACAAGTAGACGATTAGCTGTCTTTTCAGCAAAAAGAGAATCACCTTGTTCATGTAACTATTCTCCCTTCGCCTCTACTTTTTGCCCTTCGACGTAGAATGTAATTCCACTGCGCAGGAGTTGGTCGCCTTCTTTCACTCCAGATACGATTTCGATGGAGTCTCCGACCAATTGACCGGTCTTCACTGGTTTTCTTACAGTAAGTCCATTCTCTACTGCCATTACGTAATGGTCTGTTTGACTCACGCCGACACTTTCCAGCGGTACGAGGAAGCCATTTACTTGGCGAGGCACCTCAATTGTTGCGGCCATTCCACCACGCCAGTAACCATCTGCATTCGGAATCGTGATTTCGACGCGGTATTTACCTGTATCCTTGTTCACAACTGGAGATATAAAGGCAATCGTTCCTTCACTTTTCTTTCCATCGTCAGATAGCGCCTGCACCTTCGTTTTTTCATGGAACTGACTGATCAAATCATTGGAAACATCCAAGGTTATCTTCACTTCAGACAGGTCGACGAGGCGAATGATTTCCTGACCGGGAGACACCTGCTCTCCAATTTGCAATTTCACATCCACGACTGTTCCTGCGAATGGCGCCTGAATTTTCGCATCATCCAAGCTCTTCTTCGCACGGTCTACACCGCCGGCAGCAGCTTTAATCGATGCGTTGGCGACCATGACATCTTCTGGTTCCGCTCCTTTTTGCAGTTCATTCAGAGACAGCTGAGCGTCACGCAGTGTAATCTCTGCTTGTGTAACAGCCCGTTTACTCGCATTTATTTCGTTTTGCGAAATGGCTCCACCAGCTAATAGCTTCTCACTTGTTGCGAGATCCTGCTTTGCTTTATCCAGACTGTCTTGCGCGCTTTTTACCTGCAGACGCTTCTGCTCAAGTGCTTCTGCTGTCGCGCCCTTTAACGTCTTGATTTTCCGCGCTGCTGCTTCCTCTACTTGCCCCTGTGCCGCTGCAATTTCTTTTTGATGGTAACGGGTATCCAATGTGGCCAATAACTGACCTTGCGCGATTTTTGCTCCTTTGGTCGCAGAGATCGCGGAGATCGTTCCGCCTGTACCAAACGATAACACCGCGTCCCGCTTGGCTTCTACCATCCCTGTGACTGCGAGCATCACTGGCTTTGTTGCTTTTTGAACCTTCACTACTTCTACTACCTTCGCCTTTGCCTCTGTCTGCTGCGGTGCCTCTGGTGCTGGTGCTGAACAACCAGCAGTGACCAACATTACCGATGCCAGAATAATTGATGCCCGTTTTTTCACAAGAATTCCTCCAAATTTTCACAATCATTCCTCATGGCGTAATTGTGCCAGTTTTTACCTCTGCTGCAAAACAGTCAGCGGGTGGAAATTCATATCCGCCCCGAGACGGAGAACAGTACCTAACAGTGCATAAATAGATACGCAAGAAAACTGGGAAAGTTACCTTTTTTTGGACGATCTTGAGGAAAAATTTACAAAAAAAGCAGCCAAGTCATAGACTTGAACTGCCTTTTGAATTTGAGCCCTGTTATTGTTCAATCAGTTGTTCCAGTTCCTCGAGCAATTCCTTGAAGACACTCAATGCTTCTGCAATCGGTGTTGGCGACGTCATGTCTACGCCTGCGCCCTTGAGCAGATTAAGCGGATAATCTGAACTGCCGCCCTTGAGGAACTGCAAATAACGATCTACGGCTGGCTGGCCTTCCTCCACAATCTGCTTGGAAAGAGACGTCGCGGCCGAGAAGCCAGTCGCGTACTTATACACATAGAAGCCGCGATAGAAATGAGGGATTCGTGCCCATTCCAAATCTACCTCGCTGTCTACAACCATGTCCGGTCCGTGATAGGAAACATTGAGCTCACGGTAAATCGTACTGAGAGATTCGGCTGTCAGCGGCTCTCCCTGCTCTTCTTTTGCGTGCACAATTTTCTCAAACTCAGCAAACATCGTTTGACGGAATACCGTTCCACGGAACTGTTCCAGGTAATGATTAATCAAGTACATGCGTTGTTTCTTGTCAGTCGTCGTCTCGAGCAAATGATTCATCAGTAGTGCTTCGTTCAGTGTAGAAGCCACTTCTGCTACGAAAATCTTGTAATCGGCATACGTGTAAGGCTGTGCGTGATTGGAATAGTAGCTATGCAAAGCATGCCCCATCTCATGCGCTAGCGTAAACATGTTGTTGACATTGTCCTGATAGTTCATGAGTACAAACGGATGTGACGTATAGGCGCCCCATGAATAGGCTCCACTTGTCTTCCCTTCGTTTTCATGCACATCAATCCAACCGTTGGAAAAGCCCTCATCCAAAATGCGACCGTACTCCTCACCCAGTGGATGAAGAGCTTCTTTAATCGTTGAAACAGCCTGATCATACGGGATTTTCATGTCCGTCTCAGGTACGATCGGCACGTACAAATCGTACATGTGCAATTCATCTACGCCCAATAATTTTTTGCGCAAGGCAATGTATCGGTGCATGAGCGGCAGATGCTCATGGATCGTTGCAATCAGGTTATCGTAAACAGGGAGCTCCACATTATCGGCAAACAAGGCAGCGTACAGGGCAGACGGATATTTTCTCGTCCGTGCGTAGAAAACATCCCCTTTGATGGCAGATGTCAACGAGGCTGCGATCGTATTGCGGAACTTGCCATACGTACTGTACAGCGCCTCGAATGCATCTTTGCGCACGCGTCGGTCTTTGCTTTCCATGAACTGCGTGTAGCGTCCCTT
Organism: Brevibacillus sp. MS2.2; assembly: GCF_013284345.1. Taxonomy (NCBI): domain Bacteria; kingdom Bacillati; phylum Bacillota; class Bacilli; order Caryophanales; family Paenibacillaceae; genus Brevibacillus; species Brevibacillus sp. MS2.2. The sequence continues at coordinate 216,983 of NZ_JABSUZ010000005.1, forward strand.
GGTCAGCTCGACTTCCTCGCCGTTTTCATCCGTGATCATCGGAAATTTCATGTCCGCGTTGTTGAGCATCCCAAAAATTTTGGATGGAGAAGATGCAAGCTCGCTCATATTTGCCAGCAATGCTTCTTCCTCTGCGGATAGCGTATGTGGCTTGAAGCGAGTAATCTCTTCTAATAAAATGCGGTAGTGCTCAAGTCCTTCTACTTCTTTGATCCACGTTTGCAAATCTTCCGTGGCAATCGCCAAAATCTCTGGCTGTATGTACGAAATGGAACCGTATACCTGCGTACTAAGGCTGGTCGCCCTGTCAGTCAGCCCTTGATACTTGCTGTTCGCATTGTCTTCGTCTCGACGCATACGTGCGTAGACGTACACTTGATCAAGCGTCTTCAATAATTCATCTTGCAGAGTCAACACGGCCAGCAACTGTTTACCGGAAGTAGCCAGAGAGCCTTTCATTGCTGCGATTTTTTCTGTGAGCTGTTTTACTTTTTGTACGTCCGCTTCCCAATCATTATCAGTGGGATACATGTCCTCAAGACGCCATTTGTATTCAGCGGGGACGTCACTGCGTTTCGGCAGTGTTTTGCTTTTATTCACCGTGATCACTCCCTCGTTATTCATGTAAGATGAAATGGTCAAATCATCCATATGTGTATCCTATCGTATTATGCCTACAGGTTCAAATCAATCAGGCGCTTTCACGTTTTCCACAGAAAAAAAGCCGAGCTTCCCGAAATGGAAAGTCAGCTTCTCCCTACTCCAATATAATGAAAACCTGCTTCCTTTACCTCCTGGTTCGGCCAGGCATTTCGTCCGTCTAGCAAGAGCGGCTGTGCCATGCTTTGATAAACCTGTTTCCAATTCAGACGAACACACGGTTCCCATTCTGTAACCAATAATGCGGCGTGTGCTCCCTCGCATGCTTCTGCCGCGGATTGCGTGTACGTGATCTGTGGAAACTGCTTGCTGACACCGGGTGCTCCAATCGGATCGAACGCCTTCACGATGGCACCTTTTTGCAGGAGTATTTCAATCAATTTGAGCGATGGCGCTTCGCGGATGTCATCCGTATCCGGTTTAAACGTCAGCCCCAGAATAGCAATTTGTTTGCCTGTCAGATCAGGGAGCTGCAAGCACAACTGCTCCAAAAACCAACCAGGCTGTGTAGCATTCACCTCTCGCACTTTATCCAAAATACTTAAGTGAATATTGCGCTCTGCTGCGAGCTGCAATAACGCAATCGTATCCTTCGGAAAGCAGGAGCCGCCGTAGCCTACTCCTGCCCGTAAAAATTGCGGACCGATTCGGCTGTCCAGTCCCATTCCTCGCGAGATCGTCACGATATCCGTCCCGAGCGCAGTACTTAACCGTGCTAGCTCATTCATGAAGGAGATCCGGGTTGCCAAAAATGCATTCGAAGCGTATTTGATCAGCTCCGCATTAGCCCTGGTGGTGATGACGCGCGGTGCCTTCACGCCGTTGTACAGTTCCTCCATGCGAGCGGCTGCCTGAGAATTGTCTACACCAATGACGATTCGCGAAGGCTCCAATGCGTCCAATAATGCACTCCCTTCCCGTAAAAACTCCGGGTTGGATGCAACAGATACTCCTTGGCAGCCAGCCAGCATCCCCGCTACTTTTTCGCCAGTTCCGACTGGTACGGTACTCTTGATTACCACGATGCGTTCTTGCGGTGCGAGCAAATGGACCTTGTGAATGTCAGAAACAGCCCCGAGTAAATACGTTAAATCGGCTGTGCCGTCTGCTGCTTCAGGTGTCCCCACACAAATGAAAAAAACCTCTGCGTCCTTCGCCTCTATCAAATTTGTATAAAAAGCAAGTGCGCCAGCATCCAATACTTTTTTCAATGCCTCTTCTAAGCCCGGCTCGTAAATCGGCGAGATCCCTTGGCGCAGTTTTTCTACTTTGGATGCAACGAGGTCAATACCCGTCACCTGATGACCGTTCATGGCTAGGGAAACTGCAGTCGTCAAACCTACGTAGCCGGTCCCAATAACGGCAACTTTCATTCCTTCACCTCATCATTTTTTCGACACACGCAAATAAAGCTCTTCTAGTCTCATCCGTTGCTGGTGGATATCGTGGTTTTTTTCTACTTTCAGCCGAGCCTCCGTCGTGATCTGTGCCCACTCGTGACTTTCTGTTAGTACACGGTTTATCATTTTCCCGAGCGCAGTCGGTGATTTCTCCGGAACCAGATATCCAGTCACTTTGTGTTCAACCAGCTCAGGGATTCCCGCGTGATAGGTGGAAATGACAGGGCGTCCGCTAGCCATCGCTTCCATGATGACATTAGGAATCCCCTCCTGGTTGCCATTTCTCGCTGTCTTGCATGCGATGATGAACAAATGGCACTTGGCCAGTTCACGCTGGACTTCACGATGTGGCAGAGCCCCTTTGAGCACGACTTGTGTGCCTAACCTATTTTTCTTGATCAGTCGTTTGAGTTTCTTTTTTTCTTCTCCATCGCCGACGATGATTAACTTTGCCTTGGGATGTTTTTTATGCACATGGGTAAACGCCTTAATTAACGTATCCATACCCTTTTTTTCAGTCAGTCTCCCTACGCTTAGCAATCGGTACTCCCCATTTTCCACCGGCTGTGGCGGCAGCATGGGAAATTTGCGCAAATCAATTCCTGAGCGGATAAGGGTAATTTTAGATGGGGGACAGCCCAGATGAATCAATCGCTTTCTCATGTGATTGCTCACGACGGTAAACGCATGGCCCTTTCGAAAGAGACGCGAAAGGGACCGTCTGTACAATGGATTTTCTTTGACACGCTTGGTGGCATCAAAGCCGTGAAAGGAAGTAATCAGGGGGAGCTTGCTTTTTTGTGCATAAGGAAGCAATTCTAATCCAGCAGGACCAAAACGGGCATGCAGGCATTTAATTTTTTTACGTCGCAGCCAAGTGGAGAGGCCGGCCATATGCTTGCGCACATAGACCGGCGAATAAGGAAATTGTTTTCGGTTAAAGGCTCGCTGTCGGGTCAACACCACGGGTTTGACCACTTGATGTCCAAGCAATTGCTCATAAATAAATGTTTCACTCTTGGGAAGAAACTTTCTGCGATAAACGAGGACCCGATGCATGCAACTGGCCTCCTTGATGACGGGTGTTACCCCTTCGATTGAGAACGAATCTCTTCTAATTGAAGGCGAAGTCCCTCTTCTAGCGTCACTTTTGGTTTGTATCCCAAGCGTTGTTGGGCAAATTGGATATCCGCACAGGTTCGTAAGGAGTCACCTGCCGGCCCATTTTGAAACGTAATGCGAGGGGTCAGATTCATTAACGTGCCCATGATGGATAGCACATCGATGAGCTTGATTTCCCGGTCTCCCCCCACATTAAAAATGTCACCGGGAACAGCATGCTGTGCAGCGAGCAGATTCGCCTCTACCGCGTCTGTCACATACGTAAAGTCTCTGGATTGCTGGCCATCCCCATAGATGATGACCTGCTCGCCTTTCATCATTTGACGAAAGAAACGATGAAAAGCCATATCGGGACGCTGTCTGGGACCGTATACCGTAAAGTAGCGAAGCATGCTAACCGGGAGTCCATAAGCTTTTACATAAACCGAGCAGATTTGTTCCATCGCTTCCTTGGTCACACCATAAGGGGAAACCGGGCGAAGAGGCGCAGTTTCATTGGTTACGGTCCCTTGCATCGTCCCGTAAACCGAGGAAGAGGACGAGACCACGATGACAGGTGGCTTCGGTCTTTGCAAGCAAGCCTCCAGCAATTCTTGTGTAGCCAAAATATTATGGCTAACATAATCGGCAAAAGACTTTCCCCAGCTATTTCTTACGCCCGGCAAGGCAGCGAGATGGAAAACAGCGTCGACGTTCTCGAGCCAAATGTCCCAACGCCCAGTCTGAAGTGTTGTAGAGTGGAAGGTGAAGGCAGGATGTTTTCCTATTTCGGCCAGATTACGCAGTTTCGCAGCAACATCGTAGTTATCGATGAAACCGTCTATCCCGATGACTGTCACGCCATCGTTCAACAAGCGCTGTGTCAAATGAGACCCAATAAAGCCTGCACAGCCGGTGACAAGAGCTTTCTTCATCGTCTCCGACGCCTCACTTTCTTCAGCCTTTTAATGACTAAATAACCGTTTTTGTAACCATAGATGGCCTTGTACTTCTTGCCCCACCTTTTCAGATAATATTTGAATGTTTTTTTTCGCAAATAATTACGGCGAAACTTCATCTTGCTGTCCGTGAGCTGACCTTTATGCTTCGTCCGGTTGTAAAGAATTTTGTTGATGTATCTCACTGGATACTTTTCAATTAACCGCAAAATGATTCGCCGATCCTCCATAATCCTTCCCTCGTATCGATCCGAGGTATCCCAACCACCCACTTGATGCAGAGCTTCTACGCGATAGCAGCGTGGAGAGACCATCCAGCGATTGTATTTCAAAAACTGGTATTTGTTATGAAAGGTCTTGTGTTTCACCTTAATCGTCTTGGTATACTTTCCGCGCTTAACTTTCCAGATGTTCATGTTCCCGTAGAAGAGAGCCGTGCTTTTCTTGCTTTTGTGAATGTACTTTTTGATCACTGCCAGCGTTCGTTTCGGTAACCAGTCATCGGAGTCGAGTTGTACGAGATAAGGGGTATCCACCATTGACAATGCCTGATTCATCACTTTGCCGATGCCAGAATTTTTTTCCATTCGATGATACAGAATGTTTGGGTGGTACATATATTTTTCAATTTTACTTCTGGTGTGATCGGTGGACGCATCGTCAATGATCAACAGCTTCCAATCTTTTGAGGTTTGATTCAAAACGCTGTTGATGGCTTTGCGAATAAACTTGGCGCGATTGTATGTCGGAATGACTACAGTAAAGGTCGGATTCATACGTCCTCCCTCTTGACAGCCGGAATGCAAATGGACGATTTGTCGCTTACAATGAAAACTCCCGTACTGTTAGAAGATTGACCCGTCATCATCGATGAGCGGCCGAAAACGCTGTTTGTTATTTTCCAAGCAATGTCTTGCAGCGAGCTGTTTTCCAGCAAAATACTATTTTCGATATACGAGCAATTTCTCAAGCTTACGCCATTTTGGATCGAGACGTACGGTCCTATTTGGCAATTTTCAATCACACAATCTTCACCGATTCTTACAGGACCCGTAATCTTCGCATTTTTCACAATGGTTCCTTTGCCAATTTGATGTTGATTGCCTAGCTCCTTCGTAAGCATCCACTGGTTGGCCTCCAGCCAGCGATCGATGGTTCCCACATCCGAATACTTTCCGTTGGTGACGGAGTGAGCCAATTTGAATCCGCGATTAATCATCGATTGAATCGCATCCGTTATTTCTAGTTCGCCTCGTGGAGATGGCTGCAGGTTAGCAATCGACTCAAAAATAGGTGGCGTAAACAGGTATGCGCCGATAACCGCCAGATTGCTCTTTGGCTGACGTGGCTTCTCCTCTACAGAGATCAGTCTTCCTTTTTGTACTTCTGCGATCCCATAGTCCTGTGGTCTCTCCACTTTACTTAGCATCACGACACCGTCAGATTTTCCCTTCGTAAACGCTTTTGTTAGCCCGTGAAGCGAATCCATTAACAAATTATCACCTAGTAGCAAGATAAACGGTTCGTCTTGCAAAAACGGTTGCGCTAGCTGGACAGCATGGGCAATTCCCAGTGGTACCTCCTGCCTGATAAACGTAATGGTAGCCCCGAATTGACTACCATCGCCCACCATGGGAGGAATCTGTACTTGAGAAGGATGTATCACGATGCCAATGTCCTGAATGCCCACTTCACGCAGTTTGCGAATGCAGTAGTGTAAGACCGGGTGATTGGCCACAGGGAGGAGGGTTTTCGGTTGCGAATAGGAAAAGGGGTGCAGTCGCGTCCCACGTCCAGCACACAAGATTAACCCTTTCACAAGTATCACTCCCCAGTTGTGCTCTGCGATACTTATAAGGTATGCGTATCTGAATAGCTGGACAGGGCAGACGTCCACATTGGCGCAAGAAAAGGCAACCACCTACATCCGTTCCATTCGAATTAACCTGTTTTTAAAAGCGGTTGTTTCTCTTCACTCCGCGTTGGAACAACTGTTTCAAACACGTTCAGATAGCCTTGCGCAGTTGCGTACCAAGAAAAAAACTTAGCTCGTTGCAGAGCCTGTTTGCCCATTTCATTCCGGACGGCGGGTGAACTCCACAACAGTTCCCAGACAGCAGGCAATCCTTTTTTCCAATCTTTTGGCGGAATGATAAAGCCACTTTTCTCGTGGGCAACGACTTCACGAATGCCGCCACGTGGAGTGGAAATGACGGGCTTTCCGGAAGCCATTGCCTCTAAATTGACACGGCAAAACGCTTCTTTCCAAACGGATGGTGTCGCCACGACATCCCCAATTTGGTAGTAAAGCGGCATTTTTGCGGATGGTACGAAATTGACGAAACGCACCTTTTCACCCAAAGGCTTCGCAAGTCTCTTGAGCTCACGAACGTACGGATTCAGGCGATTACTGCCGTATCCCGTGCCACCCACAATGACGAGTTTAGCTTTCGGATCTTGTTTGCTCACCTGACGAAAGGCTTTGATCAGCACATGCACCCCTTTACCCCGCATGAGTCTGCCGGCATAAAACAAGACGCGATCATCTGGCTTCAATCCGAGTTCTTGACGCATTTTTTTGACCGCTATCTTTGCAACCTGATAAGGAGTGACATCGACTCCGAGGTGAACCGCATGAATTTTGTTTGCAGGAATCTTGCACGAACGAATAAAATGTTGACGTAAAAATTCACTGTTCGTAATAAAACCTGTTGCCTGGCGAACGGCGCGCCGCATCTTTTCCCTGCTGATGATTGGCTGTGATCCATACACGTGAGAGTGCATATTCACGAAGACCGGGATCTTGGGAAAATGGCGTTTTAATGTGAGAACATAGATCGGTCTGTTTTCCACGAGAATGACATCTGGCTTGTTCTTTTTGATATGGTTAATGATCCGGCGCAAATAAGGCTTAGGCCCTTGATACGGGACGCGAATGAACTGCCGGTTTTCTTCCACGGATGAGGTTGGATAGGTCGCACATTTACGAGTGTAGATCGTCACGTTATGCATGGGCTCGATCATCTTTGTGACCTCGTCTATATCGTGTTCGACCGAGCTTCCTTTGACCGGTGGTACAGAAAAGGGACCCGGACTAATAATTGCGATGTTCATTTCGCTCGATCTCCCACTCCTTTTTCAGTGAAAGAACTACTTGATACAAGTACTGCAATTGTTTTGTATGGTTCTCTTCAAGCTTCTCCCACCTTTCTTCCCACGAAGCCAGCGCCTCTCTCAGTACCAACACTTCTTGCTCAAGCTTGTGAACCTGTTCTACGACTGCCTCATCGGTCTCTCTCATAATAATTTCGAAGGTAGGCTCCAAGACCAGTTCCTTCGGCTGCTCACCTGTTGTATTTACGACCAACTCCTGGACGTTTTCCGTTACTTCCTCTTCCTCTTTTTCATTGGCTTTTACAATTGAAATACGTTGAACTGCCTCATCTACGACATAACTTCCTGAAAACACACCTGGCGTTACCCAATGAGACAGATCCCATTTTTTCCGTTTTTCCACAAGTCATCGCCTCCTGAAGCTTGCATCTACGTAATATGTTATGACAGTCAAGGAAAATGGGTACGTGTACGGTGACATAGAAAAAACCGCTTGATTTGGAGGAAATCAAAGCGGTTGCCCGTGGTCTCTCATATTTGCTTGTCTACGGAAGTTCAAGCTGTAAAGACGCGCTTGTTCTACGGTTGTAATCTGTTGCTTTTGCCATTCGAGCAAGATCCTGTCGATATAGCGGATGTGGAGTTTGCCAACGGTTGCAGCCTCACGCAAAGCGGTCAAAATCAATTCTTCCTGATAGCCGTCCTGTTCGGTCCACATGTGGATGTTCTCCAATTCAAATGGCGCTAGCGGGCGACCGAATGCCTGCTCAAAACGAGCGTAAATGGCAACAGGTTCGGCATCCAGAGAAACGGCCACTTCCATAAAAGGCTCCATGCTTCTCGGGTCTGCTTGCTGCTCCCGCCAGGTCTGGTACAGCTTTTTGTACAAGGGGGTCAAATTGTATTGTTCATGACGCATGCCAGTCTGTGGATCGATAAACTCATCTATCGTAATCCAATCTTCTTTTAATAGCTTTTGAAGAGATTGAATCAATCTCCTGCTCGTCATGGACATGCGTTCCTCCAGCTCTGTTAAGGTCGGGAATCGATTCCCTTCCTGCTGAAAGGACAGCAGATGAATCAACAGCATCATCTCGTCATCAGTCAATGACATACGCTTATACATTTTCAAAAGAAGGTTGGAGACGGATGTTGCTCCTTCTTGCAACAATTGCAATATATGGGAGTCCATAACGCATATTCACCTCTGGGTTGGAATAACAAGGGAGTGCGTAAAACGCGCTGTCAAACAATAGGAACACCCTGCTGCCCTCGCGCAACAGGGTGTAGATCGTTCAGTGATAAAGGAACTCTCTAAGGGTAGAGACGATTCAGCATGCGTGGGAATGGAATGGTTTCACGCACGTGATCCAGACCGCAAATCCATGCAATCGTACGCTCCAGACCCAAACCGAAGCCGGAGTGAGGAACTGTACCGTATTTGCGCAGATCCAAATACCAGCGATATGCCTCTTCCGAAAGCTCATGCTCAGCAAAACGTTTCTCCAAGAGTTCTGGATCATCAATTCGCTGGCTACCCCCGATGATTTCACCGTAGCCTTCCGGTGCGATCATGTCCGCGCACAGAACCACTTCTGGACGTTCAGGGTGTGGCTTCATGTAGAAAGCCTTGATTTCAGTAGGATAATGGGTGATGAAAACAGGCTTGTCGAAGTGATCCGCAATCATCGTCTCATCCGGTGCCCCGAAGTCGTCTCCCCATTTGATCTCGCTACCTTTTTCCTGCAACAGTTTGATCGCATCATCATAAGAGATGCGTGGGAACGACCCCGTTACATTTTGCAGTTTTGTTGTATCGCGCTCCAACGTTTTCAGTTCGCGCTCACAGTTTTTCAATACGGATTGTACCACATGAGAAACGAACGCTTCCTGAATACGCAGATTTTCTTCATGATCCACGAAAGCCATCTCCGGCTCGATCATCCAGAACTCGATCAAGTGACGACGTGTCTTGGATTTCTCGGCACGGAAAGTTGGACCGAAAGAGTAAACGCGACCTAACGCCATAGCGACTGCTTCCATATAAAGCTGGCCGGACTGCGAGAGGTACGCATCCTCCTCAAAATATTTGGTATGGAACAGATTCGTGGTACCTTCCGCAGAGGTCGGTGTCAAAATCGGTGGATCTACTTTTACGAAACCGTTCTCGTGGAAGAACTCATACATGGCTCGAATCACCTCAGAACGCACAGCCATGACTGCACGCTGACGTGGAGAACGCAGCCACAGGTGGCGATGGTCCATGAGGAAGTCAACACCGTGTTCCTTCAAGGAAATCGGATATTCCTGGGCGATCTGAATAATTTCCACGCCTGTTACTGTCAGTTCGTAACCGCTTGGTGCGCGGTCATCCGCACGAACTACACCGGTTATGTAAAGTGAGCTTTCTTGTGTGAGCTGTGAAGCATTCTCCCACACGTCTTCCGCTACTTCCGCTTTTACTACTACACCTTGGATGAAGCCGGAGCCGTCGCGAAGCTGCAAAAATTGAATCTTGCCGCTGCTGCGTTTGTTGTATAACCAGCATCCCAGGCGTACTTCTTGTCCAACATGCTGCCCGATTCGGGCAATCGTCGTCAACATTGAATGATTCCCTCCATTTACCATGCCACGCAAATACAGACTAAGTATACCTACCAATTATACTATTGGGGGCCTGCAAATTCAATGAAAGTCTCCCTGCAAAATGTTAACCATAAAATAATTATGTAAACAATTGTACATTTGGGAGACCTGATCTCAACATCGGCCTCCCTGCTTCTGAATCATCCACTCGCCCCATTGTTGTTTCCTACCGAATTATTTATCGTACTCGATATCGTATTCTTCACTACTTTCATAATCTTGTTCGAAATCACTTTCATCCGTGTCTTCTTCCTCTTCATATTCATCCATGTCGTGATCTTCCATGTCTTCCTCGTCGGTGTACTCATCTTCCATGTCTTCATCATCCGTATCCTCGTCTTCCATGTCCCCATCTTCCGCGTCTTCATCATCCATATCTTCGTCTTCTACGTCCTCCACTTCCACGTCTTCATCATACGTATCTTCATCATCCATGTCTTCCGTTTCAAAGTCGTGATCTTCGTCACTTTGATCTTCCTCGACTTCTTCTGCCTCCAGTTGTCCCATCTCTGTTGACCAATCCAGCATTTCGTGTGGGACATCTACTCCTTTTACTCCAATCCCGATCCAGTGAATCACTCCAGTCGCTTCCTGCCCCTCCTGATTGCGAAATACGGTGATCATCGCTGAAGTCCTTTTCGTGTATTTGAGCGACGTATATATCCCCGGTTGATTTGTCATCGCGACCATACAATAATGTGTATCCGCATAAGGTTGTGGCAATCGAACGATCACATCTGTAGACTTGCTAGTGGCAGAAAGTCTGAAGGGGACGAAACCGAATTGTTGCAAGGTTACTCCTATGTGATTATGCGTCTCAATTACGGGAAAGGTCATCTTCTCAGCGCTAATGGACTGATCCGCAATGTGATGCGTAGTGACAGCTTTGGACGCAATTTTAGAACCGGTCACGGAGTCCTCTGCCAGTTTTTCCTGCGTAATAATCCGGTTTTGCAGATGCTGTTCTGTTATGCTCTTGCTGATAAGATGATTCCCTTTGAGCGTTCCTTCCTTAATGTGCGTTCCATCCAAGCTGCCTTTTATGACATGAGCTCCATGAACAGAATGGCTATCCAGCTTACTCGCATCAATGCTCTGATCGGCTATTTTATCTCGAGTGACACTGCCGTCCTGTAATTTTTCCTTGGAAATGGAGTTACCTTGGAGATGGTCTGCCTGAATGATGTGACTGTTGAGATGTGTAGAGGAAATTGCTTTTTCCGCAATTTTTTCCCCCGTGACGGATGATCTGCCCAGATGGCGTGTCTTGATCGCATCTTTAGCTATTTTGGGCGCTGTGATAACGGCATCTCCAAGTTTGCTTGTCGTAATGCTTAAATCTGAAATTTTGTCTGTGGAAACAGATTCCGGCGCCAATTTTGATGTGGTCACCAAGTGGTCATGCAGATGCTGGGTCTGGATGATGTACTCGCGTAGATGATTGCCCCCAATGATTCTGTCAGTTAAATGCTGTTCTTCCACAGATCTTCTTGCCAGCTTTTCTGAGCGAATGGTCCCGTCAATCAGATGTCGTGAACTCACACTCTCATCGAGCAAGTGTTGCTCTCCTACACTCCTGTTCGCCAATTTGTCGGTAGTGATAGCCTTATCAGCTATCTTGGCTGTGGTAATCTGCTGATCACCGATTTTTTTAGCCGTTAGCATCCCGTCTTGCAAGTGACTCGATAGGACACTGCCAGCTTGTAAATGTGTGCTGCCGATTGATTCTTTGGCGAGCTTTTCTGACGTGACACTGTTGTTGTCCAAATGCTCAGTCAATATCGCATATGGCCCCACTTTATCACTGGTCACCGCTTCTGGATGTAAATGCTGGCTATAAATGGCCTGAAATGCAATGTGATGATCCGTGATGCTGCCAGCGCTAATGTTACTGCCATCTATTAGCTCTTCCGTGAGATGATGGTGGTAAATGGACCCTTCACGAATATGCTGAGATTCAATTGCATCTTCGTCTATCTTCGTGGAAGTTACTGCTCCATCGCGTAATTTATCGCCTGTGACAGCTCCATCCTCAAGCTTCACTGTGTTTATCACATAATTGGCGAGATTACTTGTTTGAATGGTCCCCATCTTTATTTTTTCCGAAGTAATCGATTGATCCTGGAGCAACTCATTCGTGATCGCTTGATCCTGAATATGCTTGCTCTGAATCGAGTGGTCGGCAAATTTCATCGAGTCGATGGTTTTATCAGCTAACTTCTCCGACGTAATGCTATGGTTGATCAATTTTTGCGCAGAAATCGAATAATCCTGCAAATGCTCGCCACTTACGATTCCTTGCCCCAGATGATCCCTTTGTACCGCGTGCGGTGCGAGTTTGGTGGAAGTTACGCTCTTGTCCGCGAGTTTACTGCTGTCCACGGCATAATCCTTCAAAATCGAATTATCCACGGCGCCTTGCTTAATCTTGGACGCGTCAATGGCACGGTTCGCAATTTTTTCAGTTGTCACCGATTGATCTGTCAAGTCGTCTGTATAGACAAACGATTGGACACGATCATCATTGCGATCTTTGATGACCTTCGAATAAAAGTTCGGATTGGCAGTTGAGCTTTGTTTGGAGGATCCGTTTTGTTTAGAAGATGCGTTTTGTTTGGAAGATGCCTCCTGTTTGGAAGTTGAGTCCTGTCTGAAAGTTGAATCCTGTTTGGAAGTTGGGTCCTGTCTGGAAATTGAATTCTGTCTGGAAGTCAAATCCTGTCTGGAAAACGAGTCCTGTTTGGAAGATGTATCCTGCTTGGAAAACGAGTCCTGTTTGGAGGATAGGTCCTGCTTGGGTACTTTGGGAATCGGTTTTTGTTGCTCTTTCGGTGTGGCAGCAGAGAGGGGAGGTATTCTGTGAGTGCTCTCCAAATTACTTTCAAGCAGATTTAATTCGAGGTCTTCCATCCACTCCCGATCAGGTGATGATGTATATGAGAGCGGTAACTCGTTCATGGTCTGCCTAAAGGTTTTACTCAGACTTTTGTTAGCTTTTCGCCGGTTCACATTGGCCATAGGGTCTCCTTGCCTCCTGATTTCATTCCCGTATCACTTTTGTAGGATATTCATCCATTTCCCTATTTGGCACCGTGTCTACAAAATTGTTTCACCCTGATTTGCCAAAGTTGCCAGCAAACACAAAAAAACCTGCTTCACCAACTCTTCCTTTGGCTAGCAGGTTCTTTATCTTCACTTATACAGCAACTTCTTCCTTCGTTTGTGACAATAGCGCCCTGAACTCATCGCCTTGCAGAACTTCCGCTTCCAACAATGTATACAAGCCCGTTTGGAATACGGAGTCGTACTGTCTCAAAAGATTGCGAGTTTCTACGAGCAATCCCTCCAGCAAACGCTCAACCTCGTCATGAATCCGATTCTTATCCACGTATTGCAAATGTACAATCCCTAGCTCGGACATACCGCTTTGTACAATTTCCTGTGCCATTCCCAGCGCTTGCTCGAAGTCATTCTTCGATCCAGTACTGCGCCCACCGTAGTAGATTTCCTCCGCTACGGCTCCCCCAAGGCTAACCATGATTTGCTTCTCCATTGCTTCCTTGGTATACAGATAGCGGTCTTCCATTGGATTTTGTCGGACGTATCCTAGTGCTTTGCCACGTGGACTCAGCGTGACCTGCGAGACAGAGCCTGGTCGCACACTCTCACTGACAATGGCATGTCCCAGTTCGTGGAGTGCAACGCGCTTCTTCTCTTCCTCTGATGCTTGACGATCTACCTTCTCACCGAGCATGACCTTGTCCACTGCATAGGCAAAATGCTTCGCCGTGATCTTTTCCTGACGGTCACGCATGGCATAGATGGCTGCTTCATTCGCTACACTCTCCAACTGTGCGCCAGAAAATCCGAATGTCTCCTGTGCCACTTTTTCCAATGTGACATCCTCGCTTAACGGTTTATTGGCCGTATGAATGGTCAAAATCTGCTCGCGTGCTGGTTTGTCTGGAAGATCGACGCTAATATGGCGGTCAAAACGACCAGGACGTAACAACGCTGCGTCGAGCATGTCCTTTCGGTTCGTAGCTGCCATGACTAAAATCCGCGGCTTGTCAGTCGTAGCTACACCATCCATCTCCGTCAACAGTTGATTTAAGGTTTGATCGTATTCACGCTGCTGTTGACCGTCCCTTTTTCCACCGACGACATCGATCTCATCGATAAAAATAATCGCGCTGTCTTGCCCATTTTTCTCTGCTAATGCCTTCGCTTCTTGAAACAATTCACGGACGCGTTGTGCACCGACACCCACGTACATCTCTACAAACTGCGAACCTGATGCCGCCACAAAGGCGGAATTTGTATAGTTCGCTGCCGCTTTCGCCATCAGTGTCTTACCCGTACCAGGTGGACCTGTCAAAAGAACACCTTTGATCGGGCGAATCCCATACTGCTCAATTTTGTCCTTGTACACGAGAAAATCAAGCGATTCCTTCAATTCTTTTTTAGCGCGTTCCTGTCCACCGATATCCGCAAACTGCAAGTCCGATTTTGGCAGCTCATGCTTGTTTGCTTTTCTTTTCCCACCGAGGGCCACATTCCCGCCCTGTCCATTTTGCTGACGGATGACCAGAAAGTAAATCGCTCCCAGTACGGCTCCGAACACCAAGAATGGCGTAATATTTACACCAAGAAAAACAAGAAAAATCAACAGTGCAGGTACGACGCCGATCAGTACTTCCTTACGCACGTGCCGTCACCTCTTTTTCAATGGAACGGGGTATGATGGTGTAAAAATCCTCCGTTCCTTTTTTCAAGTAAACATAAATGTTCTCGTCATCCATCAATGCGGATGCTTCGTCCAGCTGATTCCCCTTTTTCCATTGTTCCACGAGGGCTGGAATGCGGCTATATTCATGCAGCTCCACGGCTTCTGTAAACACAAATTGACCGCTCTGCCATATATCGTTCATCGCTGTCGATTGGTTGTCTATGTCAATGACCACTTCTTTTTCCCCAGCGACCTTTTGTGTTTCCGTTAGCAGATTACGATATTCTGCTGGAAATGCGTCTGGCTTTGTAACAGTTACATCTATTTGAATTTTATCTTTGCTGATCTCCAAATTGCCCAATGTTGCGGACTGCATTTGTCCAATTTCTGCACGGATTGGCTCCTCAATCTCCATCTTTTGATACAAGAACCATCCTCCGAACAGGAGTGCCAAGGTTGCCACCAAAGATAATCCAATTACGCTCTTTTTCAACTGCACGGCTACTCCCCCCATATATATCGTTCTCGTTCTCTCTCTTTGCAACGTCCCCAGTATATCATATGAGTATATCAATTTCTTATACAGATGTTGGATGGAATGCCAAACAGGCCTTCTCCCATAAGGAAAAGGCCTGTCGTCAAGCAAGCGTATTAGGTTGGCGCGAGCACGTATGAGGTTAGCAAAGCACCAGTGAATAGATCATAGTGAATATAGTGAAAACGACCGTCTTTGTCTTTGACAGTGACTTCCCAAAATTTCTTATCGTTTTCGAGACCAGGAACTAAATGAGTGATCTCCGATTGAGGGAATGACTTGTAAACCGCCTCTTCTACATTCTTTTTTGGAACAGCTAGATCCATTCGATCGAAGCTTACCTTCTGATCTGTCATCCATGCTACAACCTGTGTACCCGCCTTATTTTTCCCGATGACGACAGCGTAGCTCTCTTTGCCTCGATATTCATCAATGGATTCAATCTCCGTGATTGTCGTGCGATCAAAGACCCACTGACGAACGGTTTCCTCAAATTGATTGCGCTCTCCTGCTAAAGAAGCCGTCAGGTGATAGGCGAACCCAGCTCCCGTAAGTAAAATGACGGCTACGATTGATAGGATAATTCGTACTAACACAGCAAAGTAACTCCTTTACGTGGCTGACATTACAATCGGAACCGAAGCTGATCTCTCTTCACTCCAACTGCCGTTTGTATTTGCAAATCCAGCTCCAGTTGGCGAAGCTGCCCCGTAGTTGACTCGTACCATAGTTGGTAATTGACTTTCATTCCGTTCGTTACGTTTGAAGTCAAATCTTGAATAGGGAAGGATGGACCTAACCACATCGATAATAACGAAGAGACTTCCTCAGGTGGAACCGCTATCCGATATCCACTCCATCCTTGCCCTGTAGTATCTTCAAGGCGTTCAGGACTAACCGATTGTAAAACTCCCTTGAGCAATACTCCGTGCTCATACGGGGTGAACATCGCATACGGCAGTGCGGCATGATCCTGTATCTGGCCATTAATTCGCACCGATACGGGCTGCCCATCTTTTCTGGCTATTTCAAGCTGGTGACCACCAATTTCTCCTGTGAGCTGAAATTGCTCATTTTGAAATCGCCCATGCAAGGTCTGATCCTGCATGTATACCAGAAATGAGCGCTCCTCGTCCTTCGTGATCTGCTCCAAAAGCTCTGCTACCGTCCTCGCTGTCTGCTCCGTTCCTGCTGTTTGTCTGACCGCGGACGCAGTATCTGTGCTGTCTGTATTGGCTGATCGACTTACTGTCCCCAATACAATCCCAAGCAGAAATAGACCGAGTAGGATAGGAATGAGCCACCACAGCATTTTGGGCCGGATGTACATGTCGTCCCCCCTGTCCCATTTTTGTCTTTAGCCTATGCTATACGGGAAGGTTTTAGAACGACACGGAAAAGTTGCTAATCATAGCTTAAGGTCGGGCGGTCATACTACTTATACACCCCGAGGAGGTGAGCGCGTGACATCTTCGCAACAAACCACATCTCCTGACATACTTGGGTTTCTGTTACAGGAATACCGCGTCTCCTGGGCAGGATTGTCGTCTCCCTTGCGTCAATGGTCGCACACACCCACTCTTCATTTTCGCCATCATCTCCTGACAAAAGCTGTAGCGAAAATGAACAACGGAACGTCGTAGTATCCAATTCCCCTACCTACACCTGCACTGCCTTACTCCTGTCCCCCACCTGACAGGAGCCTTTTACCGTTTTAATGTTTGGAATACGCGGTTTGCTTCGTAAATCGCGCGCTCCTCATCGATAGTCAAGAGCTTATGATTACGCATCAAAAATTTACCCGCTACAATCGTATCTTTCACATCGCGTCCATTTGCCGCGTACACCACATGTGAAATCGGTTGGTGAGCCGGGTGGAAATGGGCTTGGTGGCTATCCAGTACGATCAAGTCAGCTTGCTTGCCTACTTCAATGCTTCCGAGCGTTTCCTCTTGGAATACCCCTTCTGCGCCATAACGAGTTGCCATGCGAAGTGCTTCCTCTGCTGGTACGGCTACTGGATCGTTGTTCACACCTTTGTGCAGGATCGCAGCGAGTTTCAATTCCTCAAACAAATTCAAATTGTTGTTGCTTGCCGAGCTGTCGGTACCCAGTGACACGCTTACACCTTTTGCCAACATTTTTGGAACAGGCGCAACACCGCTTGCAAGCTTCAGGTTGCTCACTACATTATGAGAAACTCTCACATTGTATTTTGCCAAAATGTCGATTTCTTCATCCGTTAGGTGAACAGCGTGCGCGACGAGTGTTGGGCGATTGAACATACCCAGCTTTTCCAAATGAGCAACTGGACGCAGACCGTAGTCCTTCTCGTTTTGACCGACTTCCCAAGCCGTTTCAGACATATGGATATGAAGTGGCAAGGAAAGCTCATCAGCTTTTTCGATAATTTGGGTAATAAATTCTGGCGAGCAGGTGTACGGTGCATGCGGTGCCATCATGACGGTAATGCGCCCGTCTGCCTGATTATGCCATTCTTTTGCAAAAAGAGTCGCGTCTTTCAGCTTTGTTTGACGTTCTTCTTCAGAGCACAGACCGATCATACCGCGGCAAAGGCGGGCACGCATGCCTGCTCCATCGACTTCCTTTGCCACAACATCCATATGATCATACATATCTACAAACGTGGTGGTTCCAGTACGAATCATCTCGATAAGAGACAATTGGGTACCCCATTTTACTGTGTCTCCCGTGAATTGTGCCTCCAATGGCCACATTTTATCTTCCAGCCATTGTTGCAGCGGCAAATCATCTGCATACCCTCGTAGGAGGGACATACCAGCATGTCCATGCGTGTTGATTAAGCCAGGCAGTATGTAATCACCTTTTTGATCGATGACTTCATCGTATCCTGCTTCCGATAGGTCCTCAGGAGTTGGGCCCACATACGTAATTTTGTTGCCTTCGAACGCTACGGCACCATCGTAAATGACTTCATTCGTATCGTTAACGGTAATGACTGTTGCGTGAATGAGGATCGTCTTTTTCATAGTATACACTCCATTCTTACGTCAAATAGTAGGCCAAGCTTTGCAGGTTGGACGTCACATCCGCATAGTGAATGCGAACATCTTTCCCTGCGCGAATCGTCGTAGGGGCAAAATTCAAGATCCCCCTGATACCCGCTTGAGTCAACTGATCACATACGGATTGCGCTGCAGGTGCCGGTACCGTAATAATCGCGAGCTTGATTTGCTTGTTTACGATTGTTTCCTTCAGCTCTGATAAAGGCTGAATCGGTATCCCAGCGACTTTTTTGCCCTGCTTCTCTGGATTACTGTCAAAGATGGCCGCAATCCGCATGTTATCTTTCAAATAAGCGTTGTAGTTACTAATGGCATGGCCCAAATGCCCAGCTCCGACCAAAGCGACACGGATTTCATCGGTTAGCTTCAGAATTTCACGGATTTTTTCCACCAGATAATCGACATCGTAGCCGATTCCCTTTTTTCCAAAATCACCAAAAGCTGCAAGATCTTTTCTGATTTGGGCAGGATTCACATCAAGATTCTTGCCCATCTGTTGGGAGGAAACGGTGGTCACCTCAACTTGCTGCAAATAACTGAGGTAACGCAGATAAATCGGCAAACGACGGACGACCGCTTCTGAAATCTTTTCGTGTTTTGCCACGTTCGGTCTTCCCCCCTAATTCTTTTGCTTCAAAATCCGATATTCTTTTCCATTCGATAAAATGGTAATGGAACCGTCGTGGCTGGTAACGTATGTCTCGGCCCAAGACTCACCCAGGCGCTCCATGACTTCCGTCTGACCGTCTTTCATTTGATCCCGCGATCGGCCTGTCTGAATAATGGCGACCTGAGGATCGACCTGCGTCAGAAACGGTTGCGAAGAGCCTTGATTGCTCCCTTGACCGGCTACCTTTAGCACTTCCGCCTTCAGTCTGTCATTTTGCCGTTCCAACAGTCGCTCCTCTGCTTTTTCATTCACTGCGCTCATAAATAAAAATCGCAATTGACCGTGCGTCAATCGAAAAACGAGAGAATTGTTCTGAGGCGATAAAAATAACGGTTCATCCGGGAGCAAAACTTCCATGGAGATTTCCTTGTCAAGAGTGAGTACTTGTCCTTGCTCTGCTTCCATCTGCTTTTGGTTGGAGCGAAGCAGCACGACATGGCGAATCGATGGTGCAATCAGCTTGGGCAAAATGACGGCATCTACAAGCACTTGCTCGCTCAATGAAACGTAGCCTCCCATATGCTCAGGCAGATCGTTCGTCAACACTACATAATCGAGCCGTGTGATCTTGAGTTCTGCCAAGCGCGCCGAAAGAACGGGCCAATCTTCTGCCGTACCCGTATCAATCAGCATCGTTTTGCCACCTGGCATTCTCAAAAGCGTACTCTCACCATGCGGAAGTGCCAAGTAAGTGATAATGAGACCCGAAAATTCCTGTTCTGTCTCTGTTTCAAACGGGTCATCTATCTTCACTGCTGCTTCTTGCAAATACAAATGGCTATCAATCGAGCATGCGCAAAGGAAAATCGCACTAAGAACTACAATCCACCAAGGCCACGCTTTTTTCCATAACATTTATTTTATCACCTTAATCCCTATGAGACTATTGCTTCATTTTATGAATCTGACAGGGATTGCATACTAAGGAATGGCTCTATGCGCTCTCGCAACGTTGGCCATGGACCGCTTTCGATCTGAAATGGCGGCAAAGATTGAAGGAAAGAGCGTCCATATCTCGACTCAACCACACGTGTGTCTAGAACGATCACGACCCCGCGATCCAAGTGGTGGCGAATTAATCGACCTACCCCTTGTTTAAATTGCAGAACAGCTTGTGGAAGAGACAAGGACATAAAAGCGTTTTTTCCTTCTGCCTTTAAAAGCTCTGCCCTTCCTTGATAGACTGGATGATTCGGTGGAGCAAATGGGAGGCGAACAATGACTAAACTGCTCAGCCATTCCCCCTGGATATCGACACCTTCCCAGAAGCTGCTCGTCCCAAGTAGGACACTTCTCTCCATGCTTCGGAACAGACGCACCAGCTTGCTCCGATTGTTGCTATCAATCCCGTGACCAAATAACGTATACGGTTCTGGGGCCTCCGCAAGGCGTTCCTTCATTGCTTGGTAAACAAGTCGAAGCATCGAGTGGGAGGTGAACAGGATCAGCGTCCTTCCTTTCGAAGCCAGTACGACATCCACGCACCCTTGAATGACCGCCTCCAAATACGTATGGTCACTCTCTTTGCCTGGTGCAGGGAAATCAGATGGAATCAACAGTAATCCCTGCTCTTCATAGTGAAACGGCGATGGCAGTGACAAGGTACGCACTCGTTCCTCGGGCAATTGGTCGAGACCAAACTGGCTTTTGATGTAGGAGAAGCTGTTTTTGACCGTCAGAGTGGCTGATGTCAAGATCAGACTCCGCTTTTGCGCGAAAAGCGGTTCTGCCAGAGAGTCGGCAACCTTCAAGAGTGCTGCTGACAAATGAACCTGCTTGCGAGCTGTACGGGACTCTACTTCCATCCAATATACATACTCGGCATCCTGCTCAAGCAAAAAGAAGTGAAGCAGCTCCACGGCGTTTTGCCAGTCTTTGATGAGGCCGAATAAATCTGTCAGTAGACTGCGTACGGCAAAAGGAGGCTTTTCCTCTTGCGGAGTCGTTCGCAATAGCTGCTCGATGTCCGCTGCGTATGCGGTCATCCCATCAATAAGCTTTTTGGTTACTTTGCGTATTTTTTCGTGTTTGCCTACAAAGGATTCGATCCGATAACGTACCGTCTCACGTCCAGCGTCCGCCGTCTCCTCCGCACGATCTGATGCCCATGCATACAAGAGCTGTGTCCATTGCTGCGCTTTCTCACGTAAGGCAGCGGACTGTTTTCTGAGCTCCAGAAGCTTAGTGGCTACATCTTCTTGTACCGCAGGCATCCAGCTTTGCAGCTCTTCTGCGAAGCGGGCAATTGACCCACTCTCTTCAACCGATGCGCGATCTAACAAGAAAAGAAGTTGCGTGGTTGAAAACTGCTTGCCTAAATGCTGTGTCGCGGCATCCTCCAAATGATGAGCCTCATCGACGATGGCCACTTCATACGGAGGGAGGATTCTATTCTCCGCTTGCAAGTCGCTAATGAATAGGGCGTGATTGACAATGAGTACATCGACATCGCGAGCCCGTTCCTTCGCCTGAAAATAGTAGCAGCGACTAAACCAGGGACAAGCCCGATTCAAACAAGAGCTCGTATCACTTTTTACCTGTTGCCACAGCAGTTGGCCACTCGGAGGCATACTCAGCTCTTCCACATCACCGGTAACGGTTTGCGTGAGCCAAGTCAGCATCTGTCCTTTGACCAAGCGCATTTCTTGGCTGCTTCCTTCTACTGGCTCGTCCACGGCTTGTTCAAATTTACGCAAGCATAAGTAATTTCCTCTGCCTTTTAGCGTCGAAGCTGTAAAGGAAAACGGCAGAGACTCCTGCAAGGTAGCGATTTCCTTGTAGAATAGCTGTTCCTGCAATTGAATGGTGTTGGTACTGACTACCAGCTGCTGCTGATTGTGATGAGCCCAAATGATCCCCGGCAAGAGATAGGCTAATGATTTTCCCGTACCTGTCCCAGCCTCTACCAATAAATGGGCACCATCCTCCATTGCCTCATAGACGGCATGCATCATCGCTTCCTGAGCATCCCGACGTTGATACCCCGACATTTTCGCCTGCATGTGCCCGTTTTCGCCCAAAACATCCTCGAGCTGGTCAGCAAACGCTTTGGTCACTGTCACATCAACATGGGAACGTTTTAGCGAGGCTGTTAATTTTTCTTCTCGCTTCCGAAGGGC
>NZ_JABSUZ010000050.1:0-35868 GCF_013284345.1 Brevibacillus sp. MS2.2
TGGATGCTGTTTAATCAATCGCTTTTCGCAGGTATGACTTCGAGAGACGTCTGACATTCACAGACGTCTTTTTTCACAGTCTTTTACATTGTAATATTGACATTGTTAAAATGATATCATAACATAAAAGCATGATAACTGATTCGAGCAAACGGAAAGGATGATCTTGTGAGTACGTCTCCCCTTCGAGCCAAACGCATCCACTTTCGGACCAAAAAGTACCGCTCACCGGATGGACTTCCAACAGATATTTGCCTCTTTACGATCCTTTCCATCCCGCGCCAAACAAAAACCAAATCGCTGCCACTCAAACAATTGGCCGTTCTTCTGATCAAGCGAAAAAGCGATACATTTGGAGAGCAATGGGCCTTGCCTGGCGGTTTTTCCCATGAATCGGAGACCCTGGACGAATGCGCCTATCGCGAGTTGAAAGAAGAGACGAATATCGACCGTGATGTACACATCGAGCAGTTGAAGACGTACTACAGGCCCGGAAGAGACCCTCGTGGTTGGATCCCGAGTGTTGCCTATGTCTCCCTCGTCCATGAAGATTTATTGAAGCACGCACAGGCAAACGACGATGCATCCGACGCGCGGCTATTTCCGATTGAGGAAGCTTTTGCCCTCAACCTTGCTTTTGATCATCGTGAAATTTTGACTGACGCCTTACAGCGCGTTCGTGAGCAGATGCTGCAAACGACTATCGCCAAAGCGTTTTTGCCAGATGAGTTTACCTTGAGCGAACTGCTGCAAGTGATCGAGTCCGTCGTTCCATCCTTTTCGGCAAAAGATCGCGGCAATTTTGAGCGGCGCCTGCTTGCGACAACCAGACGGCAAGGACTGCTCGAGCCAGTTCTATCGGCTGACGGACAGCCTGTCTACTCGACTGAGTTTTCGAATTCGCCAGCCAAGCTCTATCGCTTTACCGGCTTTACGCCAACTGCCATGATTTACTGAAAAAGTCCACATTCAGGAGGTTTTTTCCATGAAAGCTTTGATCGTGATCGACTACACGAATGATTTTGTCGCGACAGATGGTGCATTGACTTGTGGAGAGCCTGGTCAGGCTATTGAAGGACGCATTGGAGAATTGATCCGCGACTTCCTCGCAGAAGGCGATTTTGTCGTCATGGCAGTCGACGCTCATCGAGAGCAGGACCCGTACCACCCTGAGACAGGACTCTACCCTCCGCACAACATTATCGGTACGGCTGGCCGGAATTTGTATGGCAGCATTCAGGAGATTTACGAGGAATTCGAAGATACGATTCACTGGATGGATAAGACCCGCTACAGTGCTTTCCAAGGTACCGACCTTGCGTTATTGTTGCGGACGAGAGGTATCACTGAGGTTCATCTGGTAGGTGTCTGCACGGACATTTGTGTATTGCATACAGCGATTGAAGGCTTCTATAACGGCTTTTCTGTCGTCATCCACGAGGATGCAGTAGCGAGCTTTCTTCCAGAAGGTCACAAATGGGCTCTCAGTCACTTTCAGAACCAGCTTGGCATGACTATCCGCAAAAAATAACAGGCTCATGACGATAGGAGGCAATTTTCATGCGAATCGGCATTTATGGCAGCAGCTTTGACCCCATCACGTACAGCCATTTGTTCACGGCAGCGACCGTCGCTCACCGGAGACGACTGGACAAAGTCATTTTCGTACCATGCTCTTCAAAGCGTCATGATAAAAAATTGCAGACAGAGGACGTCCATCGCTTGCACATGCTCAAACTGGCTTTGGCGAGCAGTACACACAAAACAAACAAGTATGGAGAGCCACTTTTCGAAATTTCTACAGTCGAGATGGATGGCTTGCCAGGTGAAACCTATACGTATGATACGATGATGCACATGAAAAAGAAGTACCCAAACGACGAGCTCTTTTTCATCATGGGATCGGATTTGTTAGAGGGACTGTCGAACTGGGGCAACGCTGAAAAGCTGGTTGCAGGCTTCAATTTCATCGTGATGTCTCGTGAAGGCTATCCGACCGCTGACCTGATCGCAGAGGACGCGCTGTTGCGCAATCACGACGAGCATTTTCTCATCATGAGCAAGGGCATCAACATGGGAATCAGCTCTACCTACATCCGAGACGAAATCCGCAAAGGCGGCGACCCCAGCTTCCTGTTGCCGGATACCTGCCTACAGTACATTTATGAAAAAGGAATCTACAAAGAGCCTTACCTATAGTCCCCATAATAAAAACAGCCGAACCTGTGAAGTGTCGGCTGTTTTTGTTTCGTCTCCATTAACGATTGAGAGTATTGGCAATTGCAGGCTGTCGTATCTTTTTCTGATAGTTCACCAAGCAAATACTGCACACGATCAATACCAGACCAGCGATGAGTGAATACGTAACCGGCTCATCCATGAAAATAGTGCCCGTGACAACTGCGATGAGCGGCACGAGAAACGTAAAGGCTGCTACCTTGCTCGCTTCGCCTGCATTCACGAGCCCAAAGTAAATGACAATGGCAATCGGTACACCAAATGTAGCGCCATAGCTCAGACCGATCAAATAAGGTACATTCCAGACAATGTCGGACCAGCTCTCTACACCTGTCCCCAAAAGAGTTAAGGCCGCGCCACCAATGATACATTGCATGGCAACCATCCACAGAGAATCTACCTTGGCACTGACCTTTTTCACATAGATCACGCCCAGCGCCCACGTCAGAGCCGTCAACAAACCTAAAATGACGCCCACGATGGAAACCTGTCCAGTCAGTCCATCTGCACTGACCGCAAGTATCCCGAGGAATCCCATGATCAGCCCAATGATCTTGAGCACCGTCATGCTCTCACCCAGCCACAACCAGGCAAAGAGTCCAATCAAGATTGGCTGGAAGTACACCAGCACAGAGAATAATCCACCTGGCAAATACACGAGTCCAACCGTCTGAATGCCGTAAAAGCACAATGTATTCAGAAAGGCAGATATACAATAGCGCAACCAGTTTTCACGCCAGTTGATCTTTTTCCATTTCGGTAAAATAAATAAAGCGAGCAGAAGTCCGCCAATCAGCGAACGCATTCCTGCGAACAAAATCGGTGGCGTATAGGCGAGTGACATTTTGTAGATCGACCAGCTTAATCCCCACATCAATACCAAACTTGCAATAGCGACAACAGTCTTACCTGAAAACTTTCCCACGAGGGGCCTCCCTTTCTAGCTGCAAACTTGCTCTTATGTTTTTGTCCGCCTCTTATAGTACCACACAAAAGAAGAAGCCGGATGTTCTCACCCGGCTTTGCTTCCTGCCATATTATTGCTGCTCTTGACGAAGGAACTGGTCAAAATCATCTGTCGGAAGCGGTTTGCTGAACAAATAGCCTTGACCGTGGTCGCAGCCATTTTCCTTCAAAGCCGCTACTTGATCATGGAGCTCAATTCCCTCTGCGATGACATTCATATTGAGACTTTGCGCGATCGTAACAATCGCTTTTACAATCGCTTGACTCTCTTGGTTGTGATGAATGTCGCGAATAAACGAGGCGTCAATTTTGATCGTATCGACTGGCAAACTTTTAATATAACTAAACGAGCTATAGCCTGTCCCAAAATCATCAATCGAAATTTGGATGCCGATGTCTCGAATCTGTTGCAGGACTGCCGTCGCCTCTTCCATTTTGACAAAAATGCTCTCCGTAATCTCGAGCTCCAGCCAATCAGGAGACAGATTTGTTTCCCGAAGTATATCCTTGATCATCTCGACCAGATCTTTTTGATAGATCTGTCTTGCTGACAAATTCACAGAGACCTTCAGCGTATATCCTTGATCGTGCCAAATTTTATTTTGTTTGCACGCCTGTTTCAATATCCATTCCCCGAGTGCCAGAATCATCCCTGTCTCCTCAGCGATAGGGATAAAACGATTCGGCGGAATGATGCCAAGCTCTGGATGCACCCATCTGACGAGCGCCTCCATGCCTGTCATCGCGCTTGTCGCGATATCGATCTTGGGCTGGTAGTAAATTTGGAACTGCTCTTGTTCAATGGCTTTCCGCATCTCATTTTCCATCAAGATACGCTCCAGCGACTTCGCCTCCATCGTCGGATCGAAAAAGTCATATCCATTCTTCCCGCGCGATTTCACTGTATATAACGCCGTATCGGCCCGTTTCAACAAATCTTCAGGGTTGTCCCCATCTTGCGGGTACAAGGCGATGCCGATGCTGCACGACACGTTGAACACATGACCATCCAATTCAAACGGCCGCTGCAACTGATTCATGATCTGCTCTGCCAATGCAGTCGCTTCGTTTCGATCTTGCAACTGGTTCTGCATAATCGTAAATTCGTCTCCACCCAACCTGGCCACGACATCTCCTGGCTTGAGGCATGCCTGTAGACGCTTTGATGCTTCGATCAGCAACATATCCCCTACGTCATGACCGAACGAATCGTTCACATCCTTGAACCGATCCAAATCCAAAAACAGCACAGCCAGATTCGATTGGAAACGCTTGGCCTGCATCATTTCCTTGCTGAGCTGTTGGACATACATTCGTCGATTCGGCAGATCTGTCAACGCATCGTGATAAGCCAAGTGGTGAATCGTCTCTTCGGACTGTTTTCGGTCTGTGACGTCACGGGTAACGAGGAGTAGCTTGGTCACATTTCCTTCTTCATCCGCTATCGGATTGATTTTGCTTTCTGTCCAGATCACATCGTTTCTTTGGGTGTTAATCCGGCACTCTACCATGTACTCTTTACGTGTAGAGAAGGCATGCTGAATCGCATAAGCAAAAATATCCCGGTCATCCTCTACAATCCACTCGAACAGGTTATGGATTTCCTCATCAGGAACGGTATGCTCCCACACACGCTTGTGAGATGGGGACAAATAGAGAAACTCCCCATCCAGGTTGATGATGCTGATGATATCTGACGTGTTTTCCGCGATGATGCGATACTTTTCTTCACTCCGCTTGAGCTCGTCTTCCATCTGCTTGCGAGCCGTGATATCACTGCGAATGGAAAGGTATTGATAGATTTCGCCCGCTTGATTCTTAAATGGCACGATCGTGGTATCGACCCAATAATAGCTGCCATCTTTTGCGCGATTTCGAATTTCCCCCCGCCAGACCTGGCCAGATCGAATACAAGACCACATATCTTTAAAAAAGCCTTTCGGATGAAAACCCGAATTAAGAATACGATGGTCATTTCCAATCAATTCGCTTCGTTCGTATTTCGATATGAGGCAAAATTGCTCATTTGCCCGCAAAATTATCCCCTTATTGTCCGTAATTGCCAAGATCGTGGATTGGTCCAAAGCGTATTTGACATCTGCCAGCTCATTCACAACCATGTTCAGCTCACCATCTTTTTCACGTAGTAGCCCTACCCAATCTTGGGGTGTCAGTGAAGACATCATTTGGTTTTTCATTTCCATCACCTGCTTTGGATACAGTCAAAAAAAATGATCCTTACAGAAGGATCGTAACGTTCTGAATACAAGTTCGTTCCATTTTACCATGTTTTTCCGAAAGATCAACGAGAACAGTT
Source organism: Brevibacillus sp. MS2.2 (assembly GCF_013284345.1). Classification (NCBI taxonomy): domain Bacteria; kingdom Bacillati; phylum Bacillota; class Bacilli; order Caryophanales; family Paenibacillaceae; genus Brevibacillus; species Brevibacillus sp. MS2.2. The sequence continues at coordinate 5,522 of NZ_JABSUZ010000050.1, forward strand.
ACGGTAGAAATAACATTTTTGCGAAAAAAATGAACCAGTGCATGTAGACTGGCTCACTTTTTTCAACAATGGGTACGATTGAGCTACTTCCCTTACAAGCGGGCAAGAATGCTGCGATTGAGGTCTGCGACAGAATTGCTGCCTGACAGTGCCATCGCGACGTCAAATTCATGGATGAGTGTATCTAAGACACTCACTACGCCCTGCTCTCCGGCCACAGTCAGTCCATACAGGAATGGCCGACCAATCAGGATGGCATTGGCACCTAAAGCAATCGCTTTAACGACATCTGCTCCTGTACGCACGCCACTGTCGAGCAAGACAGGTATTTTGCCAGCTACCACCTCGGCAATCGCTGGCAACGCATCCAGCGTAGAAATGGCGCCATCCATCTGCCGCCCTCCGTGATTGGAAACGATGATTCCATCGACACCATGCTCTAAAGCAAGCCGCGCATCATCCGGATGCAAAATGCCTTTTACCAAAATCGGTAGACGAGTATGCTCACGCAAAAAGGCGATATCGTTCCAATTGAGTGCTGGATGATAAATGTTTTTCAACACTTCTTCTACTGCATTTTCTGGCGTAACCTCAGGAAGTCGCGAGCAAAAAACAGGGTCTGTCAAGTAATTCGCCAGTCCTTTTCCTTCCCGCAGTGGCGAATACCCGTTGCGGAAGTCTCTGCGCTTCCACCCTAGCATAACGGTATCTACCGTGAGGACAATGGCAGAATAGCCAGACTTTTCTGCTCGTCTGACCATGCTCGCAGAAACCTCTCGATCATTCGACCAATAGAGCTGAAACCAACGATAGGCATCACCCATCACTTCGGCAATATGCTCGAGTGAGTGAGCGGAAACTGTACTGGCTACGAACGGCACTCCGGCTGATGCAGCCGCCCTGGCAGACGCCAGCTCTCCATCGGGATGTGAAATCGTCTGCATGCCTACAGGTGCCAAAAAGATCGGAGTGCGCAACGCTTGATTGTACATCGAAATACCAAGGGTGCGATTCGTCACATCCCGCATCATCCGCGGAATGATTGCCCAACGGGAAAAAGCTGTCCGGTTTTCTACCAGCGTTTCCTCTGCCCCTGATCCCCCGGCAACATAATCAAATGGCCCATCCGGCAAAACCTCGCGTGCCTTTTTCTCCCAATCCTCAATCGAAATCGGCAGTGCCTGCGTGTCCTTGTTCACACGGGTAAATAAGAGTGATTCCTCATTTGTTTTCTTCATCTGGTTTGCTTCCTTTCTGCGATCGTCTTTCATCTTTTTTATCTCAATTCACATAAATTCGCAATAGTCTTACTCTGAATTCTATTATCGAGCTTGTCCACTTTCGCACGCGGCCTTTTTCAAGGCTACTTTTTCTTTTTGCCTTTTCGAGCTGCGCGACGGACCCGTTTCTTTGTCTTCACTGTCTTCATTCCAGCCGCTCCTGAACCCACCCATGTATTGGTTTGGCTGTTTTCATTAATGACCTTTACTACGTTTCCACTATTGTTTCCACCCGAACCGGAAAACGCTTTGGTTACGCTTTTCGGAGAGTTGTTTGCCGTATCGCCAAAGTTGATATTCCCGACATTATTGGTAATGGTCACCGTGCCCACAAAAGTCGGCAAAACTCCTCCCTCCCCGTCGCGTAATGGCTTTTTCCCATTATATTCGATCGGTTTTGCGCCCGCTTGGACGATGGTTGAGGGCATTTGTCCGATGTAGTCTTGTGAAAAAAAATCTCCCCGAGCAGACAAATCTACGCGAGGAGAAAGAACTTATTATTGTGCGGTATAACCGCCGTCGACCAGCAGGCTTGTCCCTGTGACGAAGGAAGCATCGTCGCTGGCGAGGAACAGAACAGCCTTGGCGACTTCTTCTGGTTTACCCAAGCGTCCCATTGGATGCAACCCGATCAGGTGCTCATTCAAGGCTTCATTGCGCCCAGCAATCAATGGTGTATCAATGTAGCCAGGGCAGACTGCATTCACGCGAATTCCTTGCTTTGCATACGTAAGTCCCAGTGTCTGGGTCAAGAGCTTCACGCCGCCTTTGGCGGAAGAGTATGCTGTTACACCTGCTTTCCCTGCATGGCTATGGATCGAGCCGCAGTTGACAATCGCGCCGCCAGTCCCTTGCGCCAGCATTTGCTCGATGACGTATTTATCACACAAAAACACGCCGGTCAGATTAATATCAATCGTTCTTTGCCAGTCATCCATGCTCAACAAATGACCAGGTGCGTCTTTTGCGATACCCGCATTGGCAAACAGAATATCTACCTTTCCGTACTTTTCTACAGTGGCACTTACCATGTTTTTTACTTCGTCTTCTTTCGTTACGTCCGTTTTCACGAACAACGCATCGAAGCCCGCTTGATTCAGCTCTTCCGCCAATTCATTTCCACGTGGGGAGAAGTCAGCAATCACTACTTTCGCCCCTTCTTTTGCGAAGAGACGGACGGTCGTTTCACCGATTCCACTTGCTCCACCTGTTACGATCGCGACTTTATTTTCCAGCCTCATGGATAATTCCTCCTATTTTCGAAAAGGGTATTCGTACCGTTTTATCTCGCTGTTGCACCACCATCGATGACGAATTCCGCTCCTGTAACATGGGAAGACTCGTCAGAAGCGAGGAACAGCACCATATTGGCTACATCCTCGACAGTTCCAAGTCGGCCTGTTGGAGTAGCTAGTGCTAGCTCTGCTTTGGAATGCTTTGTCGTTTCCGAAGCATAGGACACCATGTTTGTATCGATATAGCCAGGATGAATCGAGTTCACGCGCACACCTTGTGCCGCATACTCCATCGCTGCATCTTTAGTCATGATGCGAACCGCTCCCTTGCTCGCTCCGTACAAAACGTGACCCGGTGCACCAAAAAGCCCAGCAATGGAAGAGGCATTGATGACAGAACCACCTTGTTGTTTTGCCATGAGTGGCATCACATGCTTCATTCCCAAAAAGACGCCCGTTACATTAATCGCCATGAGACGATTCCATTCCTCTATGGTAATCTCCGCTAATGGTTTAATGATATAAATACCTGCATTGTTGAACAGGATATCTACTTTCTCGTATTGTTCTACAGTGGTTGCCACTACTTGCTGCCATTGCTCTTCACGGCTTACATCATGCGCAATCGCAATGGCTTTACCACCCGCATCCTTGATTTCGGCTACCGTCTGAGAGGCACTTTCCAGATTGATATCGGTAACGACTACTTTCGCACCTTCCTTGGCAAAACGAATCGCCGTTGTTTTTCCGATTCCTGTTCCGCCACCCGAAATGATCGCTACTTTCCCTTCGAGTCTCGCCATTGTAAACGCCTCCATTTATGATGTCTTTTGTACCTGATCTCTTGCCTTGCTTTCATTATAGGACTCTTTTATATTAAAAAATATGTAAACATACTTACCCTTCCTTAAGTACGACTAAAGGATGTGCTGTTACCAAATGCATCTGGAACAACTGGAATATATCGTAGAAATAGCGAAGGCAGGCTCCTTGACCAAAGCCGCCCAGAACAAGCATGTGACCCTCTCCGCCATCAGCCAATCGCTCTCCAGTCTGGAAGCAGAGCTGGGCGTTACTCTTTTTACACGTTCGCGTCTTGGAGCAGTACCGACCCCAGAAGGGCGCATTATCATCAAAAAAGCATTTGAAGCCTTGGGAAAGATCCAGGAGATCTTGGAGGAAGCACAAAACTACACGAACTCGTTGAGCGGAGAGTTGAGGCTCGCCACGATTCCCGGTCCCATGAATCTTTTGGTCGATGCCGTCGCGAGCTTTAAAAAAGATTATCCTTACATCCGTACCGAAATTGCAGAAAAAGGCACACAGGAGATCTTAGAGGACATTCTTCAGGACAAGCTGGACATTGGTCTGGTCATTATTCACGAGAACCTGCTCAAAAAGAGCGAGGGCCTCGGCTTGGTGTTCGAACAGCTACTAGAGGGAAAAATGGTCGTTGGTGTGGGCAAAAACTCGCCGCTTGCCTATCAGGATTCCGTCACACCTGAAGAGCTTCGCAAGCAATCCTTCGTCCTGTACAACGACGACTACGTCAAATGGTTCGTAGAGGATTTTGCCGCTACTTATGGTCCCGTCGACATTTTGTTTACGTCGAACAACACAGAAGCACTCCGCAATGCAATCCGGCAAAATCTCGCGGTAACCATCGGACTGGACTACTCTTTTGTTCATGAACCTCATTTGCAAGACTCCGATTCAATCACGCTTGATTTGGATATTCCGTATCAACAACCCATCTATTACGGCTGGGTGCGTTCGGAGGAACGGCATTATTCCCGGATTTCGATGAACTTTATCAATCGGCTCCAATACGATTTAAAAAGCAAGAAATACCCACCCACTCTTTAGCAAAAAAAGGCTGCCGCTTCATTTTCGCGGACAGCCTTTTTCAAATCGTTCATGGCGATGGTGATCAAATGAAATTTGCGGAAAGATTTTTGGTTCTATGCAATTATTGACAATAATAAAATAGGTAATATAGACTATATTCGACAACATTTTTCATGAGTCTACATACTTTCGGATGATCATTTCTTTCTACACACAACCATATGATAGGTCCATAGAACGAAGAAAAAAGAAGATTTTCACTTTTTTGGAGCAGGTTGCTTTTCATTCGTGACTTCATTCTCTCTAACAGGAGGCACTTACATGCTTGCCGACTTTCCGATGATCGTTCTGAATACGGTTCTCTTAGCCTATTTTGCAATCGGTGTGCTATTTTTGTATTCCGAATCCAAATTTTTGCGTAAAATGAAGACTCGTAGAAATAGATAAACCGATTTTTAGATAAAGGAGTTTGCACGTACATTGAGATCTTTTTTCCGCCAATTTCTGCCACGACAGAATCAACCCCAAGAAATTACCTACAAGGAACTGGATTCGAAATTGATCAAAGCTGCTCGCTACGATCTGTCTGCAAGCCACCTCTATATCCGTTTTCACGATGGACGCGAGGTCGTTTACTGTCGGGTCACTCCTTACGCTTACAATGCGTTTTTAAATGCTGACTCGTTCAGCGATCATTTTCATTCGTTCATCAGCCAACGCTACTTGAACTATCAGGTGATGTAGCCTGTCTATACAAAAATGCCCTCAGTCTGTCTTCTCGACTCTGAGGGCATTTGTTGTTGATCTTTTCTATTTTAATGCACGATGCAAAAAAGATTTGGTCCGCTCAAATTTAGCGTTTGTAAACAATTGCTCAGGCGTCCCCGACTCTACGAATTCCCCGTTGTCCATAAACATAATTTGGTTCGCTACCTCGCGCGCGAATCCCATCTCATGCGTCACAACCATCATCGTCATATGCTCCTGGGCAAGCTGCTTGATGACTTGCAGGACCTCACCCGTCAGTTCGGGATCGAGCGCAGACGTAGGCTCGTCAAACAACAAGATTTGCGGATTCATCATCAGTGCTCTGGCGATCGCCACACGCTGCTTCTGTCCGCCTGAGAGCTTCGCCGGATACGCGTCTGCCTTATCAGACAGGCCGACCTTTTCCAAGAGATCTGCACTCTTTCTGCGGATGTCCTGGGGCGCCTCACCTTTGACTACGCGTGGTGCGATCTCCAGATTTTCTTTTACTGTGAGATGAGGAAACAGATTAAAATGCTGAAAGACCATGCCCATTCTCGATGTGATCTGCTTGATTTCCTGGTTACTGGTGTAAACGCCGTCCTTCACCAAATAATCATCCTGCACACGAATGCTGCCGCCATTCACCTGCTCCAGATTGACCAAGCTGCGCAGCATTGTGCTTTTACCGGAGCCAGATGGTCCAATGACCGCTACGACTTCGTTCTTTTTCACCGAAAACGAGACATCTCGCAAAACTTCCTGATTGCCAAACGATTTCTTTAGATTCGATACTTGAATGATATCCATATTGCGCCAGCCCTTTATTCGAATTTGAACCTTTTCTCCAGCCACTTAAAGAACAACGTTAACAATAGCGTCATCAACAAATAAATGATTCCCGCAATAAAAAACGGAACGATGGTAAAATCGCGATTCACAGCCGTTTGTGCAAAGTGAAGCAATTCTGGGACGGCAACTGCATAGAGCAACGCGGTGTCTTTTACGAGCGTAATGGATTCATTTGCGACGGCAGGTAAAGCCACGCGAAACATTTGCGGCAAAATAATCTTGTTGGTCGTCTGCCATTTGCTAAAGCCGAGGACCTGCGCCGCCTCGTACTGTCCTTTGTCGATCGACAGCAGTCCTCCACGGAAAATCTCCGCGAAATACGCTGCGTAGTTCAGTACAAAGCCGAGGCATGCAGCTACGAATCGATCCATAACCAAGTATTCTCCGATCACTGGCAAGAGGGGGAGGCCAAAGACAAAAAACAATAGCTGTAATAATAGAGGCGTTCCACGCATGACATACACATAGGTGTGCGCGAACCAAGACAGACCTCTGTTGCTGCTATTCGCCATTAAGGTAATGAGAAATCCCAATGGAATTGATGCCAGGATAGCGATGAAGAACAGCAACACCGTCATCTGCGCCCCTTCTAGCATGGGCACGGTAATGGAGATAATATAGTCTAAGCTCATCTGGTATGCTCCTAATCCTTATAATAAAGCGTGGCTTCGCCAATCATTCGGCGAAGCCATCGTATCTTCCGTTTATTTCAACACGCGATTTTCGCCAAACCATTTTTCCGATATTTTAGCTGCTGTTCCATCCTGATTCATGGTATCCAACGCTTTTTGCAGTTCGTTCAATAACGCTTCATTCCCTTTTTTGACGCCAACTCCATACTCCTCGGGTGCAAGCGATTCTTCCAACAGCTTAAAGGTTCCAGGTTCTTTTGCCATGTAGTAATCGGCTACAATCTGGTCGATGACAACTGCTTCCACGCGGCCAATCTTCATATCGCTCAATGCCAGTACATTATCTGGGTACTCGGTAATTGATTTGACCTGATTTTTCATGTCACTTGCATTGACAGCGTCAGCTGCGGAAGACAGCTTTTGCAATCCAATTCCTTTACCGGCCAAGTCTGACAGCTTGGTCAAGTTGCTATTTGCCATCGTAACAACTACTTGCGCGTTTTTCAGATAAGGCTTGGTAAAGAGAACCTTTTCTTTTCTCTCATCTGTAATCGTATATCCATTCCAGATCAAGTCGATACGACCGCTGTTTAGCTCAGACTCTTTTGCACTCCAATCGATTGGTTGAAACTCGACTTGTTTTCCCATCTTTTCGCTGGCTGCACGCGCGTAATCAATATCAAAACCGACTAGCTCATTTTTTTCATCCCGGAATCCCATTGGTGCGAACTTATCGTCAATTCCGATAATCAGCTTGTTCGCGTCAGCGCCAGTTTTTGCGCTGGAACAGCCCACTACCAATGAAACTATTGCACTCAACAGCAATGACATCCATGCTATTTTCTTCATCGTGATGATCCCCCTCGTTTCCCTACTCTACATTTTACTCTGATAAAGTGGTAATACGTTAACAAGGTATCATGATAGCACATTAGCAAGGAATAGTCGATACTTTAGTAAACAAAAGCACCCTAGAAATATACGCCAAATGAATGAGAAAAATGCCCGACTAGCAGATGCATGTCTTTTTCTTTTTTCCGACACTCCCTCGTTCCTCTATCTTTTTGATATACTCAGTAGCCAACGGAACCTTGCACGCTGTCTGTCCGACGTCTACATGTACTTTGCCAATCGCAGCGGCCACTTCCAACGCTTCCTGATGAAGTTCCGGTACATACGCACCTACTGAAATAACGAATTGATTCATGGTGTACCGGACGCGATTTTGTTCCTGATGAATCGTCTCCTTCACTCTCACGAGGAGCCGTTTGATTTCTTCTTTATCTAGCTGTTTATCTGGAGTAATCGATAAATAGTTCGAATACGTATTCCACCCACAGGTAGCTACCATCTCTTCCGTTGACTCGATCCATTCCCGTGCCAACTCCATAGCAAAATGACTCTCAGCAGCTACACTCGCAACCGTATATTCGGCGGGTGCGTACCATGACGCTTCCTTGACCCAAGCCTGTAGCTGCTCTTTTGTCATGCTCTTCGGGTCAACCGTCAATCCGGCCAAGTACATGGCGTCGTAGTTTCCCGTATCGTACAGCGCCTGGACGAGCTGCTGATCACGTTTTACCTCCTTGACCAGCTTCTTCATATCGCCGACTCGCACGCCAAACAAAGGCTCCTTTGCACCATGCCGCAATAACGTTTTTTTCGTCTGCTCTGTCCCCATCGCTTCGAGCTGCTGCATGACTTCTTCCAGCGTCATCTTGCCACCCTCCTTTTTCTTCTATTAAATAGGATAACCAGCAGCGGTGCCTCCAACACGAAAAAGCCCTCCACATTCAAAGGAGAGCTTTTTCGTGTTAGAGCTTGACACTCTTTTCCTATTCTTACGCCTGATCGCGTACTCTGATATACAAAACATTTCTCACGTTAATGACAACATCATCATACTGGAGCCATCCGTCGTTTTGATTCGCGACCATTTGAATGATCTCTTCCGGTTCCGTCGTCTCGATGCTAATCATTTCACCGCCTCCGGAAAAGTAAAATTGAATCACTTTTACTTCCTTCATCAAAATCCCCTCCTATTCCTTCTAGTTATCGGATAGTTGGAAAATTTTTGTTACCGGTGATTTTTATGTATACTTTTACCATTATTGCGAAAAGGAGTTCGTTGAAAATGCCTGATTCGGTGCGCACGAGAAAAGGAGCAAGAAAAGCCTCGCTCATCCCTGAAAATGTATTAGCACTCCTTCATGCTGGAGAATTAGAAAGCGTCAATTTGACTGAGTGGCAGGCTGTTGATCGCCGCTTTGCGGTAGAAGCCACACGCCCACGAGGGGTCTGGTGTAAGCATATTGACGCATTGAAAAATGAGCCTGCTCGCTGCCTGCCTTTACTCACGCAAGTGAAATCAGATGCATCTAAATATGTTCAAGATTCTGTAGGGAATTGGTTGAACGATGCGAGTAAATCACAACCAGACTGGGTAACGCAGCTTTGTGACGAGTGGCTAAGAATCTCTGATACAAAGGAAACGAAAAGAATTGTCACTAAAGCGAAAAGAACGATCCTGAAGACCCAAACCGAACAGAAATGATGAACCGAATCACATATTTATCCCAATTTTATTTGTTGAATTCATTATCCGAGGAAAGTTTGCGCTTAATTGATCAATTAACCTCTCTAACCCCTTTCCCCCAAAATACGTGCATTCAAACACCAGAAACTTTTTCAGAGGGCTTCTACTTCATCAAACAGGGGAAAGTACGTTTATATAAAGTAAATCGGGATGGGCGGCAGTTCACATTTGATATCCTCGGGGAAGGCAATGTGTTTGGAGAAATGGATTTGCTCTCATTAGGTACGAGGGAGATGTATATAGAAACCATCGAAGACTGCCTCATTTGTAAAATGAGCAAAGCAAAATTTGAGAGCTACATAATCGAACATCCTCAACTGATGATGAAGATCATGAAGCTCATTAGCGATAGAATGGTTTCGATCAGCCAGGCAGCCGAAAATCTTGCCCTTCTCCCTTTACAAGATCGCATTCTTTCCACGTTAGTAAAGCTTGCCGATCAATTTGGCAATCCCAGCAGTTCGGCGTTTCAAAAAATTGATTTATCTCTTTCCCATCAAGAACTCGCCCACTTTGTCGGGGCATCCAGGGAAGCTGTGACGGTAGCATTACGTGCTTTAGCAAGAGAAGAACTGATTCAAACAGGCTTTAAATCCATTTCCATTCATCGGGACAAAATTTTGAAGAAAATGTAATTCAGATTACATCTTTCCCTCCAAAAGAAAGATATCGTAAAGCTATGGCTTCTACTATTCTTTCGAAAAAGAGGGGAACGACATATGAATAAACCACATTTTCAGAGCCTGCGCGAAGAGCTAGATCATACAACCATTCAAATAGCAGACTTCCTCACTCGTGAAGTAACGGATGCATTTACAAGATCACTCGAGGAGCTGCGGACCTCTGGGCAGGCAAAGGGCTTGCCGATTGGTTCGATTGCGCCTGATTTTACGTTGAACGACCACACTGGCAAGACCTTTATCCTGTCGGAAGAAGTCGTAAAAGGTCCCGTCGTCCTCACATTTTTCCGTGGATCATGGTGCCCCTACTGCAATTTGGAGCTGCAAGCATACCAAAAACAGATCGATACGATAACCTCTCTGGGTGCCCAATTGCTTGCCATTAGTCCACAATCTCCTGCACACTCTCTTACTATGCAAGAGAAAAACGGACTGAGCTTCCCCTTGTTATGCGATACCAATAACCAGGTGGCAGAAAAATATAAACTCAGATTCAGACTGCCTGATTATTTACAGGATACTTACCGATCATTGGATATTGATCTCAAACATTTTAACAGTGACGATTCCTGGACGCTCCCCATTCCTGCTACTTATATCCTCAACAACCAGGGCGTAATCCGGTCAGCATGCTTAGATCCAGATTACAAAAAGAGAATGGAGCCTACTGAAGTTCTAGACATTCTGCAAACCATAACCTAAAGTCCCTAAAATGAAAAACCAGTTGAAACAGCAACTGGTTTTTTCGTACGTTCATACTTTATGAACAATTAGTTTCTTTTCCCTACCAAAACTTGACAAAGATATATCTTTTGGCTTATATTTTGCATGATTATGTCTAGCAAAATTCGACACGTTTTTACAAATTTTGCTAATAAATGCAAAAGGCAAAGTCATCGAAAGGTGGCGACGCAAAACCACGGGTCTACAGTCTTTGACCATGATAGCCGGGTTGCCATCATCTTGAGACCATTTTTTGATGTTGGTAGCTTCGGTTGTTCCATTTCGATGGAACGGCCTTTTTTGGTGTTTACATTTTTGAAAGGAGGATGAAAGCACTTTCATTTTCGTAACGGATGGAAAAACATAACTTTTGAGACGTCAAACATACACAACATGGTTCAATCAGAGAAAATGATGGAGTGGACAAGTTATGTACAAACAAGTAGAAACCGTACAAGAGTTAGCAAAATTTCATGAGATCAAAGAAACAGTATGGACAAGCATGGGCTTCGAAATGGAGTACGCGAAAGAAGGCTCGGCTCTGTTCCTCTTAATTGCCGAAGATGGTGAAGCAGGTGGAACATTTGAAATGACGCCCTTTTCCAAATCAAGTGCTTATATGAAATCACTTTTTCAGGATGTTGTTACAGAAGACATGAAAGTAATGGAGGTAGACAGTCTCGCTGTTTTGCCGAAATACCGTGGACAACTAGGGCAAAAAGGAATTTGCTTGATGATAGATTACGCTGAAAAGCATGGATATACCCACGCAATCGGGGTAGCAGATCCGACTTTTTTTACGTTCATCAACAAGAAGTATCATGTAAAGGCGATTCAGACCAAAGAAATCGTCTTTTACAAAGGGGCTGATGCCATTCCGACCCTCTTCCATCTAAAAGATGTCTATGACAATAAGCATGATCCGAAATATTCCTGGTACAATTCGTCGTCATCCAACCAAGTAAAAGTCGAGGTAGGTGGGTAAAACATGGATAACATTGATCTATTGAGAAGAAGAAATAATTGGGTCGTAATCGTATTCGCCAGTATTATTACGGTTGTTCAAGTCTTAAACCTCTTTCTAGGCGTACCGTACACATTCGTTTTCACGGTGCTGGGTATTTTGTATGGCGTGCTGGCACCTTTTACTTACATCTCCAATCGCCCGAGCTTCCGTGAAAAAGCAGCGCCCTTCATGAAGTTTTTCAACTTCGCCGTAATCGGGATCTTCATGTTCATCATAGTTGGACTGGACCCGCATATGATCAATATCATGACCATTATGTTCTTTGTAGCAGTCATGGGGATTTATCAAGACCGACTCATTAATATTTTGACGATTGTATCGACATTGGGCATTGTCTCTTACTACTTCCTGACACAGAGAGAAACGATTTTCCATTCGACAAGCAATCTTGATCTGATGTACTTCCTGCTTACCTTCTGCTTCGTCTCTGTCACGAGCATGATGCATGCTGTATTCAATAACAAGCTGCAAGAGGAAAGTGAGCAACAAAAGCAAGAAGCGATTGCCTCGAAGGAATCGTTGCAACGTGTTCTGGATCAGATCAACGAATCACTCACCTCTATGCAAGACTATCAAGAGAATTTGAACAAGGTGACGGACGGTGTAAATGTTCGCGCTGTCGAAACCGTCGCTTCCCTGCAAGACATTATGGAGTCCTTTACGATCCAAACCAGCAATACGGACGAGCTGCGTCGGGAAATGAGCTCGACGAATCTGCAAGTTGAGGACATGACCCGCTCTGTTACAGAGATGCATGAGTACGTAGAATCGACCAAAGAAGCCACTAGCGAGAGCGGCAAACGCATTGGCAACATCGGCAATGACTTTGAACGATTTATCACGGACATCCAAGGTACGAACCAGCTGATTCAAGAGCTCAATAAAGAAACCGAATCGATTGGGAAAATCATTCAAACCATTTCCGAGATTTCTGCACAAACCAATCTGTTGGCACTCAATGCCACGATTGAAGCGTCTCGCGCAGGCGAGCACGGCCGAGGATTTGCTGTCGTAGCAGATGAAGTACGCAAGCTGGCGGAATCCTCCAAGCTATCCTCAGAGTCGATCTCGAGCCTGCTGATGACCATTCGCGAAAAAATGAAGCTCGTATCGGATATGATTTCCGAGTCACAGACTTCTTTTGAGAAAAATAGCGAAGGCATCCTCGAAGTACAAGAAATGTTCACCAATGTAGACAACTACATGCAAAATTTTGCGGATAAAACGAAAAACCTGCAAGAGTTCATCGTCCATGTTCACAGCATGATTCAGGAAGTCGGCGCAAAAGTAGAAGTCAACGCAGATATTACCGACAAGAACAAAGAGAGCCTGGAAGAAGTACTTGTTCTCGTTTCTGAGCAAAAAGACGAAGTCGTTAAGGTTTCTGGCGGCTTTGAGAAAATCGAACAACAGATGCGTGGTCTCCATATGTAACCTTCCTGCAACCGCCTTTTATAGGCGGTTGTTTTCTTTTCTCATTTTGTAACCGAACAGATATATAATAAAAATATTCTGATATTTACAATCTCATACAATGAAAGGTGGCACATCATTGATGGATGCACGAATCGAAACAAAAACGATTCAGACCGATCGATTGCTCGTTTCCTATCTGACAGCAGGCGTACCGGAAGGAGAACCGCTTCTCCTCATTCACGGTAATGCATCAGCCAACTTGTTCTGGGATGATACCATTGCGGCTCTATGTGACCAGTACCGTGTATATGCACCTGATATGCGTGGCTATGGAGCAAGTGAAGCATTGCCTATCGATGCGACACGCGGTTTGCGAGACTGGTCGGATGACCTTCATTCGTTTATTCGGGCATTGGACTTGCCAACACCTGTCCATCTTGCCGGCTGGTCTTTGGGTGGAGGGATCGTGATGCAGTTTGCCATCGATCACCCACAGGAAGTCTGCTCCCTGATTCTAATCGCCCCCATGTCCCCTTACGGCTTTGGTGGAACCAAGGATATTGCTGGCACCCCGTGCTACAGCAGCTTCTCAGGCTCGGGTGGAGGAGCCGCCAACTCGGAGCTCGTCAAAAGGATAGCCGCTAAAGATATGAGTAGTGACTCCCCCTCCAGTCCTCGCAATGTCATGAATCAGCTTTATTTCAAGCCCCCATTCCAAGTTGGCCCTGAGCAGGAAGACCGTTATGTGAGCGCAATACTCTCTACAAGAACGGGAGAGGGCTTTTACCCCGGTGCTTTTGAATACGTAAACGATTGGCCCGGTGTTGCTCCTGGAACGACAGGGATTACGAATGCGATTTCTCCCAAATACGTAAATTTGTCCGGTATTGTCCAGATTGAGCCGAAATGTCCGATTTTATGGATTCGCGGTGCGGATGATGCCATTATCTCGGATCAGTCGCTTGCTGATTTCGGTACGCTGGGCAAGCTTGGCTATGTCCCCGGATGGCCAGGGGAAGACGAATATCCACCGCAGCCGATGGTCTCCCAAATTCGTGACGTGCTTGAACAATATCAGCGCGCTGGTGGTTCCTGTCAGGAGATTGTCATGGAAAATGTGGGGCACGCTCCACACATCGAGAAAGCAGAGGAGTTTATAGAGCTCATTCGAAAAACCGTCAGGGCATGACCCTGACGAGTAAAGTACCCAATTTTACACCTCATAGCTATTGAAGCCACATTTCTATTCCTGTCTTTCCAACGTCATTCACACAAAAGCTTACAAATAATGCTTTTGCCTCACTTGTTACTGGAACCCTTGTCTTTCTGCATGAATAAATTAAAAGGGCTAGCAAAATCACCAAAAGGAAGTGCAACAATTGGGACAAAGTTCAAGCTCAGCAAGTGAAAAGTATGATTATATCGTGATTGGTGCCGGAACTGCCGGAGGGGTAATCGCCAAGGAATTAACAGATGACAAGAAGACTTCTGTACTTGTTCTGGAAGCAGGTACAAATATGCCCAACCTGAGCGCTTCTCTTGAGGCAGCAGTGAATATGGCAGATGATAACAAGCTATCCTTCATAGCCGTCTCAAAAATCGAACAAGCGATTGGACGCCAGCTTCCGCTATGGAGTGGGAGAGTAATTGGTGGAAGCTCCGAACATAATTTTATGTATGCTGTCCGCGGAAGCCGCGAGCTTTATAATCAATGGGCAAAACTCGTCGGAGATCAATGGAGCTACGATAATATCCGCTCCTTATTCAAGAAAAACGAATCCTATTCGGGAGATACACAAAGCCCAAAAGAACGCGGTACAAAAGGCCCTATTTTTGTCAGACAGCAACAGATTCCGAATGGCGGGCTTATCCAAACATTAGCAGAAGCAACCTCTCAGGTTTTGGGTATCCCCATTGTCGAAGATTATAATACGGGCATACGAGATTGTACCTTTTTCCAATCACAATTTATTCAACAAGAAGTAGATGGGAAGTTTGTCCGTTCCTCCACCAGAGCCGGGTATTTAAATAACCAAATCGTGACACAGGGCAATGAGTTTCAGCCAGATGAATTCGGGATTGGAGGCAGAAAGTTAGTCATTTTCGGAAAAACAACCGTGAATAAAATCCTCTTTACAAATAACAAAAAAAAGAAAGTGCTGACTGCTGTCGGGGTTGAATTTGTACGAAACGGTGTGACACAAATCGTTTATGCGAAAAAGGGAATTATTGTCTCTGCTGGTAACTACTCCTCGGTTATCCTGCAACGATCAGGAATTGGCAGAACGACAGATTTAGCCCAAACAGGGATAGCTACATTAGTAGAGAGTCCAAATGTCGGTCACAATCTTCAGTCGCAGTATAGTATTGGCATGGGAATCGAGGTAAAAACAGACCGACTCCTTCCAGTATTAGCTGCTGACCCTGATCAGCCTGTAGCACTTGGTGCATTTAAAAAAGAAAACGGACCGAGTCGTCGCCTGCAAATATTAGGGCTTCCGTTACCATTCTTTGTCCCCATTCAAGATGTGCTTATCAATGGTTGGCAATTTGTTCCCACAAAGGAAAGCAATATCATGAGTATTGGCCTAGCAGACTTGAACCCCAAAAGTAAAGGTACGATTACGGTCGCACATAGTGATCCGGAAGCGTACCCATCGATCAAATTCAATGTCTTTGAAAATCCTGATGATCTAAACTTTTTGATAGACCAATATATCGAAATGTTCAAGGTGATCACGAAGGCTCGTGAACTCGATCCTGAGGGTATTTACAAGGTGGTATATCCTCCCGAGCCCCTATTCCATATACAGGATGAAGCAGAAAAGCGAAGCTTGCTCGCTGCTTATGTGAGAGCATCTTGTAGCATTTTCGCTCACTATGGTGGGCAATGTAAAATGGGAAAAAGCATTTCCGAGGGTGTTGTGGATGGGTACCTGAATGTATTTGGAACGGAAAATCTCAAAGTCGCTGATCTATCCATCGCCCCTATCTTACCTGACGGCAACACTTCCACACCGGCACAGATGATCGGTTTAAACGCAGTACGATTTATCCGTGAAGAGGCGAAAGACCATCGTGACGAGGATTGTGACGACGATGATGATTAATCTATACCATCCTATGTTGCTATAGTCTCAACCGTTAAATTCCCGAGGCTCTACTCTTCCTTACAAAAAACCCATGATGATCTCCTGCGCAAATGAACCATCGTGCATTCATTTGACATGAATCAATCATGGGCTTCTTTTATCATCCATTCTCCCATATGTAACCAGGCTATTTCGGCGTTTCTTTCTCCGCTTTCGATACCTTCAAGTTAAATTCTCTTTCCTGCTCCTCAATAATCGCTCGATCCTCTGCATTATCTCTCACGACTTTTTGCGTCAAAATCGATCCAACTGCTACCAGAAGCATACATGCGATATAATACCCCTTTTCGTGCAGCTGAAGACCTGTTGCATTGTATAAACCGATGGAAAATAGCAGGACACCTGCGCCCAATGTAAAGTATGCCAAGAAAGTGAAGGCTCCCGTGTTGCGCATCCGATGCTTTTGTGGATACATAGTAACACCCCTCACGTTTTGTTCATGTGGCTCATGCAAACAAATAGAAGTCAACCGGACGATTTCTCGCCCGGTTGTCTCTATGAATTACTTCACAGCTTCTTTCTTGCCAAAGAAAGTACGCAACGCCTTGTATACCTCGCCCTTTTCCCGAATGACACAATGCATGAATTTCGGCTCTTTGATGTGGCGATATGCTGACATGAGGGTGCTGTGCCTATTATACTGATTCACTTCGCCATAACCGAACATGTTGCATCTCTCCATGAGCTCTTTCACCAGCTTTACGCAACGCTCATTGTCAGATGTGAGGTTGTCGCCATCGGAAAAATGGAACGGGTAAATGTTGTACTGCGATGTCGGGTAGCGGCTATCGATGATCTCCAACGCTTTTTTGTAAGCAGAGGAGCAGATCGTCCCCCCGCTTTCCCCTTTCGAGAAAAAGGTGTCCTCCGTCACTTCCTTCGCATCCGTATGATGAGCAATGAAGACGATCTCGACTTTTTCGTACTTGGTGCGCAGAAAACGTACCATCCAGAAGAAAAAGCTGCGGGCGATATACTTTTCAAACACGCCCATACTTCCCGACGTATCCATCATCGCAATAATGACAGCATTGGAATGAGGCTTGATGATCTCTTCCCACGTCTTGAAGCGCAGGTCATCATCGGTGATCCCCAGCTCCATATCACTGTAGCCTGCCAGCGCATTTCGGCGAATGGCCGCGATTAGCGTACGTTTTTTATCAATGTTGCCCATCAAGCCTTTTTTCCTGACATCATTGAACCGAGTCTCTTCTACAACGATTTGTTCCTCGTCTTTCTGTTGAAGGTTCGGCAGCTCCAGCTCGGCGAAAAGCATCTCCTGCAATTCTTCTACGCTGATTTCAGCCTCGTAGTAGTCTACACCCGGCTGATCACCTGCTCCCTGACCCTTTCCTGGCCCTTGCGCCGGATCGCCGTCACGGGCTATGACATCGCCTACTTTACTGTTTCCTTTACCTTGACCGCCATGTTTTCCCTTTTGGAAGTTAAAACGCAATCGGTATTCATCCAGGGAGCGAATAGGGATCTTAATGACTTCCCGACCATTCGACATGATGATGTTTTCTTCGCTGACGAGATCGGGCAGATTTTTTTTGATCGCTTCTTTCACTTTTTCCTGGTGTCGATTTTGGTCCTGGTACCCTTTGCGGTGCAGCGACCAGTCTTCCCGGGAGACAATGAACGATGATTCATCTTTCATGCCGTCTCCTCCTAGCAACTGGCGCAATCTGCGCCGAATATGACGTGCTCCTCATGTCGCCAACGTTCTGTCATCTGTTCAACAGGCTACCCACATAGCGCAGCAGCTCATTTGCGCAAACTGGGCAATATTGATGTTCTTCGATAAGTCGCTTCGTGACCTCATTAATCTTCTTGAGCTGATGCTCATCCGGTGTTTTGTTCGAGGTCGTAATCTTGACGACATCCTTCAAATCGGCAAACAGCTTCTTCTCGATAGCTTCCCGCAGACGATCATGCGTACTGTAGTCAAACCGCTTCCCTTTACGCGCATAGGCCGAGATACGGATGAGAATTTCTTCACGGAAGGCCCGCTTGGCATTTTCCGAGATGCCAATTTGCTCCTCGATGGAACGCATCAGGCGCTCATCTGGATCCATCTCCTCACCTGTAACGGGGTCACGGATTTTATTCATATTGCAATAAGCTTCCACATTGTCTAAATAGTTATCCATAAGCGTTTTTGCCGACTCCTCGTAGCTGTAGACAAACGCCTTCTGCACTTCTTTTTTCGCCAGCTCGTCGTATTCCTTGCGCGCAATAGAGATGAAGTTCATATACCTCTCCCGCTGCTCCTTGGTGATAGATGGATGCTGGTCAAAGCCTTCTTTTAGCGCCCGAAGAATATCTAGCGCATTGATGCACTCCGTGTCGCGGCGGATCAGTGCACTGGAGATACGGTTGATGACATAACGGGGATCAATACCGGACATTCCTTCATCGGCATGCTCGTTACGCAGCTCTTCCAGATCCGCTCCCTTGAAGCCTTCCACCGATTCACCGTCATACAGCCGCATCTTTTTCAGCAGATCGGCCCCCTGTTTTTTCGATTCTTTCAGGCGGGTCATAATGGAAAAGACTGCTGCTGACCGGAGCGCATGCGGTGCAATATGCACATGCCCCAAGTCGGATTGCTTGATTAATTTCGCGTATATTTTTTCTTCGTCACTGACACGCAGATTATACGGCATCGGCATGACGATAATCCGAGATTGCAGTGCCTCATTTTTCTTATTCGCAATAAAAGCCTTGTACTCCGATTCGTTCGTATGCGCAACAATCAGCTCATCCGCAGAAATGAGGGCAAAACGACCTGCCTTGAAGTTTCCTTCCTGTGTCAGCGACAGGAGATGCCACAAAAATTTCTCGTCGCATTTCAGCATTTCCTGGAATTCCATTAATCCGCGATTGGCTTTGTTCAGTTCCCCATCAAAACGATACGCACGTGGGTCGGACTCAGAGCCGTACTTCGTAATCGTCGAAAAGTCGATGCTCCCCGTCAAATCGGCAATATCCTGAGACTTCGGATCGGAAGGGCTAAATGTACCGATCCCGACACGATTGGCTTCGGAAAACAAAATCCGGCGAACAGGGAAATCCTCGATGCACCCTCCGTATTCGGTCTCCAACCTCATCCGGTTATAGGGCGTCAATTCTCCTTCAATCTTGATTCCCAGCTCTTCTTCTACCTCTGGACGCAGCTCATGCGGGATGAGATGAAGAGGTTCCTCGTGCATGGGGCAACCATCAAGTGCAAAGATCGCTCCGGCTTCCGTCCGAGAATACTCTTCCAGTCCTCGCTTTAGCATCGTTACGAGCGTAGACTTACCGCCACTGACAGGTCCCATCAAGAGCAAGATGCGCTTGCGGACATCCAGACGACGTGCAGCCGAGTGGAAATATTCCTCCACTAGGCGCTCAACAGAACGATCCAATCCGAAGATTTCTCGACTAAAAAATTGATACGAACGTGAGCCGTCCTCGTTCTCTTCAACCCCCGCGCTTTTAATCATGTTGTAGACGCGTGAGTGCGCCGTCTGGGCAATTTGCGGATTTTTACGTACCAGTTGCAAATATTCGGCGAATGTTCCTCTCCACATCAGGTTTTCTTCGCGGGCCCGGTGCTCAGCGATCCGTTTTAAAATGTCCATGTTCGACACTCCTCCCTCTTAAGCCCCTCTCTCTTCCCAACGACAATGTACTCTCATGTATATGTCCGCCTGCGGTCACGCATTCACGTGCAAGCCGTTTTCTCCGGTTGCCAACAGGCTCTTACAGCCTTTACATATGTGTATGCGAGACATCTGCACAAGTTTCAGCAATCTTCCCATAAAAATACGGCACATTGCTTTTTTACGGCTTGGAGGATTACGGAATTGTAAGGTTTAACGAGCGTAGCTGTAAGCTGATTCGATAGTTTGTAATCCCTTCTCCCCTGTAAAATACAATCATAAGCAGCATACACGGGCAGCCAATACGGATTGGCGTAAAATAACGGGAGGAACGAACATGGACATCCAAGCAGAACGCATTCAAGTGAAAAAAGGACTTTATTTGACCGGCATCGCAACCTTGGTGATTCTTTCGATATTTATTTACCAAGCAGTGACAGGAATGGAACTGGATACAGGAGAAATACTGAGTGTGCCCATTTCGCTTTGTGCCTTCTTGAAACTCGTGAACGACCATCGAAAATTATCACTTACGTAAGGGGACAACAGCTTTAATTCGTTTGCAAAGTGGGCAGGCTACGCTATAATGGGAGTAGTTTGTTTACGAAAGGAGCTGTCAACCGTGGGTACATTTATCGTAGCATTGGTCTTCGGAGCTTTTCTGTTTTTCATTCTGACAGCTGGCTACAACGAGGACAAAACCTGGAACATGTAAAGATCATCCAGGGAAAAAAGCAGGCTGCCGCTTATGGCAACCTGCTTTTTTTGTTTTCTTGTTATTTCTTATTCTCTTTCTTTTCTGCTTTCTTCGCTTCGATTTCAGCTTTGATTTCTTTTGCGCTCTTTCCTGCTGTGTCAACGCCCCACTTGGCTGCCTTTTCTTTCAGGTTCTCGAGCTGTTCTTGCTTCTTCGCTTCTTTTGCTGCCTTTTTCTCAGCGTTTGCTGCTTTTTTTGCTACTTTTGCTTCTTTAATAGCCGCTTTTACTTCTTTCGCCGTCTTACCTGCCGTGTCAACGCCCAGCTTCACAGCTTTATCCTTTAGCTTGACGAGTTGTTCTTGCTTCTTCGCTTCTTTTGCTGCTTTTTTCTCAGCGTTTTCTGCTTTCTTTGCCGCTTTTGCTTCTTGAATGGCTGCTTTTACTTCCTTATTTGTTTTATCTGTGGTTTCTACGCCCCACTTGGTAGCCTTCGCGTTCAGTTTTGCTCTGTTTTCTTCCTTTTTCTCCGCTTTCGAGTGGGTTACTGTAGCATCCGCTCCTGTATCTGCCGCACTCACAACAGAGATACCGCTAAACAGCAAAGTAGCCATTACCAGAGATGAAATAATTTTTTTCATACAGATTTCCTCCTTTTATTATGTAAAACGTGGTCGTACAACACCTAGCCTACCTGATGATTTTGGGAAAAGTATGTGAAAAAGCAGGCTTGACCATTTTTTCAAACGGACAGCCTGCTTCTCGCCTATTCTTTCATAGTCATTCCTTAACCTGCAAACACACCGCTTTTTTCAGAAATCGCTGTAAACAGCTCTTCTAATGATCCCCGCTGATCTACCAAATACTGAGGCTCACCTCGGTCTTCCATCCAATTGGTTACCAAAAACGTTTTCATTCCCAGCTTGGATGCGACCATGTCCTCCTGCATGTGATTTCCCACCATGACACAGTCTGTCGGTTCCACCCCGAGCTTTTGACAAATCTCCTTGTAATAACCAGGATTCGGCTTCGTGAAATGCGACTCCTCGTAGACGGTGACCAGCTCGAAATCATCCGGGGACATCCCGATCCAAGCGAGGCGATGGTGAATCGCATCACGTGGGAAAACAGGATTCGTCGCTACTGCAACCCGGAATCCTTGCTCTTTGGCGGCAGCAATAATCTGCTTTGCCCATGGCGAAGGATACGTCAGGTGAGAAAGTGTCGGAAATACATCGCGATAAAACGAATCGAACAGAGGCCATATTTCCTCCCGATCCCACTCACTATGTTCCGTAAAATGTTCGATAAAAACTTGCTCGTTCGTCTTGTCAGGCTCTTGGTTCATGATCATTGCCTTGGTCGCATCCCAAATCAGCGCCAACAGCTTTTCGGTATCGTACTTATCTCCGACATGACGGCCTACTTCAACCAAGTAACTTTTGACAAAGGGTTCTGTCTGCATCTCTAATAACGTACCGTCCAAATCAAACAGGATGGTGTTCACAGTCATAATGGATTTCTCCCTCCCAAATGCCTTACGATAGCGATGGAAAACCTAACTGACGAAGTCCTTCAAACAAGACAATCGCTGCACAATTGGACAGGTTCACAGAACGGGTCGCACCGCTCATCGGAATACGAATAGTTTGTTCCCGATATTTTTCTGTGAGCTCTTCCGGCAAGCCCGTCGTCTCCTTGCCCAAGATAATGTAGTCGCCATCCCGGAAAGAAACGTCCGTATACAACTTTTCCCCCCAGGTCTCCACAAAGTAAAAGGTACCCGCCCCTTCCCCTTGTGCCGCAGCAAAGTGCTCAAAGCTCTCATGATGGTGAACGTTAACCGCATGCCAATAATCGAGACCAGCCCGCTTCAGGTAACGATCGTCCGTCGAAAATCCGAGCGGATGAATCAAATGCAGATGCGCTCCTGTCGCTGCACATGAACGGGCGATGTTTCCTGTGTTGGCCGGAATAAGCGGCTCATGCAAAACAATATGTAACGGCATATCTGAAAATCTCCTTGTAAATTGCGAACTTGATACCTGTACTCGTCCTATTATACCACCGTGCCCAGCTTCTGTAACAAATGGAGTGCCTGCTGCATCTAATCAGAAAACTTTGGCTGTCGAAGGAGTGACGATTAGATGGGGACACCTATTTCATTTGGGCGACGCCTTGTCGCACATGTGAGCATCGTGAGTTTGATCCTGTTAAGCGCCAGTTGGATGTGGACTGAGTTTTCTTCGTTCCCTGCACTGGAAGCATGGAGCATGCTTCTCGGCTATCTCTCATTTATTTTGATTGGCTGCACCTTGCTGATTGGTCCACTCCAGTCCTGGCTCCCTGCTGGCTGGATGGCCGTCAGCTTGTCCATCCGTCGAGATATCGGCATATGGGCTGGGCTAACTGGACTGTTGCACGTCATTCTTGTACTCGTCCTTTTTGAAGGTGAGCCCCGCCTGATGATCATACATGAAAATCGTTCTGAAAAGGCTGATGGCTGGCTGGGTCTGTTCTTTTTCGCTTCCTCTGATCCAACCATGTGGCCATCTCCCAACTGGACCCTTACAGGCGTTGCGAACTACCTTGGGCTGCTTGCTTTTTTCGTTCTACTAGCCCTGTGGCTGACTTCTTCTGCACAGGCAGAGAAATGGCTGGGTGGCTCCAGTTGGAAAAGGCTTCATCTCGCCAATCCATGGCTTTTTATCATCGTATTGATCCATGGCTTGATTTACATTCAATCCATTAAAGGAGAACCGCATACCTTTTCAGACATGCTCGTTTTCGCAGCAATGATTTGGATAATTCGCGGCATCTCTTTTATACGAAGAGCTTTTTTTCGCTAGCGGCAATTATACCCCTCTTATATGAAAGAAGGCATAGCGCATTTTGGGCGTATAGGCTGTAGAATCCTCATATGCCCAATAACGCATGCTGCTATCTGTCGTATGGGCATTCACTAACGGCATCTGATTCGCGTCTTTTGCGACCACGATCGTATTGTGTTGAAAACGTCCATCCCCGTTAAAGTCATAACAAATGATATCACCTGGAACCAATTCGGCCGCAGAGCTTTTCGTAACCGCCCGCATAGGTGGTCCACCCGATTTCAAAAGCAAATACAAGCTATGCGCCACCGTCCAGCTATAGCTCCAAGAGGCACCTTTTCCCGTGCGAATCCACCAGCCCTTGCCCATCTCTTTCGACATCAGCATAGGGATTCCGCCAGCATGTAAACATTGCGAAATAAAATTCGTACAGTCATCCGTAAAACGAGGGTACACCGGATTGGTCGTATTCCAGTAGCGTTCCGCATACGCGACTGCATTTGCAGCGTTGTACCCTCCCGCTCCATGCACTATCAGCATAGGCTGGTCAATGGCATCCTCGACGCCTGACACAACGATGATAGGCTCCTCCTCTTCTTCGATGACCAATTTTTGATCCCCATTCGACTCCCTTGCCCCGATTATCGACCATTTTTCATTCGTTTTGAGCAATTGGAGCTGGAACAATCGCTTGTTTGTCTCTTTATACTTGGTATGCTTGATCCCCAGTGTTTTATTTTCTTGCCATTGAACTGTTATTTCCATGGTGGCATCGGTATTTACCCAGCACATGGGCGTTACTTGTCCCTGGACAGCCAATAATTTGACTCCCCGCTCCTCGATTTTCCGCTTCTCCCGGTTCAGTCGATCCCATTCATCCTGTACGCCAGACTCTCCTGTGCAATAAAAAGGCAACAGCCGCTCATACTTTCCGTCCATAGATGACTGGTGAACTGCTTGAAAGTATTGCTGAACGAATTCACGCCACTCCACTTTCCTCTCCTCCTTTCCGCCTCCAGACTGCAACATAGACTCATGAACCGTTCGTCTCAATGAAGAATATGTCGCTAGTGGGGCATTCAGAAGAAAAAGAAAAGCTGCCCGAGCAAGCAGACAGCTTATTAGGAAGAAGCGTGAGCAAATAGTGGACCTTCTTCTAAGGACAGCAAATATTCTTTAATGGATAACCCACCGCCGTATCCGACCAAGGCACCATTCGAGCCAATGACACGATGGCACGGTATAATGACAGGAATCGGATTGCGATTGTTCGCACCACCAATGGCCCGAACAGCTTTCGCCGCTCCAATAGCCAAGGCAATATCTTTGTAAGAACGAGTTTCTCCATAGGGGATGTTCGATAGCTCATTCCATACAGACTTTTGAAAGGGAGTACCGTACAATACGGTTGGAACATCAAACGTCTTTCGCTTGCCTGCAAAATACTCATCTAATTGTTTTTTGGCAGACTCATTGATCGAATCGTTGCGCGTTGGGGTAATTCCTAAAAACGTTTTTTTGCACCAGCGCACAAGTGGCGCCAATCCGTCTTGTTCATTGGCAAACTGAATGTAGCACAGCCCTTCTTCTGTAGAAGCCAAGAGCAATGGTCCAATCGGTGAATCCATCATGGTATAGCCTAATTCCTTTGCCATTTTCTACGTCCTCCCTCTCTCTTTCAAGCTAAGCCTGTGAACGAATCATGCTCATACCTTTTTCTATCTCTTCCACCACTTCTGGTAAAGCCTCTTTTGCTTTTGCGGTAATGAGCGCTTCGTGTGCCTGCTCTCCTCCGATTTTTCCTAGTGCCCATGCAGCAGTTCCACGAATGACTGGACGAGGGTCTTCGAACAAAAGACGCTCCAAGTGAAGAACAGCCGTCCGATCCTTGAAATGTGCAAGCGCTAGTATCGCATTGCGCTGAATGGGCTTTTTGCCCCTCCAAGATGAAGAAGATTGGCCGAACTTTTCCTTGAACTCCTTATTGCTCATCTGAAGCAGCGGAATCAGCAAAGGCTTGGCAATCTCCGGATCAGGCTGAAATTCAGCATGATGGTTGTTGTCGATGCGACGATTCTTAGGACATACCGTCTGACAAGTGTCGCAACCATACAGCCGATTTCCGATTTTCGCGCGAAATTCATCTGGAATAAAGTCTTTTACCTGAGTCAAATACGCAACACATCGCTGTGCATCAAGCTGCCCGCCCTGAATCAAGGCTCCGGTCGGACAAGCGTCTACACATATGTTACAGTCGCCACAGCCTTCTTCGATCGGTAGGTCGCTTGGCAACGGAAGATTCGTTACAAGCTCCCCCAAGTACACCCATGATCCGAACTCCGGCGTTATGATGGCACAGTTTTTTCCTACAAACCCAATCCCAGCCCGTTCGGCAACCGCACGATCAGACAATGCTCCCGTGTCTACCATGGATTCGATCCGAGCCCCTGGCTCCAGCTCCATAATGAAACGAGTCAGCTTGTCCAGCTTGTCGCGCAGAACGTGATGGTAATCGGTTCCCCATGCCGCACGGCACAAGATTCCCCGATACGCACCCGGCTCTGATTTTGGTGGATTTTTGAGCTTGGATGGATAGGCCAGTGCTATAGAAATCAGCGAACGTGCCCCGTCCAACAACAGTTCCGGGTTCGTCCTCTTTTCTAAATCAGGCTCTTCGAATCCAGATTCATAACCCTTTTCCCGGTGTACAAGAAGCCGTTCTTTTAAGGTCATGAATGGGTCGGCACTGGCAAACCCGATCTTATCGATTCCGATTTCTTTGGCATAGTCAATGATGGACTGCTTTGTCTGCTCCCAGTACTGCAAATCGTTCACAGCTGTTTAATCGCTCCTGTCGCCAATTCGTCGCAGCGGTTATTCCATTTGTTGTCGGCGTGTCCTTTGACTTTTACGTACTCTACCTTGTGGGTGTCCATCAATTGCAGCAGTTCTTTCCATAAATCCTGATTCTCCACCTGCTGGCCTTTGCTGTTTTTCCAACCGTTTTTCAGCCAACCTTTATACCAGCCTTGTTTAAAGCAGTTAACCAAGTATGCACTATCGCTGTACAACGTCACCTTACAAGGCTCCTTCAATGTAGAGAGAGCCTTGATGGCCGCCAACAGCTCCATTCTGTTATTCGTTGTATGTGGTTCGGCACCGGACATTTCCTTGATGTGTTGGCCGTACATCAGTACAGCTCCCCAACCACCTGGTCCTGGATTGCCGGAACAAGCTCCGTCTGTATAAATATCAACCTCACGCATCGTCATCGTCAGGGGTTCCCTCCTCTGTTCTCTTCTATTGTATCGAAGCTTAGTCGCTTCCACAAAAATTTTTTGTTATACTACCAAAAATAGGTTTAGTAAGGGGTGTCTATAGATGCAGGTTCAGCTAGATTCTTCCGTATCCGAGCGTCTGCCGCAATTTTCTCTCGGCATTTTACAATACAGCAATGCTTCCGTCAGTGACTCCCCTAAAATGCTGCAAGGACGCATTAATTATTATGTGGAGAGCTTGCGGCTGGAGCACGATACTGCAAACCTGACAGAAATCGAAGGCGTCCGTGAGTGGAGGGCCTGCTTTAAGCAAGTTGGCATTGATCCGTCCAGATACCGCCCTTCCTCTGAAGCATTACTGCGTCGACTGCTACAGGGAAATCCTTTTTTCTGGATCAACAGCGCTGTTGATGTTAATAATTTTTTCTCGGTTTTGCACGCTCTTCCATTTGGGATTTATGACATCGATCACTTAACGGGTGATATTACTTGTCGCCTCGGCCATGCCGATGATGTCTATGAAGGATTAAATGGACGCGAAGTCAACATGGAAGGGAAGCTGCTACTCGCTGATAGTAACGGCGCATTTGGGAGTCCCATCGTCGATTCCAAGCGCTCGTGTGTAACGGAGCAAAGCCGCACACTGCTCCAAGTCATCTTTTTCCACGAAAAAATGGAACCATCTAAAAAAGAAGAAATCGTAGGTTCAGTTGGTCGCATGTTTACAGAAATCAACGGTGGCGAGCTGACTCACTCCTCTATTGTTACCGCCTAAGAAAAAGACGGCCCGTCATGCAGCCTGGCCGTCTTTTTCTACGCTGTCTTCCTTTTTTCTAAAAACAATATGTTCTAGGACCAGGCACACAATAACTCCGAGCAATAAGCCATTGCCGAACAAAAAGCTGGCTAATGCCGGAAGTTGCTGCCAAGCTACAGCAGGTACGAACATGACTCCGATCCCGACCAGCAGCGAGCTGCCCCCAACAATAATCGTACGTTCGTCCATCTTCACATTCACATAATCCTTCAACCCGAAGCCAAGCAGTTGCGTATAGGAAATAAACATTGCCGCATATGCCACTGGAGTAGGCAAAGCCGCCAAAAAATGAGCAACAGTGGGAATCAGCCCAATCAACATCATCCCCAGCATCGCTATCACAAATGGCAGGCGTGAAGCCATTTTCGTCGTTTGAATAACCGCTGCTGCCAAGGAAAGGGGAATCATACCAACCACACCGCTCAATCCTGACAGAAAGTGGGATACTCCTGTAAAAATACCACCGCGGTTGTACTGCCTTTCAGTAGGCACAGTGTCTGTCGCTTTTCCCATGACCGCCAAACTCGTCATGAGGTTTGTCAACAGAACGAATCCTGTCAGCATACTTGTTAATACAACGCCCCAATCCCAGCGTGGGGGTCCCCAAAAGAAAATAGAAGGCCATGAAAATAATTGCTCCGTAGGTCGGACAGGTTCTGTCCATCCAAGAAGAGCGTACACGATCCAGCCACCAACCATGCCAAACAAAACGGCAAAACTGGAGAATCGCTTCGTCCGCATAATAAACACAACAAGGGCTACGATCCCTATGGACACAAGTGCTACACCCGGTTGTACCTCTTTTGAATGCTGAAAACCAATACCGAGCATACCCGTGAGAATGTTACTACACAAAGAAACAGCAAGCAAAATCATATATGTCCCTGAAACCAGCGGCGTAAACCATTTCTGTAATTTGCCAATCCAGCCTAATAAACCAAAAATGAAAAAGAGTAGACCTGCTAATATCATCCCCACTTGAAAGGATTGACCAATTTCTTGTGGATGAAGACCCATGCTCGTTCCGAGTTGAGCCAAAATGATAAAGATTCCCCACCATAATCCAGCCGGTCCTTCTATCATCGGATAGCGGTGTCCAATCCATACTTGCAGTAGTGACGCGAGTCCAATGTAAAACATGGTCTGCTGCATCAGCTTTCCAATTTCATCAGCCTGCAAGCCGTACATATCTCCAATCATTAGTGGTACCGCCACACTGCTGGAAACAGTTACAATCATCCATTGCAATACGGACAGCGTCGTGATCCCCATTGGCGGCTTGTCTTGCAGTTTGTAAAACACCTCAACCACCTCGTCCTTTTGCGTATACAAGTTGTCTATTTCCCTGTCTACACTATGTGCTTATTAAAGCAGAAAAAAACCCTAATCATCAAGATTTCTTGACATTCAGGGTTAGCTTGTAAAAGTATGGTGCCGGTGAAGGGACTTGAACCCCCACGGTTTCCCTCACGATTTTGAGTCGCGCGCGTCTGCCATTCCGCCACACCGGCAAGTACTATGGAGGAGGCACCCGGATTTGAACCGGGGATAAGGGTTTTGCAGACCCGTGCCTTACCCCTTGGCTATGCCTCCATGATATAAGGTGAAACAATTTGAGAAATGGAGCGGACGAAGGGTCTCGAACCCTCGACCTTCGCCTTGGCAAGGCGACGCTCTACCAATTGAGCTACGTCCGCATATTAATGGCTGGGGTACTAGGATTTGAACCTAGGAATGACGGAGTCAAAGTCCGTTGCCTTACCGCTTGGCTATACCCCAATAAGTAATCCCCAACTATAAATTTATGGGGCGATCGATGGGACTTGAACCCACGAGTGCCGGAGCCACAATCCGGTGCGTTAACCCCTTCGCCACGACCGCCATGATTACTACTATTGTCTTGAAAAATGGCAGGGGCAGTAGGAATCGAACCCACACCAAAGGTTTTGGAGACCTTCGTTCTACCGTTAAACTATGCCCCTATAAAAGGTGGCTCGGGACGGAATCGAACCGCCGACACGAGGATTTTCAGTCCTCTGCTCTACCGACTGAGCTACCGAGCCTTATATCTAAGCTTTACGCGCCAATTTCATTTGATTAGAAATGGCGGAGCTGACGGGACTCGAACCCGCGACCTCCGGTGTGACAGACCGGCGTGAACTCCAACTTCACCACAGCTCCATTATTTGGTTGCACCCACTGGGCACTTCGATCCTACTTGATCAAGAAGATTATTCGACGTAGAGCAAGTAGAAAATTTGGTTGCGGGAGCAGGATTTGAACCTGCGACCTTCGGGTTATGAGCCCGACGAGCTACCGAGCTGCTCCATCCCGCGATAGTCAGGACGACTGAGTGTCAGTGTTGCCACAGGACGTGGCGTTTTTAGCTGACCTTCCTTGTCCATTAATATAAGTGGTGGAGGCTGACGGGATCGAACCGCCGACCCTCTGCTTGTAAGGCAGATGCTCTCCCAGCTGAGCTAAGCCTCCAAATCACCTACAAATATGTAGGGATCTTTCTAGGTGACCCGTAGGGGATTCGAACCCCTGTATGACAGCGTGAAAGGCTGCTGTGTTAAACCGCTTCACCAACGGGCCAAGATGGCGGATGGAGTGGGATTTGAACCCACGAGACGGTTCGACACCGCCTACACGATTTCCAATCGTGCTCCTTCGGCCGCTCGGACATCCATCCATATGGCTCCTCGGGACGGACTCGAACCGCCGACCGATCGGTTAACAGCCGATTGCTCTACCAACTGAGCTACCGAGGAACGTTGAAGGTTTGTTCCTTCAAAACTGAATACGCATGATTGCTAAGAATTTGTGGATAAGTCCTCGACCGATTAGTATTCGTCAGCTCCACGCGTTACCGCGCTTCCACACC
>NZ_JABSUZ010000051.1:0-35297 GCF_013284345.1 Brevibacillus sp. MS2.2
CAATCATGTCATCGTGCGAGTAGGCCCGATTTATGGTCGTAATGTGGTTGGACAATGGGATAAACGTGTCGCTTCGATGTGTGCAGACCTGGAAGCTGGCAGAGAAGTAAGCCGGTCAGGTAATTTGTACAAGACGTTTGTCCATGTGGAAGACGTGGGGAAGGCTATCCACGAATTGCTTCACGGCTCTTACCTCGGAACGCTTCATCTCGGTCCAGCACAGAAAGAGAGTTATTATTCTTTTTACAAAAAGATGGCTCTGGCATTAGGACTGAATGCGGATGGTGTAAAAGAAACCTTGTTAACAGAAGCGGACGCGCTAGGACGAGGGATTCCGTTGGATACTTCGTTGCGTACGAAAAAGGCGCATGAACGGCTACAGACCCGTTTTCGTTAGGCGGGATGGAAAACGCAAATGACAACGATCACGACAAAGGAGAGTAGAGAACGATGAAAACAATCGGATTAATTGGCGGCATGAGCTGGGAGTCCTCCTTGGTCTACTATCGTTTGATCAATGAAACCGTTAAGGAGAGGCTGGGCGGTTTGCATTCGGCAAAAAGCATCCTGTATTCCGTTGATTTTGCTGAGATCGAAGAAATGCAACGAGAAGGACGATGGGAAGAAGCAGGCGAGCGGATGGCGAGTGCCGCGAAAAGTCTGGAAGCGGCAGGAGCCGACCTGATCGTTCTCTGTACAAATACGATGCACAAGCTGGCGTATGCTATCGAGGAAGCGACCAGCTTGCCATTTCTGCATATCGCGGATGCGACAGCCCAAGCGATCAAAAACCACGGGCACAAGCGAGTAGCACTGCTTGCAACGAGATTTACGATGGAGCAGGATTTCTATACAGGACGTCTGCGTGATGTTCATGGATTAGAGGTACTGCTGCCGGATGAACAAGAGCGAAAACTCGTCCATGACATCATTTATCATGAGCTGTGTGTCGGGGTCATTCGCGAAGAATCCAAACGTACCTACCAGGCGATCATTGAGCGATTGGTCGAGGAAGGGGCTGAGGCAGTCATCCTCGGCTGCACGGAAATCGGTCTATTGATCACAGCCCAAGATTGCACGGTCCCGGTATTTGATACGACTGCGATTCATGCAGAAGCGGCTGTGGAGGCTGCTTTGCAGTAGATGATAGGAAAAAATAAAAGACTGAGCTCATCCCATTTGCTACTAGAATGGATGACTGAGTCTTTTTTTGTGCATACGTACTTTCTGAATTGCCCATTTGAAAGATTACAGCTATGAAAACTTACGGGTTTGTATTGCCCATCGGGATTATAATTTCCGTCTCCCTCCATAGGAAGAACCACATTGTGAAATTCTGTTCCAAACAAATGGACGTGGTCAATAACAGCGTGGCTGAAATTCGCATGCTGAATGCCTGCACCTGACAAGTTTGTGTTAGAGATTTTGATTCCACTCATATTCACATCATTCAAAGTCATTTGACTTATATTTACGTTATTCATTCTGGTCTTCGCCAAGCTGACATTTTCCATGTCAAGTTCCTCAGCTTTAACCTCCTGCCATTTAGACCTTGATATATCCGCCATTTGCAAGTCTAACGGTTCCACCTTCAAGTTCATACTCATATCCCCCTTTGCATGATAAAAATGAGGCATTTGTAACTTCGACATACACCTTGTTTTTCCTTTATTACCCAGTTGCGTTTTCTACTCTCCCAAGGAATCTCCTAAAACAAACAAAACACAACTAAACACACATAAAAACAATCAATTTACGTTACGTTCATATCCGCTTAATATTTTCCCCGTAAGATTGGTTTCGTAGGAACCAAGAAATGAACATTCCGCAAAGAGGAGAGGTTCTCATGAAGAAATGGCATTATCCTTTACTTGCTTCCGTTCTATCAATCGCGTTTTTAGCAGGGTGTGGACAAGCACCAGTATCACAACCAAACACACAAGCTTCCACAAAGGAAAGTACAAACGCCTCAGGAGAGATTACGGTTTATACAGCTCTGGAGGATGACCAGATCAAAACGTATTTGGAATCCTTTAAAGCGAAATATCCAGATGTAAAGGTCAATATTGTCCGCGATTCTACAGGGATCATCACAGCAAAGCTGCTGGCGGAAAAAGACAATCCACAAGCGGACGTCGTATGGGGAACAGCAGCGACAAGCCTGCTTGTACTCGAACAGCAAGGCATGCTTGAAGGCTATTCGCCAAAAGGAATCGAGAAGGTTTCCCCGGAGTTTAAGGATTCGAAGGAACCTGCAAGCTGGGTAGGAATCGATGCGTGGGAGACTGCGGTCGCGGTCAATACCAAAGAGCTCGAAAAACGCAATTTGCCTATTCCGCGCTCATACGAAGACCTGATCAAGCCGGAGTACAAAGGATTGATCGTGATGCCAAATCCAGCGTCCTCGGGAACTGGGCTTCTCACCATTAACGGAATCATGCAACTAAAAGGGGAGAAAGAAGGCTGGGCGTACCTCGACAAGCTGCATGAAAATATGGCCATCTACACGCATTCCGGCTCGAAGCCAGCGAAAATGGCTGCATCGGGCGAATATCCAATCGGTATTTCCTTTGGCTACCGTTCGATTACCGAGAAGAAAAAAGGCGCACCCGTTGAAGTCGTCTTTCCAACAGAAGGCTCGGGTTGGGATGTAGAGGCGAATGCCTTAATCAAAAAGAGTGCGATCAAACCAGAATCCAAGCTGTTCTTGGACTGGGCCATCTCCGATGAAGTCATGAAAGCCTATAATCAGAACTTTGCTATCGTCAGTGTCAAGCAAGAAGGCGCGACACTCCCAGAAGGCTACGCAGTAGATCCGATCAAGCAATTGATCAAGCTCGACTTGAATCAAGCCGCACAAAATCGAGACAACGTTTTGGCGGAGTGGGAAAAACGATACGCGACTAAGAGCGAACCCAAGTAAGCAGCGAGGAGAACAGCATGACACAATCCTATCTATCCATTCAAGGGGTCAGTAAACGCTTTGGTTTGTTTGCCGCATTGGAGCACATTTCCATCGAAATTGACAAGAATGAATTTGTTTGTCTGCTCGGTCCCAGTGGCTGCGGTAAAACGACATTACTGAGAATGCTGGCTGGATTGGAGCAGCCGACGACAGGCAAGATGATCCTGGGAGGCAGGGAGATTACTTCCCTGCCACCAGCAAAACGAAACATTGCGATGATGTTCCAGTCGTACGCCTTGTTTCCCAATTTGACGGCTGCTGAAAACATTGCCTTTGGCCTGCAAGAAAAGAAGCTAGCGAAAAAAGAGATCGCAGCCAAAGTAGAAGAGGCGCTAGACATGGTGGATTTGTCTCATGCCGCCGCCAAATATCCCAGCCAGCTCTCAGGCGGTCAACAGCAGCGAATTGCCTTGGCCCGAGCGATTGCACTATCGCCGGATGTCCTGCTTTTAGATGAACCACTATCCGCATTAGATGCAAAGGTAAGACAAAAGCTGCGCCGGGAGATTCGGCGTTTGCATGAGCAGTACGGCATGACAACAGTGATGGTCACCCATGACCAGGATGAGGCATTGACCATGGCTGACAAGATCGTCGTCATGGATCACGGCGAGGTCGTTCAGGTAGGCACACCCGAGGAGATCTATAACAAACCAGCCACTCCGTTTGTTGCTGATTTTATCGGAGCGATCAACTTTTTTGAGTACAGTCGCTTTGAGAAGGCACAATCTGATCCGAATCGCTTACTTGCGATCAGACCGGAGCATGTGCGGCTTTTGCAGCAAGAATCCGAATGCGCCATACCTGCGACAATTTCCGAGATAGAATTTCGCGGTGCTTTTTACCGAATCTTTCTGGAATGGCAAGAGGTAGGCCAGATAAAAAAAGAGCTTCTGACAATCGATTTGATAGCGGCCGAGGCACAAAGACTTGGAATTGCCCGAGGCAAAAAGGTGTGGCTGGAGTTTCCGCTGGAGAATTTGCTGACCTTTGAGCATGCGCCAGCCATAGAGGAACAGGGGTGAGCAGCATGAAGGAAATGACATCGATCTTCGATGGAAAAGCCATGCAAAAGTGGCTCATCGCTCTCGTCGTTCTTGGATTGTCAGCGAGTGTTCTGTTGCCACTTGGCCAGTTGTTTTCCAAAGCATTCTATAACAAGAACGGTCAGTTCATCGGCCTGGACAATTTCGTTACGTACTTTTCCACCCCAGCATTGGCAGGGTCGCTGAATAACACCTTGTATATTTCTGCGATGACGACGCTGATCGCAGTCACACTCGCTTTTCTGTTCGCGTATGCCTTGACGCGTAGCGGGATTCGCGGAAAACGAGCCTTTCGGGCGATCGCGCTGCTGCCGCTGTTTGCGCCCACGATGATGCACGGAATCGCCCTGACTTACCTTTTTGGGAATCAAGGGCTGGTGACGACAGGGATCTTCGGATTGCTCCCGTTTCAATGGGACATCGATCTGTACGGCCCGGTGGGGATTATTTTGGCGGAGATCGTTTATGTATTCCCGCAAGCGTATTTGATTCTCGCTGTTTCCCTTGCTTTTGCCGACTATCAGCTGTACGAAGCGGCGGATACGCTCGGAGCGAACCATTGGCGCAAGTTTTTTGTAGTGACGATTCCCAGCGTGAAATACGGTATCGTCAGCGCCTGCTTTGTCTGTTTTACTCTCTCGTTTACTGACTTCGGAGCACCAAAGGTTGTCGGCGGACAGTTTTCCGTACTGGCGACAGACGTCTACAAGCAGGTTATCGGTCAGCAAAATATGACGATGGGCGCAACAGTTGGGCTGCTTTTGATCATTCCCGCTCTCGTGGCGTTTGTCGTGGACCGGATTGTTGAGCGGAAGCAGCACGCGGCTGTAACAGCCAAATCCAAGCCGTATCGAATCAAAGAAAATCGTTTGCGCGACTTGTTTTACTTCATCCTTTGTGTGAGTGTCAGCGGATTTTTGCTGCTTCTCATGGCTGCGGTGGTACTGGCTTCTTTCATCAAAGTATGGCCGTACAATCTGACTTTCGGCTTGGATCATTACGACTTTTCCAACGTAGCCGGAGAAGGGATTGAGCCACTGTGGAACAGCATTCTCGTCGCCTTGCTGACGGCAGTGATCGGGACGGCGGTCACGTTTATTACCGCGTACACGATTGAAAAATCCCAAGTGTGGAAGGGGCTTCGCCAAGCTGGATACTTCCTGTCGATTCTCCCGCTGGCATTGCCGGGGATGGTCATTGGGCTAGCGTACATTTTCTTCTTCAATAATCCGTCGAATCCATTTCACAGCATGTACGGAACGATCTGGATTTTGATTTTGGCAAACGTCATTCATTTTTTCGCAGTCGGCTTTATCACAGCAACGAGCGCGTTGAAAAAGCTCGATCCCGAGTTCGAGCAAGCGGCAGAGTCCATGGGGGTCTCGCAGACAAAGCTATTGTGGCGCGTCACGATTCCCGTCTGTATGCCGGCGATTGTCGAGATGGCGGTGTACTTTTTCATCAACTCGATGGTGACGATCTCGGCAGTTGTTTTTCTGTACGCAGCGGATTTCAAGTTGGCATCTGTCTCCATCGTCAATATGGATGACGCAGGGGATGTGGCTCCAGCAGCAGCGATGTCGGTATTGATCGTCTTCCTCAACATCATCGCACGTGCTGGTGCAGAATGGATCGCATCCAAACTTCGCAAGCGGACAACAGGGTCCTACCAAGAGAAAGGTCAGGTGGCATAAAGCATGAAAGCAGTCGTATTTGATTGGGCAGGAACGATGGTAGATTACGGATGTTTCGCTCCTTTAGCTGTCTTTTTGCAGGTGTTCAAAAAACGGGGGATTGAGCTGACAGCAGCAGAAGCGCGCGAACCGATGGGGATGCTCAAGCGCGATCATATCCAGGCGCTGTGCAAAATGGAGCGGGTAGCAGCGCTATGGCAAGAGCGTTACGGTCGACTTCCGAATGAAGCGGATGTGGACGAATTGTACGCCGACTTCGAACCGATGCTGATGGCGACGCTGCACGAGTATGCCACTCCTGTTCCGGGAGCAATGGAATTGGTAGGGCGACTGCGCGAGCAAGGAATCAAAATCGGATCGACCACAGGCTACACGAGGGAAATGATGAACGTCGTTGCAGCATCGGCTAAACAACAGGGCTACGAACCAGATGCACTTGTCACTCCAAGTGAAGTGCCTGCTGGACGTCCATATCCATGGATGTGCTATCAAAATGCGATCCTGCTGGACGTATATCCAATGAACGAGATGGTCAAAGTCGGTGATACGACAAGCGATATGAAAGAAGGAAGAAACGCCGGGATGTGGACCGTTGGCGTTCTGAAGGGTGGAAGCGAGCTTGGCCTGTCCTTGGAGGAAGTGACGAGTATGCCACAGGAAGAGCTGGATAAAAGGCTGGCTATCGCAACAGAACGACTGATGGCGGCGGGTGCGCACTACGTGATCGAGGAGATCGGATGCTTGGATGAGGTGCTGAAAAAGATCGAGATGCGTCATGCAGGAGGAGAGAGACCATGAATCAGACAAGATCAACCGATAATCCGTACTTGTTGCTCACCCCCGGACCATTGACCACTTCCACAACCGTACGCGAAGCAATGCTCCGAGATTGGTGCACGTGGGATCGTGATTACAATGAACTGGTACAGGCAATCCGTCAGAAGCTCGTCCGATTGGCAACCTCGCAGGTAGAGGAGTATACGAGCGTTTTGATGCAAGGCAGCGGGACCTTTTGTGTGGAAGCGGTGGTGAGCAGTGCGATTCCCGCAGACGGCAAGCTGCTCGTCTTGACGAATGGCGCCTACGGGGATCGGATCGTGGAAATGGCACAAGTCCATGGAATCGCGACGGAGGTCATTGATTTTGGCGAAGTGACAAAAGCCGATGCAGAGGCATTGGAGCAGAGATTAGCGGCGGATGCAACGATCACGCATGTGGCTGTCGTGCATTCAGAAACAACTACGGGCATGCTCAATCCCATCAAAGAAATTGGAGAAGTCGCCAAGAAGTACGGAAAAGTCTATATCGTAGATGCGATGAGCAGCTTCGGTGGCATTCCAATGGACGCAGCAGCGCTCTCAATCGACTTCCTGATCTCAAGCGCAAACAAATGCATCCAAGGTGTGCCTGGCTTCGGCTTTGTCATTGCTAAAACGTCTGCGCTCATCAAATGCAAAGGGATCGCCCGTACATTGTCCCTCGATTTGTACAGCCAATGGAAGACGATGGAGGAGCAAAACGGAAAGTGGCGCTATACTTCTCCGACTCATGTCGTGCGCGCCTTTTATCAAGCCCTGATAGAGCTTGAGGCAGAAGGGGGAGTTGAAAAACGGTACGAGCGTTACCAGCGAAATCAGCAGCTACTCGCAGAAGGCATGGAGCGCAACGGTTTTCGCATCCTGTTGCCAAAAGAATCGCAATCGCCCTTCATTACTTCCTTTTATTTTCCTGATAGCGAAGCATTCACCTTCGCACAGTTGTATGAGCGGCTAAAGCAGGCAGGCTTCGTCATTTATCCGGGCAAAATCTCGCAAGCGGACACGTTTCGGATTGGCAATATCGGAGAGGTTTACCCAGAGGATATCGAGAGATTAATCGCAGCAATGGAAAACAATCGTTTCTGGCTGGAGTAAATAATAGGAGGCTAGCGTGATGAAAGTGTTTTGCTTGGGTGGAGCGGGAAATATTTGTCGGGAAGCTGTGCTCGATCTCGTGATGCATTCGGATTTTGAGCAGATTACGATCGGCGATTTTAATGAAGAAGAAGGTCGCAAGGTAGTCGAGTGGCTGAACGATCCACGCGTAGATTTTGTACCGGTAAATGTACGCGATCATGCGGATACGGTCCAAAAAATGCGCGGATACGACATCGTCATGGACGGAACCACCATCACACTGAACGGTCTGTCTACTGCTGCGATTGCGGAGGCTGGCTGCCATGGCATCAATTTGAACGGGTTTGGGGAAGAAAACGCATCGGATGCGATCTTCCGCGCTCATGGGAAGACCTGCCTGCCTGGCTTTGGCATGACGCCTGGACTGACCCAAATGATGGCGATGCATGCAGCGAACCAGCTCGATGAAGTCGACGAAGTCCGCGTCAGCCACGGCTCCTTTCGCCCGATTGCCTTTTCCAAATCGATCACAGAGACGACGACCTATGAGTATGATCCAGATTTGCCAGGGCGCGTCGTCTATGAAAATGGCGCGTTCATTCAAGTCCCGCCATTTGCTCGCCCACGCGAAATAAAGCTTCCTGAGCCGTATGGAAAAACAATTCAGTACATCATTCCACATGCAGAGACAAAAACGCTCGCACAGGCTTTGTCTCCAAAAGGGGTAAAGCTGATCGAGGTGCGGGGAACATGGCCGAAGCAAAACATGGAGCTGGTCAAAGCCCTCTATGATTATGGCTTTTTGCGGAACGACCCCATCATGGTAGGGGAAACAAAGGTGGGAATCCTTGATTGTATCTCCCAATACCTCTACAATTCTAGAGAGGGAAAAGAGACGGCATTATACGGGTATTCGCTTCATGTCGAGGTAACAGGTACCAAGGACGGTCGCAAAGTCGGACACGTCCTGTACCATACACATCCGGCATCAGACGGCTCTGTAGCTGACTGGGCTGGGCTGCGCGCCTATACCCGCAACGTAGGAATCCCGCTGGCGATTGCGACTGAGCAGATCGCAAAAGGAAACGTAAAAGCTGTTGGCGTCATAACACCAGAAGAAGCATTTGATCCGGCTGTGATTTTTCATGAGCTGACAAAACGTCAGATTTACATCCATGGCGAGAAGATCGAAATGACGTAAAGTACGATATAGGGGGACATTCGGCGTGTCGTTGTTCGGGGAAGAGCGTAAGCAAATCATTTTGCAGTTGATCAATTCCAATGGCAAGGTGCGGACCAATGAACTGGTCAAAAAGCTGCAAGTCTCGTCTGAGTCGATCCGCAGGTATTTGGAAGAGCTGGAGGCGGAGAAAAAACTGAAGCGCGTTTATGGCGGGGCAGTAAAGCTGACAGTGGAGCGCTCTGAGCCCTCTCATTTTGCCCGTGAAGTCTTGCGAGCGGAAGAAAAGAAACGAATTGGGCGGCTGGCGGCGGACTTGGTGCAAGACAGCGATACCATTGTCATCGATGAAGGGACAACGACTTTGCAAATGATCAGCTTTCTCGAGACGAAAAAAGATTTGACGATCCTCACTAGCTCGATCACGGCGCTGAATCGATTAATCGAGTACCAAAACAATGGAATGCTTGCGGCAGACATCTACTTCCTGGGTGGAAAGGTGAGCGCCAAGCATCATCGGGTAAGCGGGACCTATGCAGAGAAGATGATGAAACAATTTTATGTGGACAAGGCGTTTATCGCGGCAGACGGCATCTTGCTCCAAAAAGGCTTGACCTGCTATGAGCCGGATCGAACGGAACTCGCCCGTTGTTTCATCGAAAATGCCAATGAAAGTATTGTGCTAGCGGACCACTCCAAAATCGGGGTCAGCACATTGTGCAAGATCGCAGACTTGGGAGAGGTTGACATCGTGATCAGCGATACGGCAGCACCAGCAGAATGGAATAAAGGACTCCAAGCAAAAAATGTAGCATGGATGGTAGCAGAGGAGTAGTAGTGAGCAGGCCAGCGATTCCCCACGACAGGGAAGCTGGCCTGTTTGCTTCAGGAAGAATGGCGCAGCAAACGTGGCAGCATATGCAGCAATCTCTCTCTGGTAAGAGCAGCGCCGTAATTCCATTTTTGCGCTTCTACAAAATAGACATAGCCGTTTTGAACGGCAGGCAGACTGTGCCACCTTTCACTTTGTATGAATGCGGCGGTAGCCTGACGCGATTCGGGGTCTTCGGACAGCAGCATAAAAATCCGATCACCTGCGTACAGGGGGATGTCCTCCTCTCGAATTTCGATAAAACCGTAGCCAGCTTGCAGTACTTCTTGAATTTTATCCACAGGAGAAAAACCGTTTGGATGGTAAAGGGCGGAGGAAAGTCCTGAAGTGCCCATTACGAACAGACGCCCGCCATGCTCATGGATAAAGACGGATGCAGTCTCACCCGGCACAAGCTCGGAGCGTAGCTGATTCCACATAGTAGTAGCATTCGTGTGATATTTCCTGAGCCATTCTCGCGCCTCATCCTTTTTCCCCAGCCAATCTCCGAGTGTATGTAACCGTTCCTCCAGCGAAGCAAATGAATGAAAGGCGAGCGTTGGGGCAATCCGGCTCATCTGCTTGTATTTGTCTTCTTCCGCGTTCGCGAAAATGATTAGATCTGGCTTCAATGTCGTCAAATGATCATAGTCAACGGGAAAGGCGATATCCTGCATGTGTCTTACCCTGTCTCGGTAGATCGTTCGTTCCATCCAGGTAAAATTCCCACCGATGATATTTTCCACCTGGAGCGCGAGCAAATCATTAAAGGTCTCCCCAATATAAATGATACGTTGTGGCTGAAGGGGGATCTCTACCTCATGACCGGCCCAGTCCTGCACGAGCTCCATGCGGTGAGTCAGCCTGGAATATTGCCTTGGCGTATAACCGGTCGACTTTCGAAAGCGACGATTGAAATAATACTCATCCGTGAAGCCGACCTGCGAGGCGATGTCCCGCAATGAATCGTTCGAGCTTTTCAAGAGCTTTTTCGCATGATGAATACGCTGCTCGGTCACATATTCCAAAGGCTTTTTACCCGTCAACTGGCGAAAGAGCAGCGTGTACTGCCACGATGGCACATTGGCCAGTTGTGCCAACTGCTTGACCGTTATGTTCTCTTGATAATTTTGCTGGATATAACGAATGCTGTTCTCGACCTCTTTGCTCTTGCTAGGGGTAATGTCAGGAGAGAGATTTTGCTCCAGCAAAAAACCGAGCAGCTTCTGGAACCGCAATTGCTGCCAAAAGCTGTCCATTTCAGAAGAAGTGGAACGGCCCAAAAGCAAAGCGTCACATAAGCGCAAAAGCCGGGAAGAGGGGTGAGCGGACAGCTCGATACGACCACCTAGCAGTGCGTATGGGTAAGATTGGGGACTATTGTTTGCATCGAACTGGATGATGGTAAACGAGATTTGGTAGCAATCAATCGCGCTATCGTACAAGGATTCGATAGCAAAAGGAGTAGACGGTGATAGCAAAAAACACTTTCCTGCCAAAGGTGAAATCGTTTGGTCGTGAATACGGAGGCTGCCGTAACCTTTTGTGAAGAAGAGCAGGGTATGGAAGGGAGTGGGGAAAGGACTAGCCGTCCGCTCTACTTTACACAACTGAAAATGAAGGGAACCGAGCAGGGGCTGAGGTGGTATAGAATGCAGCATCGGTTGTACCATCCTTTTTTATGAGAATCATTATCATTCATTTTATCATTCGTATACAAAAGAAAGAAGCTTTTCAATCATTGTTGAAAAGCTTCTCTCGTTTCATTACTTCGCCAGGATTTCAGGAATCTTTTGCAGGAGCCATTCTCTTGTTGTGGCATCACTGCTAGATTTTTCGATGTCGATAAAGTAGACAGATCCGTTTTTAACAGCAGGCAGGTCTCTCCAGATGCGTGATTTTAGCAGCTCCTGCGTTGATTTCTCAGCTTCCTCGCTCGAAGTGTTCAGAATGAAAATACGATCTCCCGCTATTTCGGGCAAACGTTCTACAGAGATGAGTTCAAATCCTTTTTGTGCATCGAGTATTTCCTGAATGGGCGCGGTGGGCTTGAATCCATTTGTATCGTAGAGGACTTGGGAAAGCCCTGTTCTTGCCATGACAAATAGCCGATCACCCGGATAATAGGTAAAGACAGAGGCGGTTTCTCCTTCTTTCATGATGCCAGACTCCTTCAGCTTCTTCCACATCTCCTCCGATTTGCGCTTGTAATCATCAAGCCATTTGGTAGCTGCTTCCGGTTTCCCAAGAATATCACCGAGCTGGGTCATCCGTTCTTCCAAAGGCGCGAATGTATCAAAAATGACGGTAGGGGCGATTTTGGCTAGCTGTTCATATTCTTTTTCTTCGGTATTTGCATGGATAATCAGGTCGGGCTGTAATTCCAGAACCTTTTCGAGATTAATGGGAAAACCGACATTCTCGACATCGTGCAGTTGGTCTTCAAAGATTTGGTTGGCGTACCCGAATCCCCCAATCGGCTTCACGCCCAACGCGAGCATATCGCCAAATGTCTCACCGGAATAGATGATTTGTGCGGGAGAGACCGGGATGTTGCCTGCATGCCCGAGATAATCCGTATATGGTCGCGTCTGGTTTTTCTGACTTGCCGCGCTGTTCGCTTCGCTCGTTGTCTGAGAAGCAGATGGACTGCATCCGATGAGCAAGCTGCCAGCCAGTACGAAGATTCCTAGCGTTCCGCTTATACTGCGCATTTGGTTCATTTTCATTTTCCCCCAGTAGTCGTTTGAATCTGTTTGTTTTCAATGATAATCATTATCAGATATAGCTTACCAGCTCAATGGACAAACGTCAGATACCCATCATTGATTTTGTACAAAGGGAAGGATTTCACACGGACCGTTGTAGAGTTTGGACAAAAAATAGTGGAGAAAATGCATTGTCAGATAGAGAGGAAACAAATATGATCAGAATGCAAATAGTGAGAATGAATATCAATTCGATAATCATCAACAGATGCGAGAGAGGGTAGAAAGATGGTCAGAACGGTTCGGAATGCAGGAGTGGCAATGATAGCATTAATGTTGATCATGATGCTCGTGTTAACTGCGTGTACAGAAAAAGCAGCGGAGCCAACATCCACTGAGCAGAAAGCATCGACAGAGCAACCAGCATCGACGGAGAACAAGGCTGCGAAAACCAAAGTGGTGAAAGACGCCTATGGCGATGTAGAGATTCCGGTAAAGCCAGAGCGGGTAGCGGCGATTTATCAGGAGGACTTCTTGACAGCACTGGGTGTGACTCCCGTTGTCCAGTGGTATCACCCGGCGTGGGGCAAACAGGATTACCTCGGTCTGGACGTGCCGCTTTTTGATATTACAGGAAGTATTGAAGCGTTACTTGCAGCCAACCCGGATATCATCATTGTGGATGGCTACGCTGATCCCAAGAAATACGAGGAATTCAGCAAGGTAGCCCCTACGTACAAGCTACCGGATGAACTCCGTAACGACACGATTGGAAGACTCAAGAAAATCGCCGAGGTCCTAGGTGTTCCAGAAAAAGCAGACGAAGCGATCCAAAAGTACAATGAGAAAATTGCGGATACCAAGGCAAAGCTAGAAAAGGCAATTGGCAACGAAACGGTGGCCGTCATTCGTTTGAATGTGGGAAATAAGCCGAATTTGGCCCTTTTCGGAGATAGCAATGTTTACACAGGCATGCTCTATAAGGAGCTGGGACTTACGCCGTATTCTGCTGCCAAAAATCAAGAAACGCACGTGGT
This sequence comes from Brevibacillus sp. MS2.2, assembly GCF_013284345.1. Classification (NCBI taxonomy): domain Bacteria; kingdom Bacillati; phylum Bacillota; class Bacilli; order Caryophanales; family Paenibacillaceae; genus Brevibacillus; species Brevibacillus sp. MS2.2. Next base: position 13,397 of record NZ_JABSUZ010000051.1, read on the forward strand.
GTTATCAGAAGAAGCTATCCCGGCTATTGATGCAGACCATATCATTGTGTTCCCGTCGAACGGCACGTGGACTTCGGAAGAAAACAAGGATGCGCTCAAGATTTTGGAGAGCCCGATCTGGAAATCGGTTCCTGCTGTGAAAAAAGGTCATGTCTACCCAATGGAGCGGACACATTGGCAATCTGGTGCCATGCTGGCCAATATGAAGAAGGCAGACGATTTGGTCAAAGCGTTTGTAAAGTAATCGAGTTCAAGAGAGAAAGCGTGTCATTTTGATTGATGCGCTTTCTTTTTCATTTGTGGAGCTTGCCGTCGGGATGTTTACTCATTATAATAGTAAATGATAATCATTCTCAAGAAAAGGGTGAGGGAGATGAATAACGAAGCATCCAGGGCCAAGCTATCTCCACCATCATTTTTCGCAATGACGTCCATGCAAAAAGTAAATGTGGAAAGATGGCAGGACTATCAAGAGCCGGAAGACTACGCGATGATTGTAGCAACAGACGGAGAGGGGCTCATTGAAATCGAATCATCGACATATCGGTTCTCTCGGGAGCGTTGCTGGATTGCAGCACCGCGTCAGAACGTTTGGATCAGTTGCACGAGTCACGTTCTCGACTACTATTATCTGACTTTTCGTGTCGTCCACACGGGAGCTCCGATGGAGGAGCAAGCTTCCGAGGCTTTTTTCTGTATGGGGGAGTTGACCTGTACGCCTTTTTCACGTGTCGTTGAATTGATTGCGGAGATTTACAAGCATCGGGATGCCACGGAGGCGCTGCAACGATTCTATAATCACGTGCGGTTTGAGGAATTGCTATGCGTTTTGGCCCTCCAAAATGTACCAGGCAATACAAGTTTGGACCCGAGGCGGGCTGTTGAACGTTCAATTGCGTATGTAGAGGAGCACTATCAAGAGGCGCTGACCGTAGACCAGCTAGCACAGGAAGCGAATGTTCCACGTTGGCGGTATACGCAGCTCTTCAAGGAAATGACGGGAGAGATACCGCTCGATTACATGAATCAACTGCGGATCAATCGGGCGAAGCAACTCCTGCTCATGACAGGTGATCGGATCAACGAGATTGCCCAAAACGTCGGTTTCAACAGTGAGTATTACTTCAATCGTCGTTTCAAGCAGCGTGTAGGGCTCGCGCCAGGTAAATATCGCAACATCCATCGGGATGATTTACGAGTCGTCTCTCTTTATATGGAGGATTATTTGCTGGCCCTTGGCATTCGACCCGTCGTTCAATGGGCGCATACATATTGGGGCAAGCAGGACTATTTGGGCCTACATGATGTACCGACGTACGATGTGCTGACAGATGACGTGCAGCTCTTGTCCAGTCGTGCCCCAGATGTCATTATGCTTCGGGAGTGTACAGGCTGGAAGGCGGATGTGTATGCCAAATGTGCCCGGATTGCCGTTACATGCGTGATTCGGCAGTTCGGTCCTGAGTGGCGAAAAACATTGCGTACCCTCGGTGATCGGTTGGGCCGAAGCGAATTGGCAGAGCAGTCAATAGAGCAGTATGAACAAAAAGTAAGAGCTGCCAAAAATGTGATAGGACGCAGTCTCAAAGGGCAGAAGATAGCCTTCTTGCGCATCTCGGCTGATCAAATCCTCGTGGAGAAAAACTACACATCGCAGGTTTTGTTTCAAGATCTGGAAATGGAGCCGGCTCCTTTCGTAATAAAACAATTTGCCAAGCAGGTGAGAGAAGGGGTATCGTGGGAAGAGCTGTCTACGCTGGATGCTGATCATATTTTTTTCGCCTTTGACAAATGGCATGAGGGAAAACCAGGTGCCGAACAGCTACAGCTCAACCATCCCGTGTGGCAAGCGCTTCCTGCTGTCCAAAGCAATCGGGCGTATCAGGTGGATTTCATGACCTGGATGAATCACGGTGTGATCGCCAACGGAAAAAAGGTCGATGAAGTCCTAAAAGTATTAGCGTAAATGTACAAAGACAAGTTCGCGATTGTCCATTGACACAGTTTTCATGCATCGCCTAAAATTCTTTTATGATAATAAGAATCAATATCAACAAAAGCAACTCAGCTCCAAACTAACGAAAAAAAGGTGGCACGTATGAGTCAACACGCACATTCTCTGAAAGAGGGGAATAACGGAAAGCCGGTTGCGTTTCGCTCTCGCCCTTGGGCAGCGACTCTCATTTTGACTGGCGGGGTTTTCGCATTAATACTGGGGATGTTTTTGTCTGTGTCATTTGGAGCAGCCGACATCCACTTTGCTGTCGTATGGGAAGCTATTTTTCAATTTAATCCTGATATTACGCAACACCAAATTATTCAGGAGATTCGTTTGCCGCGTCTGCTCGGCGGTGCAATGGTCGGGGCCAGCCTCGCTGTTGCAGGTGCGATCATGCAAGGGATGACACGCAACCCGCTGGCAGATTCCGGATTGCTTGGGTTGAACGCAGGGGCCGGATTTGTTTTGGCTCTCTGCTTCGCTTTTTTCCCGGGTCTGCCGTTCATGTATCTGATTCTCTACAGCTTTTTGGGCGCTGGCGTTGGGGCCGGTATGGTTTACGGGATTGGTTCCTTGGCAAAAGGCGGCTTGACTCCGGTGCGCCTCGTTTTGGCGGGAGCCGCATTGACCGCACTATTGTCTGCGTTAAGCGAAGGGATTGCCCTTTACTTTAAAATCGGACAAGATTTGGCCTTCTGGTATGCAGGCGGTGTGGCGGGAACCAAGTGGTTTCAGCTTGAAGTCATGTTTCCGTGGATTCTCGCAGCCCTTATTGGAGCGATGATGCTGTCGCGTTCCATTACGATGCTCAGTCTTGGAGAAGATGTAGCGAAAGGATTGGGGCAGCGTACGGCGTTAGTGAAACTGGCAGGCATGATCATCGTCCTGATTTTGGCTGGATCAGCAGTCGCCGTTGTTGGGGCTGTAGGCTTTGTTGGATTGATTGTTCCGCATTTGACCCGCTTTTTGGTTGGGGTCGACTACCGATGGATCATTCCTTGCTCGGCCATTTTAGGCAGCCTGCTCGTTGTTTTCGCCGATTTGGCCGCAAGAATGGTAAATCCGCCGTATGAGACGCCGTTAGGGGCACTTATTGCGCTTATCGGTGTACCGTTCTTCCTTTACTTGGCGCGTAAAGAAAGAAGGGAGATGTAATCATGCAGCATATTGTTTCCCATTACCAAACGCGTAAAAGAAATAGAGCTTTTGCAGTTATGGCGATACTCGCTATCCTCATTGTTATCGCGTTTATCATCAGTATGAACACAGGCTACATACGGTTGTCACCAAGCGATCTCCTGCTGACGCTAATCGGTTCAGGAACAGACAAACAAAGCTTGATCTTGTTTGAATTCCGCCTGCCGCGGATTGTTATTTCCCTCTTGATCGGGGCAGGACTTGCCGTATCCGGGTGTATTATTCAAGGGATTTCTCGCAACGCGTTGGCCGAACCTGGTATTTTAGGGATCAACGCTGGTGCTGGCTTGATGGTGATGTTGTTCATTTCGTTTTACCCATCAACGTCTGCGGCACCTGTTTTTTTGCTGCCAGTGTTGGCGTTGATTGGAGCCAGCGTGACAGCAGCGCTGATCTTCGCATTGTCCTATAAAAGGCATAAGGGATTGTCTCCGACCCGTATCGTATTGACGGGGATTGCTGTGGCGGCTGGGATGAGTGCTGCGATGATCGTCTTGACGCTGAAGCTGAGTCCGGACAAATACCAGTTTGTGGCGACTTGGCTCGCGGGTAGTATTTGGGGGACCAACTGGAAGTTCGTTCTTTCGTTGCTGCCTTGGATCGCCATTTTAATCCCCTATGTTTTTTACAAAGCACGTGTTATGAACGTGCTCAATTTGGGAGAAGAGTTGGCGAAAGGCTTGGGTGCACCCGTTGCCAAAGAGCAATTGAAGCTGCTGGCTGCCGCAGTCGGGCTTGCCGCTGCCTGCGTGGCAGTGAGCGGAGGCATCGGTTTTGTCGGGTTGATCGGTCCGCATTTGGCCCGCAGACTAGTGGGGCCAAAGCATGAGATGCTTTTGCCTACATCAGCGCTGACGGGTGCGCTATTGGTCATCGTGGCTGATACCATCGGACGCTGGATCATGCAGCCGTCAGAGATTCCGACTGGTATCGTGGTAGCCGTTATCGGTGCTCCGTATTTCTTGTACTTGCTGGCACGTTCAAAAGCATAGTTTTTGCAAATAGTGGATTTGGCGAGCGTTTTCCCGTTTAGGTACGAGGAAGACGCTCGTTTTTGTATAGGGAGAAGTGGGGATGAGGCAATTTGGGAATTGAAAAGAGGGAAATGTTGGAGGACAATGGGGAGAAGAAGCAACCGCCTTGTGTTTGCTATAATAACAGCATGAGCATGTATCGGGACGAGAAGGAGTAAAGGCATATGATCGATCGATTAGACCACTTGGTTTTGACGGTAAAAGACATCGAAGCAACCTGTCACTTTTACGAAAAAGTCCTGGGAATGAAGGTTGTAACCTTTGGCGACGGCAGGAAGGCTCTGCACTTCGGCCAGCAAAAAATCAATTTGCATCAACTCGGACAAGAACGGGAGCCAAAAGCGATGCATCCAGTCGCAGGCTCCGCTGATCTGTGTCTTGTCACATCGCTTTCACTGGAGCAAGTCATTCAGCATATTCATGCATGCGGCGTCCATTTGGTGGAAGGACCTGTTCCAAAAACAGGCGCCATCGGGCCGATTCGTTCTGTGTATTTCCGTGATCCGGACCATAATTTGATCGAGGTTTCCCAGTACCTACCACTAGAATCAGGGGCGGCTTCCCTTGCTCCTGCTATCAAGGAGATTTCCAAGAGATTGCAAGAACGTGAACGAGGGACGATCGGCGCATACAGTGTCTTGCTCCCACTCGTCAACATGGCTGACAACCAGACAGGCATTTTATTTGAAAAAAGAGCCAGTACCATGCGGCGACAGGCTAATGAGGTATGTTTTCCGGGAGGGCGAGCTGAGAAGAGCGACGAATCTCGTTGGGCGACGGCTGCTCGGGAAACAAGCGAGGAGCTGGGTATTCCACTTGAGCAGATTCATTATGTAGGCGAGCTCGATCAGGTGATTGGGCCAGGCTCCTCTATCATTACGCCCTTTATTGGATACGTGGAAGGAATTCCTGATATGAAGCCGAATCCAGACGAGGTCGGAGAGGTCTTTATCCTTCCACTCGATCGTCTGTTGGCAACGCAGCCAGCGAAGTATCTTTCCTCTGTCATGACCGAGCCCGAAGAGGATTTTCCTTATCATCTGATCCCGGGTGGCAAGCGATATCCGTGGCGAAAAGGGACGGTCGAGCATTTGTTTTACGAGGTGGACGGGCGTGTCATCTGGGGGTTAACCGCCCGGGTGTTGGCTCAGTTTCTGGAATGGATTCGCAGCGACGACCAATCAACCAAGTAAACCAATATAGAGGAGTGGGAAAACCATGTGGACAAACAATCCTATCACTTCGCGTTTCCATTTGAAATGGCCGATTATTCAGGCGCCAATGGCAGGGGGAGCGACCACACCTGCCCTGGTAGCCGCTGTCTCAGAAGCGGGGGGACTCGGAACGCTCGGTGCCGCATATATGTCTCCTGAGCAGATTCGTGGGGCGATCAAGTCCATTCGGGCGTTAACAGACAAACCGTTTGGCGTGAATCTGTTTATTCCCGAAGATTTCGATGCGGATCAGCCGATCGCAGAAGGCGTTGCCCAGGCCATGAATGATGTGCGAGATCGATTGGGCATCCCGCACAATCCGCAGGTGACGCAATTTACAGAGCCGTTTGCTGAGCAGATGGCTGTTGTCTTGGAGGAACAGCCCGCTGTTTTCAGCTTTACCTTTGGTGTTCTGGATCATCGCTTGATGGCAGAGTTGAAGCAGCGGGGAATCACTGTCATCGGAACAGCGACAACCGTTCGCGAAGCGATTGCATTGGAAGCGAGCGGAGTCGATATGATTGCCGCCCAAGGCAGCGAAGCAGGCGGGCACCGAGGGTCCTTTTTGCCGGATTCACCAAGCAATATGATTGGAACAATGGCGCTCGTCCCGCAAATCGTGGATCGGGTCAAGATTCCCGTAATCGCGGCTGGAGGGATCATGGATGGGCGAGGGATCGCAGCAGCACTCGCGCTAGGGGCACAGGCGGCTCAGCTCGGAACGGCTTTTCTGACCTGCAAGGAGAGCGGAGCACATGCCCTGCACAAGAAGGCCATTTTGGAGACGAAAGAAGAGTCCATCGTGATGACACGTGCTTTCTCTGGAAAATGGGCAAGGGGCATTCAAAATGAGTTTATGACAACACTCGCCCCGCTTGATCCTGAGCTTCCGACCTATCCGGTACAAAATGCCCTGACCAAAGACATTCGAGCCGCTGCGGGCAAGCAGCAGCAAAGTGCGTACATGTCGATGTGGGCGGGGCAGGCAGCTCCACTCAGCCAAGAAATTAGCGCGGGTGAGCTGGTTGAAAAGCTGGCAGCGGAAACGACGAGGATTTGCAGCAATCTGGGGCAACCTCAGTAGAATAAAAACGTGCAGAGAAAGCCACGCGAAAGACGGAGGAAATCAAATTGAATCAGGAATACGCTCTCAAGGGTAACCTTGTCGCAGATGGACATGAATTGCATAATGGTCTCGTCGTCGTGGGAAATGGAACGATCTCCTATGCTGGCAAGGCTGATGCGTATGGAAAAGCTTTGCCAGATCATGTGATGACAGTAGAGGATGGCTGGATTTGCCCTGGCTTCGTCGATATGCACATGCATGGGATTGACGGATACGACACGATGGACGGGACACCGGAATCACTTCAGGCCATCTCGACTGCACTCGCGCGGCATGGAGTGACGTCGTTTTTGGCGACGACGATGACGGCTCCTTATGATCAATTAGAGAAGGTACTGGTAAACATCGCTCAGAACAGCAGGGAAGGGCTTCCGGGGGCACAAGCGATCGGCATCCATCTGGAAGGTCCGTGGATCAATCCTCGTTACAAGGGAGCGCAAAAAGAAGAAAACATCGCGATACCCAAGCTCGATGCAGTGCAAAAGCTCTACGGACTATCAGAAGGTCTGATCAAGGTCGTGACGATTGCGCCTGAACAACCGGAAGCACTTGAAGCGATTGCCTGGTTAAAAGAACGCGATGTCATCGTGTCTGCTGGACATACAGGCGCTACGTTCGCTCAGGCGACGGAAGCGGTGGATGCGGGCGTACGCCATTTTACCCATTGCTTCAATGCCATGACAGGGCTGCATCATCGGGAGCCGGGCGTAGTTGGCGCCGCGATGTATCATGAGCAGTTGAGCACAGAGCTGATCGCAGATGGCATCCATGTGCATCCAGCAGTCATGAAGATTTTGTATCGGGTCAAAACGGCAGAACGTCTCGCCCTCGTCAGCGATTCCATGCGTGCAGCCGCGATGGGTGAAGGGACGTACGACCTCGGTGGACAAGAGGTTCACGTTCAAGATAATCAGGCGAAGCTCGCTGATGGGACGCTTGCCGGAAGCATTTTGACGCTGAATCGGGCGGTCGACAATATGGTGACACTGAGTGGTGTCTCTTTGCCAGATGCAGTGGAAATGGCTTCCCTGACACCAGCAAGCATCCTTGGCATCGGCGAGCGAAAAGGACGTTTGGCGGCAGGGTATGATGCAGATATTACGGTATTGAATTCACAATTTGACGTGACCATGACGTTTGTTGCGGGTAAAGAAGTCTATCACCAGTCAAAATAGTTTCTAAATAAAAAAGCAGTCCAAGGCTCGCTCTTGGATTGCTTTTTTAGCATGAAAGAATAAAGATGTCCCCGGACGGCTGTGGTCGGGGCGAACCCCTGTCACATGTTTTCCAGTCGCCTGTAACCTCACTTCGTACGGGCGGTCTCCTTCCAAACATGTGACCGGACTTCCGTACAGCTTTCGTTTTCTTCCTGGTTTTACCCCATTTTTAGAGGTCAACTCAGGGATGCTTTCATAATCCTTCTAAGAATGGCTTCTAGCATCACCTTTTTTTACAAAAGCCGCGTGGGAAGAAGTGTATTTCCAGTCCAAGAGCCTCTGGAGCCCGCCATTTATTTCGGAGCGGCCAGTTATACCCACAGCAGGGCGGAGGCCGAAGCGTAAACTGGAAATGCACTTCTTCCCCCTCCACAGCTCCTTCTTACAACTGCTGGTGCAACGACTCCGGCTGAAACCAGATCTTATGAAAGTCCAGCCAGCCCGACGAATTGATCGACACGCCTCGTAGAGACTTGTGGAACGACGTAAGGGTCTTTTTCTGAACGAGATACAAAACAGCATAGTTTTCTTTAATCATGGCCTCAATCCTGGCGAGATGGTGCTCCCGCGCAAGCCTGTCTGGCTCCTGAAACGTCAGGCAAATCTCCTCGTTGATGGCAAAAGCCAACGATTCATCAAATGCGGGGAGAAAGTAATTTCTTTGCAAATACATCTCCAGCTCGCTAATTTGATCGCTGCTAAACACATTGCCGTACAACTGGCAGTCATGTTCGGGCAAACAGTCGCGATTCGAAAATTCCCATGGTTCTCTCACAGCGACTTCCAGATGAATGCCATACTCGCGGCATCGTTGTTGAATCCATAGCGCATCTTCTTCATGGTAGGCTGTGGTCACGAGACGCAATGTTTCTCCCTGATAGTTGCTTTCCTGTAGCAGGGACATGATTTCGGCATGGCAGGGCTGCTCGTTCTCTTTCGCTCTTACCTCCCTTAAAACAGGGTGATACGTGCGGAAGCCTTTTGCGGGATAGATGCGATCACCGCCCAAATCGGCAATCATTTGATCGCGATCAATCAGCTTATCAAGCGCCTGACGGAACTTGAAATGATTGTGTGGACCGCTCTCCCACTGGTTAAAAACAAGCAAATTACAGCACGAAAAAAACGCCTCCGTATCGCACCAGTCCTGACCATCCTGAATGACGGCTTCCTTCAATGCTAGTGCTTTCGACTGGACACCGTGCGACACCATTACAGACGCCCAATTTGGTTCTTTTAGGCACCCCATGTCCAACTCGGGAAAAATCAAAATTTCCACACGATCCAACTGCGGTCTCCCCAGAAAATGAGCAGGAAATGCTTCTAGAATACAGATCCCCTCGTTAAGTCGGACCAGCTGAAAGGGTCCTGTTCCAATTGGCTTTTCTCCAAAGCCTTTCTCATCCTGCCGAACGATTTCTTCTGGAACAATGCTTGCGGGTATCGTCGCCAACAGCCTCAGAAGCAAGTAATTGGGTTCTTTAAGCTGGATGCGCACAGTTCTGTTGTCAATGGCTATAAGCTGATCTATGTCACGAAACATCCAGCTTGCTTCATACGTGTCTGGATGCAAGCGAAGCCGATTCAGGGAAAAAACGACGTCATGAGCAGATAGTTCCCGTCCGTGATGAAACAGCACGTTCTTTTTCAAATAAAAGGTCCATGCTGTGGCATCTGGACTGCTTTCCCAAGAGTGGGCGATGGAAGGCAAAATCGAACGACTATTCAGATCGTAACGAACGAGCGTATTGAAAATTTGGCCCGCGAGATGTGCATCGAAGTGGTAATAAACCAGACCAGGGTCCAGCGTCACAATCCTGCGGTAAACGGGAAAGCGCAGGATATCTTGGGAACGGTTCGATACAGAGTCGCTGGAGAAGCCCATTCCTTCCGAGAGCCAATCCATGATCTGGTCTTTGACGGCTGTTTTGCCGTAGCGATTCATGAGGTCCATTGCTTCTTTGATGTCGCCCTTGTCTATTTGCAGCTTGACCTCGGCCAGAAGAATTTCATCGGAATCAGCATGAAGCGTTATGACCGAGACATTCCCTCGCCCGCGTCCCGCCTTCCATTCGACCCACCCCAACTCGACTAGCTTACGGACAATCAGCTTGGCGTAGCGAGGCGTACAGTGCCAAATCCCAGCCAGCTTTTCGATAGTGACATTGAATGGTTTCCCGATTTCTTCTTGATGAAAAAACGAACGAAGCTCTAAAAAATGCAGAACGGTAACCATGCAGGCCCTCATTTCTCAGATAAAAATGCATGCTCGAAAAGGTGATCGGATTCAATCAAATCGAACCCTTTTTCCCCTTTTTCTAGTTCCATATACTGAAGATAACACGAGAGATAACAAACGGGAATGGGAAAGAGAGATGGGGAGAATGAGATTTCATCCAGTGGCATGGGGAGTCATTATCGGAACATTTTTGTCACGCACAGGCTTTTTTATGACGCTGCCGTTTTTGGGCATTTATTTAGGAAAGGTAAAAGGAATTGATCCGGCGATCGTTGGCTCGATCCTCGCACTCAGCTTGCTGGTTGGGACGATTAGCAGCTTTGCTGGGGGAGCACTGTCTGACCGATTGGGCAGATATCCTGTGATGATTACTGCGATGGGAGCGTGGAGCATCGTCTTGATCGGGTATGTTTTTGCGACGGAGACGTGGATGTTCTTTGTTTTAAGTGCCTGTAACGGTCTTTTTCGAAACGTATTTGAGCCCACAGCACGCGCCCTGCTGGCGGATGTCACGTCGGATGATCAGCGGGCAGCGGCTTTTAACGCCAGGTATTTTGCGATCAACCTGGGCGGAGCAATCGGTCCATTAATCGGCTTGCAACTGGGTGCAGGGAGCACGTCCTTGCTACCGTTCCTCGTCACAGCCATCATTTTTGCTGTGTACGCAGTTGTGTTGGTGGTATTTATGGTCATGTTCAAGGAACAGTTGAAGAAGGACGCGGCTGCTGATCCGGTCACTATGAATCAGATGGCACGCATTGTTTTTACAGACAAAGTATTTCTTTACTTGTTGCTCGGGAATTTGTTCGTTGCTGGTGCCTACTCACATCTGGACACCACACTCTCGCAGTACATTGGGCATGATCGAATAGAGGCGTATTCCTTTTTATTTGTAGTGAATACCATCTCGGTTTTAGCACTTCAATATCCGCTCGCCAAGTTTATGAAGCGGTACTCATCGATGACCGCGTTGAAGGTGGGCTGTCTCTTGTTTGGATTAGGGCTGTTCGGTTTCGGGCTATTTACGAATTTGTTTTGGCTATCCGTGTCGATGGTGGTATTTACGATCGGCGAAATCTTGTGCTTTGTCGTCGGAGATATCCTGATCGGGGAGATCGCCCCCCAGCATTTACGTGGAGCGTATTACGGAGCCAGCGGTTTTGCCTTCCTGGGACAGAGTGTGTGTGCCTGGATCGGCGGGGTGTTGCTCCAGGTACTCGGCTTTGGACAAGGGCCGCTCATTTTCGCGATCCTTATGCTGTTGACCTTTATCGCGCTTCCGTTTTATCAACGCGGCCAATACTTATGGGAGCAGCGGCAACAGCAAAGAAAAAGCTGTGAGAAATCTTCCCAAGTTATGATTTGAATAGGGTGCGATCTCTTGTTTTCCATATCCAACTGACTAGTTGTTCTTTTGAATGACGCCCCACATGTTTCCGCTCGGGTCAAAAAACTTGAGCACCCATCCGAAGCCATCGTTTTGGTAGTGGGTAATCGAGACTTCATGGGCCTGCAAATAATCATGGAGTGCATGCACATCGGAAGTGGTGTACAAAAAGACAGGCATGGGTTGATGATCAACGGTAAAGGTTGTGGACGTCTCTTCATCCGTTTCCCATATCATCAAGGTGGGTCCGGCAGACAGGGCAAGAAAAGCGGAAGTACGATACCGCGCCTGTAAGGAAAAGCCAAGGTGATTGCAGTACCAGACAATGGCCTCTTCCAAATTTTTCACGGGAACTTGTACGTGAAACAACGATTCCAAATGTGCCATGATCAATCATTCCCCTCTCCATCCTTTTTCTTTATATTGCCATAATCCCCCATCTTTCGTTATCATTTTTTGAGAGGAAAGATAGGGGAGGCCATGACATGGGACAGGTAGAACGGGAAAGAGGTCTGAAAAAAGGCACGATCCTGCAAAAAGCTTATCGGATCAAAAAGATCATTTCCACAAGTGAGCTGTCGAATGTGTATGTGGTCTACCATATGAAAAGCAAGCGGACACTCATTCTCAAAGAGTTTTTCCCTCAAGCATTGGCGATGCGAGATTTGGATCACGTGAAGGTCATTTGTCGCAGACCATCGTTAAAAACCAAATTCGACATGCTGCTAGACGGCTTTTGGCAAGAGGCGTCTCTACACAAAGAACTGAATCATGAAAATATCATCGGATACATCGACCATTTTGCCGAAAATGGCACAGGTTATCTCGTCGTGGACTATTGCAAAGGGAAGACGCTGGATGCGTATGTATTAGCACAAGCAGAGCTTGATCTGGGAGCATTTTTGCATCAGACGGTACTTCCGATATTTGACGGATTAGACTATTTGCACAAAAAAGGCATCATTCATCGCGATATCAAGCCCAAAAACATCCTGGTTACCGAAGCTGGCCAGCCTGTGCTGATTGATTTTGGCTCGGCGATTTATTTTGTGAGTGATGAACCCAAGCCGATTGTGACGACAGAAGGGTATTCACCGCTTGAGTTTTACTCGGGTCAATCCAAGCAAGGAGTCATCTCGGATATTTACAGCCTGGCTGCCACGCTGTATTACTGCCTGACCAAAGAGCGTCCCGTTGATGTGGCGGCAAGAGTCATTGAGGATCGCTTGCCATCGCTTCGAACGATAAACCCTGGGGTTCCGCTGCTGCTGGCGAATGTCATCATGTGGGGATTGGCTGTCGACTCGAAAAAAAGATGCCCCACACTCAAGCTGTTTGCGGCAGCAATTCGTGCAGAGCATCTGATTTGGAAAGGAAAGACGCGCTTCTCTCTTAGGAAGCTTCCTCATTAGACGATTTCTTAAAGCGAATTTCGATCTCCGTCATCCGATCCTCGAAGGTCACATACACCTTGTCATTGTATTGGAGGACGAGCTTTTTATGTCGGGGCATGGTTTCCTTGCCCCGCTCAACTGTGCAGTGACTATGGTTGACCAAGAGCAACGTCTGATTTTTTCCAGGCTGGAAGTAAATCTTCTGCGCTTCGGGTAAATGCTCATTCACATCCAAACTGGTGAACAACTCCTGCAATGTGATCCGTTGTTTCTTGCCGAAGGAGGCGAGAGGCCAAAACTTGACTGGTATGTCGCGACCGCTTGCCGTGTGCAGGAAATACCCTTCCAGACGACCTACAAAGGCTGGTTTAGGACGTGTAAGCAGGTAAACACCGTAGCCGATCGCTGCTACGAGCAACACAATTATGCCGATGGTGATGTAGCGATCCCATACCGAATGCACGGTAATGACGAGCGGGCCTGTGACGCTTGCTCCTTCCGCATCCGTGGCGGTAATGGTGATTTCTGATGTGCCGCTTTTCTCTGGTGACAGCTTCAGAGCCGCGTCTTGGATCGTAGCGACAAATCGTTCGTCTGGATCAGCGGTGACAATGGTATAGGTCAGCTTGTCGTTATTGGCATCTGTGAAGAACGAACCCAAATCGATAGCCTGCTCGCCGTTTTCCTTCTCGATCGTCAAGGTATTGACCGAGGCAGCAACTGGCGCGATATTCGTCATATCAAAAACGCTCGAAGCCGTCTCGCGATAAAAGTCCGGGCCGTTCATAAATATTTTCCACTCGTACTTGCCCGTGTGAGGGAAGACGTAGTCGACCGTAAAGCTATCACCAAGATTCTTCATCGGGACCTTTTCTTCTTTTTTTCCCGCGAGATCGTTTACGATCAGTTCTGCTTGCATGGATGCGTACACATCCTTGTCATCCAGTCGTTTGCCCCCTTCCAGATGGTGGAGATAGGTAGTAAACGTAGCAGGATTCCCCTTGATAACAGGTTCAGGCTTGACCTCTACACCCGCCATCAAGCTGTAATTCCCCAGTAAATTGATTTTCACCAAATCCCCGGGTTTGCCTCTAAATTTAACGAGATAGTTCCCCTTCTTCGGCTTTTCGATTTTCATCAGCGAATATTTTTTCGATTTCATAAAATGGACATTTTGCGATTGATAGTACACTTGCGATTCCAGCAGCGGATTGTTGGACAACAGGATGATGTTCGCTTCCTGCATACTGGAGTTAGGAATGGTCACGGTCACTTCCTGCAAACCACCGGTAGCTGTCATCGCTGCCACCGACACGAGCTGCGATTGAATATGCTTGGCAAAAATCTGATTGAAGATTTCGGGCAGGTCATCCGTACTTTGTGTGACAAAGGAAGTTCCGCCTGTTGCCTCTGCGATTTTTTTCAATTGATCCTTTTGGACGGAGCCATCGCTATTGAGGCCAATCGTATAGATCGGATAGCCTTGCGCTTTTGCTTTCGAGATAGCTGTTTCCGCATCCTTGTTGGATGCTGCCACACTCCTGCCACCCGCATTTTGCCGCAAATCTGTTCCTCCGTCTGAGAGAAGGATCAAAAATGGCTTGCGAGCCGGGTCCTTTGCTTTTTCTATCATCTCTGCCCCTCTGCGCAAACCGAGCCCCAAATCCGAATACCCGGAGTAACGCAACCCTTGAATGGTTCGCTTGAGCTGTTCCCGATTTCTTGCTTCGGCCATGCTTGCTGGAGACTGAGCTTGTACAATCCGATCATTATAGGCGACAAAGCCAATGCGGGTACGGGTGGCTTCGCTCATATCAATGAACATACTCATGACCTCTGCGGCTGTTTTGCCGGGGTCCGTTTTGTTCATGGAATTACTCGTATCAACGACAAAGACCGCGTCTACTCCCGCATCTGCTGTTCCATTTGCCCCCGCAGCAAGAGGGGCGGACAAGAAGAGCATGGGGAGGAGCAGTCCGATGACCACCATTCGAAAAAGTGGCGGCAGAGAGAGGGCTGACTGACGATTTTTGTACATACATTCACCTTTTTTCTGAAAAAAATTTTAAAAAGTTCATGACTTACTAAAATGGGACGATTTACCTATAAATGTTTGTTCGTATAAAAGATCGGTTTCCTATTGCCGATGTATATAAAAGTTAATAACACCCATTTTTGTAAATATGAGGTGAATGCATAATACTCCCCAGCGGCAACTAGGGAGAATCATCTATCAGTCCTTGTGCTTCTTTTCTAGTAAGAGAGGGGACAAGGCGAGGCTTAACCCTTCTTTTCCGAAGACCTAGGAAAGGAGACTCGGTGTCTTCAGCATAAAACGGGAATCCAAGAAAAGGAAGATTTGTGGAATAAAATGGGTCTAAATACTGAGAGTGGTCACATAGGTATAGGAAATTTGTCACAATCGGCGGAATGTTGACAAATAATGCGGGCAAAGTTTAATTTAGAGGCAAGATTTTTTGTTTGTTTTTGGTATAAATGTCACGATTTGTATCCTTATTCGTGAAGTAGGACTCATCATTTATCAAGTAGGACTAAGTGGTTATGCAGACAACAGAAAGGGGCCATTTATGGACATTATTAACCAGACCAACCGAACCATGCTGTTCGAAGAGATCAACCCGGAAAAATTGGACCTCATCACCATTGTTGGAGATGTAAAAGGCATCGACAGTCTCAGCGATGACAAAATCAAGGAGATCAACGAGCATCTCCTCGTGCGCAGCTTTGATGAGTTTTTGGACAAGTTCTCCCCGAGTGTGTATTCGTTCTACAATGCAGCAAACCAAAAAGTGATGTACACCTTGAAAAAGCCTGATGGAATTGCAGAGGATGCGATTTCCGAGATCAAGATCGATCAGAGCAACGACTTCTTGAAAATGCTCTTTACCCTGATTGATACGAAGCGCAGCCAAGGAATCACCAATGTGGATTTCAAATTCGAGAATTTGCTCGATATGATTTCCCCGAAAAAAGTGATGGATGACATCCGTCAGGTGCGCAAAGAGATTCACTACTTGTACGGCCATTATGAAAAGCTCGATGATGGCGATCCGAAGAAGCTCGATCTCGGTGACAAGCTGAACACGATGTTCGAAGATGCCAGCAAAAACTACAACAACGTCATGGCAATGCTGCCGCTGGCGATTGAAGATATCAAAACACGCCTGCTCTTGGGCGGCGCACAAGAAGAGAACCAATCAGAAGCGATTCAGATCGGGATGCTGACGATTGGGGAAGACGGAGAACTGAAGATCATCGAGGCACCGAAGAGTGACAGCCGCGAGCTGATGGTTCTCGATGAAAACAGCGGAAACGGACTGATGAACGTTTTCGAAGAGGATTACGAGTCGATCACAGAGACACCATCCACCTATGTAAAAGATCTCGTGGTGCGCACCTTCTGCCCGCTGCCGACGGTACATACCGAAGTCAACATTGAGACAGAAGTACAGAACTACAATACGTATCTGGAGTTTTACAAAAACGCCAAGGACGACTTCGTAAAAACAGTGAAGCCTTTGGTTGAGAAGATTTTGGGCGTGAAGATGTTCTTCGATCAGTACGTGACCAAGAACAAAGGCATGCAGCCAGCGATGCTGATCACGAATACGAAGCTCGACATGCTCGTGAAGTCCAGCAACATTCCACGTCTGGAGACTTACCTGAACACGGTTAACGCGAAAAACGACTTCACGGATACAATCTGGTTCGGAATCGTTCCATCGGTTGATATGGATTCCGCCGGAAAAGCACAAGTGACTCGCGAGCGTTTCCGTGGGAACGAAAAAGTCGTCAAGCAGGACGGCAATACGATGGAATCGCTCACCATGCTGCTCCAAGTCGTCAAGGACTTCAAGGTACAAGTGTTCTTCAGCTTCAGTACAGGTGAAGAAACGACCTTCAACAGCATGGCGACAGCGGGCATTGATAAATACATCGACAAGTGCGGAATCCTGGTGCGCAAAGAATTCAGTGAATTCGCTATCCCGTGCATTCCGAACTTCACGATTATTCCGAAAGATAAATCAGGAGTTGTCATCGACAGCAGAATGCTGCAAACCGAAGACGGCGTGAAGCTGTCCCAGGAAAAAGAAGACATCCTGAAGCTGTGGATCGAGGGTGTTTATGTCGGTGCCAGCTATGTAGCTGCTGGTATCGTGGCAGCGTACCAGTGTCCAGAGTACTTGCGCGAGACCTTCAAAGTGGTTAGCCGCGAATATCCAGGTGTGCGCTTTGACATCGAAGCAGGTGAAAATGGACTCCGCGCTGTCACCACAATGGCCAAAGAAATCTCTGGCTTTACCAACAACATCAAAGACTCCATCAACCGTAAAAACTTTGGATTCGTCTTCTCTTCGGAAAATGCACAAATCCAAGGCAAAGATATCAAGCGCATTACAGTGTACAAGGCACGCAGCCTCGCCATGGCAGAGGACGGCTTTGATTCCATCTACAAAACACTGGTCAGCACCTATATCGAGCGGATTCTCCGCTTCCAGACGGGTGATTTCAAACACGACAACATCGTGAAGTTCTTCAGTAACAATCCGAGCAGCCAAAAAAGCAAATGGCTGGGCACACGCGGCTTCGTGAACTCCATCATTCACGATGGAGATGACATGAGCTACATCATCGATGACAAGAGCAATCTGTGCCATATCGATCTGGTGTTCAACGGCAATGTGAAAAACCTGGAGGTCACCATCACCAAAGGAACGACTCCGGTCAAAGCATAGCATTGATCCCCTGGAGAGCTGTTTATGAAACTTTTTGACACATTACGCAGGTGGTTAGAGGTGTGTTTCCCAAAACGCACCCTTACACATAAGCCTCGAAGCCAATCAGGTAATTCGAGAGCAAGATTTCATTCCAAGGAGGTTTTATTCATGGGTTTTCGACTCAAAGTAGAAGGTTCTGAAACAATTGAGCTGGGCATGGACAACATTCAGACAGTAAAGTACGACACTGACACGCCAGACGATTCCAACGCGCGTTCCACAGATGTGGGTGCAACACTGAAACTAACTGGCAAAATCATCACTGCAACAGATGGTGACAGTGCGGATGACACCATGAAGCTGGCTCTCTGGTCTTTGGTACCAGCAGAAAAAGCGGATTGCTACCGCAAAGTAACACTGGAAGTAATCGCTGCTGATCAAGTGATCCGCAAAATCTACTTCCCGAACGCATTCGTAGTGGATTACAACGAGAGCTTTGGTGATACCGAGGGTGTAGGAACATTCAGCATCTTCATCAAGCAAAAGAAAGACAAAACCGAACTCACCAAAATCGAAGGCGGCTACGCTGTTTAGGTTTTGCATGAAGTAAGGTAGGAAGAGCCGTATCTCGAAAGCCGTGTTCGAGGTACGGCTCTACAAAATAACCAAAATCATTGCCAGACAGAGGGTGCATGCATGAAAAATTATTACGAGATTCTGGGGCTAACCAAACAAGCTTCCACGAATGACATCAAAAAAGCATACCGTCAACTGGCAAAGCAGCATCATCCGGATGTCAATGCCGGGAGCAGTGAGTCAGAGCGAATCTTTAAAGAAATTACCGAGGCCTATCAGACATTGCAGGACCCTGCCTTGCGCGAGGCGTACGATGCGCGTTACGAAGCTTTTCAGCAGAAGAAGCAACAACAGACTAGTCATACAGGCAGCACAAAACAAGGGCAAAGCAAACAGCAAGCACAGACTGCAACGGGTGTGAACTTCGAAGATTTGGGGAGCACCTTCGAACGATTTTTTGGTTTTCATCCGAAGACAGGCGAGATTAATCCAAACACCATGAAATCCGAAAAGAAAAATCCACTGGATACGACGGATATGTTTGAACAGTTTTTCCGCATGAAGAAAAAATAAGAGGGAAAAATCGGGCTTGGATGACAGCTCTTTCATGACATAGAGGTAGTTGCAACCTGCTCCTGTCTTTGGATGGATGTCTATACATACACCATTCGTCCAAAGCTCGGAGCATTTTGCTTAAAAAGAGTTCAAAAAATCATCTTTTGATCACGAGCATACATAGGTAGTGGATTGGGGGTAAAGATGTGGCGAAGAAAAAAGGGTACCAAAAGTCCATCAGAGTGAAGCTCATAGAGCTGCTGATTTCCATTCTTGTGATTAGTGCACTCATTTATGTCTTTGGTTATACGGACAGCAACACTCTGAAAATTATTACGGGAATTGCCTTCGGACTCTTTTTGTTCGGGGTCATTATCGTCAAGTTCGGAAGCCCCGACGAACCGGAGCCAAAGAAAGAGGATGGCGTCACCAAACTGGTTCTGTTAGATGAAGAGGGAGAGAGCGTGAAGGAG
Organism: Brevibacillus sp. MS2.2; assembly: GCF_013284345.1. NCBI lineage: Bacteria > Bacillati > Bacillota > Bacilli > Caryophanales > Paenibacillaceae > Brevibacillus > Brevibacillus sp. MS2.2. The sequence goes on from NZ_JABSUZ010000051.1 coordinate 32,547, forward strand.
TGGTTCATCCAAGGGGAGACATCCCTTTTGATCGGGAAAAGCTCCGCGCAAAACGAGGTCGACATCGACTTGGCCGACGCGGAATATGCCGCCTTGATCAGCAAGCAGCATGCGGTTCTGAATCAAGCGTCCGGAGACTGGTTCATCGAGGATATTCATTCCAAAAACGGCACAGGCATCAAGCAGCCGAACAAACGTGACAAGAGCAAGCTGGAGATTGAACAGCCGCATAAAGTGAAGGCTGGCGACATCATTTACATAGCCAATACCCGCTTGTTGTTGAAATAACAACGGGGTAAACATCACTTTTACACACATACATATCGTCCTTGCACGGAACGAAACGGGGGAGCAGAAGAATGAGTTTGACAAGATGCGCGAATGGTCACATGTTTAGCACCAGAAAACACGGAAGCACCTGCCCTTATTGCAGTATGGTCGTCGAGCCTGGGGCAAAACCGGACAACAAAGCACCAGCAAGAGTGGCGGACGACGATAAGACGATGCCGTACCTGGGGGAAACAGAAGGGATCGAACCTGTTACCGGATGGCTGGTATGCATTGAGGGGCCGCAACAAGGTCAAGATTACCGCATTATGGCGGAGAAGAACTTCATTGGTCGTGCAGAGGATATGCATATCCGAATCGTCGGAGACAACACGATCTCTCGTCGCAATCATGCGGTGATTGTCTACGATCCGAAAAAACGCAACTTTTACTTGCTCCCGGGCGATGCGTCGGGGCTTGCCTATCATAACAATGAAGCAGTGTATACACCAGTCGAGCTCACTGCGTACGATGTACTCCAGCTCGGAAAGAGTACCTTTATTTTCATCCCGCTGTGCGGTGTTCACTTCGAGTGGGACAACTCCAACAAAGGCAAGGAATGATGAGCATGTTTCAACAGGGCGCAATCCCGTATCTGGTCGTCCTTGGCGTGATCATTGCCATTACTCTTTTGTTTCGTCTACGTGCAGCCTTGATCCGGCAAGAAAAGAATCCCGTCATCCAGATCGGAAATGGACAGACGATCGGCAGACGAGAAGAACAGGATGATTACTTTTCGACAGCTACATCATCTCATGGGACGATTGCGGTCTTGGCTGATGGAATCAGTGGACTGGCTAACGGCAGACTTGCTTCAACGCTTGCCGTGACTACATTTATCCGCGAGTTTACAAAGCTGGACAACCCGAAGCATACATCCCTCTTCTTTTCACGGGCTGCTTCTCTTGCCAATTCGGAGATTTTGCAGGCACTGAGAGGAAGTCGGGGTGGGACAACACTGGTAGCTGGCGTAATCGTAGAGGACAAGCTGTATTGGGGAGCGGTTGGAGACAGTATCATTACCGTTTTCCGGAATGGAGAATTCATCCCGATCAATCAAAAAGACATTTATGAGTCGGTGCTGGAGGCGCGTTTTCTGTCCGGTGAGATTACGAAGGACGAGGCGTTGGAGCATCCACAGAAAAAACAGCTAATCAACTACTTGGGCTACGAGAGTTTTCAAAATATCGAAATTGGCCGTGAGCCGTTTCCTCTTGAGAAGGGAGACAAGGTCATTCTGTGTAGTGACGGTGTCTACGATACGTTAACCGAGATGGAGCTGGAGCAGATTTTGTTTCAAAATATCGCTGCCCATGACGCGGCTGACCAAATCATTGAAGCGGTGGAAAGCAAGCAAAAAGCCAATCAGGACAACGCAACCATTCTCATCCTGGAAAAAGGCTGGTAACGGGGGAGCGGGTAGTACGAATGAGAAAGGACAACAGTGAATTCATTACCGGGTTTCTATCCGAATCAGGCAGCTTCGTTCGCAACAAGGATTACTTTGCCTACGCCGAGCTGGATGATATCGCGTGCTGGGTAATCGCCCGCGGATTGGACAACGATCAGGAAGTAGAAAGCGCGGAGTTGGCGGCGAAAAGCGTTCTGGGCTACTTTTTGCAGAAGCCGTCCATTTCACGTTATCGCATTCGCCGCTATTTGCAGGAGGCCCATCGTGTCCTGCAAGCGGAGAGCCATCGCGTCAGACTAAAAGCGAGCTTGACCGTAATCGTAACGGACTATGCCAGAGTGAGGTACGGGGTCGCTGGTAACACTCGGATGTATCAGTTTCGCAATGGCCGATTGCAATGGCAGAGCAAGGATCAGAGTCTTGCCCAACAGATGGTGGATGGGGAGGAGATCGCAGAGGACACGCTTGATCAGCACGAGGAGCGACATAATCTCTTGAGCTATTTGGGGACACCCAATGAATTTCGTCCGTTTGTCTCCAAGAAGCTCCCGCTCTATGACGGTGATGTTTTTCTGCTTGCCACCCCTGGTCTGTGGGAGAAGGTGAATCCGGCCGAAATGCAGGACGGGCTTCAAGAGGCGACAGATCCTGAAACCTGGATCGATACGCTGGAGGACGTGCTTTTGAGCAAGCAAGAGCATGTCGTTCAAAACTACACGGCAGCCGCTATTTTTGCGAACAAAATTTTCAAGACAGACCCGCAAAAAAAATGGCGGATTATCAAACGGGTGGCACTCATCCTTCTCGTGCTTGCCTTGGCTGGAGGCGGAGCTCTGCTGTACAAGATGAAGGAAGCGGAGCGCATCGCGGATGCTGCGACAGGGATGTTCGAGCATGAAACAGCCGGAGACGCTTTCATTGCGGAGGGCGATTATCCGAAGGCACTTAAAGCGTACAGCGATGCCCGAAATGCCGCAAATATCGTGAAAAACAAAGTTCAGGCTGCTCTCTTG
>NZ_JABSUZ010000052.1:0-34395 GCF_013284345.1 Brevibacillus sp. MS2.2
TTTGGCTACGAGATGTGGCTCGTCGATGAACGTAACGTCCCTATTTTTTAATTCTTCAAAAGCGCCTTGAATGTCATCCACGTGAAAGTAAATGACGGAGCTGGCGTGTGCAAATTGCTCTTTTTCCGGTAGGCTCAGCATGAGGCGAAGTCCGTTACATTCAAAGAACGCCATATTGCCTGTCTGAAACAAAAGAGGGAGCCCGAGCTGCTCTTTGTAAAAATGGACGGCTTTTTCCAGATTTTTGACAGGGATGCCGATTTGCCCTACTTTTTGAATCAGGTTCGTTTTCATGATAAAGTCCCCCTTTAGTTCGCGTTTCCTTATCAGCATAAACGAACCCGATGATTATTTCTTATCCAAAATCACTTTTTTTCTGAATAGCAAAGGTGAAATGCCGCCCCCCGAAGTGCTCCCTGAACTGCCTACAGGGGCTTTTCAGGGCTTTCTAGGTTCTTCTGTCTCTTGCGTTTTAGGGGTCGGAGGGAAAAAGAAGCACACAGGAACCTAGAGGGCTTTGGGCTTGCGCCCGGCTAGGCCCTCTGGTTATCGGGTGATTCCCCGACCCCCGGCGCTGTGCGGCAAAGTCGCATAGCGTAACGCCAAAAAAACTGCTTCCTACCCGGAAAGGATTAATCGTGATGATTTCTATCCCCAAAAACAGCAAAAAACGCCCGACTTTGAGGATTCCGACGTTTCTGTCTATTGATTGTTTACTGTTCGGGATACGAACTGGAACTATCTAAACGAAGTACGAAACGATATTAGCGGACCACAATAAAAAACGGTGAGGCTACCATACCTCACCGGGCAAACAAGTATAGATAGGCCGCACACTTTAATAACCAGGGTCTGGAACTCTTTGGGGAGAGTTAGACTTTTCCTTACTAATTCCATAAGGAACATCAACTGCTAAAAGAGAATCATTATTGCTGTTTTTATACGGAACATCAATTGCTAGAAAAGAACCAAGCACCATTGATAATGCTACTAGCAGGAAAGACGCCTTCTTTTTCATGTAATCACCATCTCCCTCAATTTTTTCTAATAATTACATTATATAGGCTGTCGAGTTCCTGTAACACCTCTAAATTCAACATTTTTCCGTGAACTACATGAGAACGAATAATTAGTGATGTATTTTCGATAATCTCGCTATGAGCACCAATTTCACCGTAATATTGAATACTCTTCTGTAAACACTCTATTCCCGCATCAAACATGCCTTGCTCGATCAAGAATTTCCCTTTTAAGCTGTAGTAGAGTCCTACTTGATCGAACATATATGGTGTTTCGATCTTAGCGGGTAAAATAGCGGCTTCTTGGTGAAAAATATTTCGTGCTGCGTTAGCATCCTCCATTTTAAGAAAAATGTTCAGTAAGTCGTTTGCAATGGGAATTCGTGCATCTGGTTTTGAGCGTTCCAAGCACTTCTCAAATAACGGAGTTGCCTTTCTATAGTCTTCGGTTTTGGAATAAATAATGGCCCGTAGATATTCGGCATTTTCTTGTACATATGGATAATCGAATTTTTCATATTCCTTCAGATAAACGCTAGCAAGTATGTAATCTTCTAAAAACAAATAGGAATTGCAAGTTGCCAAAGTTGCTGCTGCTTGTAACTCACTCACTTCCTGATTTTTGGACAATCCCTTTCGACAAAATTCAATACATTCACTGTACAGTTTCAAACTAAACGCTTGTAATCCCAGTCGGTAGAGAGCAATTACCTGATCATTTTCATGGAGGTAATTCAAGTAGTGCACTACCTCTTTTCCTTCGTTGTAGGACTGTTCTCGTCGAGCTAAGTCTTTACGCTTAATCAAATATTTTTGGAAAAGCGCGCGGGCAAGATAAACAGGAGTTCCATGCTCACGAGCGTATTTCAAAATCGTATCGTAAAGCAGCACTTGAATTTTTACATCTTTCACTAGACCGGCATATTGGTAAAGGTGGTCTAATGTCTGAAATGTATCCATTCTGGTACACTCTAATATTTTTTCGGATATTTTCTGAATTAATCTGTGATGCTTATGAGTGATAGCCTTGTCCAGCAAGAGGCTCAGCATTTCAGGGTTTCTTACATAGTTAACACAACCGCCTATTATCTGGTCGAAGGGTATCCCCAGAACCTCAGCTAGTGTAAGGAGATGGCGTGGATTCGGTCTCTGAACGCCGTTATTTTCGATCTTACTGATGGTAGCATGAGAGAGAGTAGTCTTCTCCGATAATTCAGTTAAAGTCAAATTCGCACGACCTCTGTATTCTTTTACAAGATCACCAATCAAGCGGAACACCTACCTACTTTATCCATTTATGGTGAATTATAACTTGATTTTACATTTTTACACTAAATTTTATAAAAAAGAAAAATTTTTTCGAGAAATATCTCTTTTATCGAAAAAAGTGAAAAAAGGTTTTTTTTGGAATGCGTGTTACTGTAAGGGTGCAAACAGTTTGTTAATAAGAATAAGGAGGGATTATTTAACTATAAAAAGGCTACCGCAGGTCTTTAGCAAAGCTGTAACTTGGGATTACCTGAAAGCATGGGTGGCAAGTGAGGAGTATTTTCAATGCATTTAAAGGGGAATTAGTTAAATTTGTAGAATTTATCCAGAAGGAGTAGTGATTAATTTGAAAAAATTAGTTTCAGTTATGTCGATTTTTGCGTTAACGTTAGGTATTTTTTCTCAAAGCATCTTTGCAGAAGAAACTAGAAGTGTTTCTAAGATTAGTCAAGCTCATATTGCAGAATTAAAACATAGTTTTAATGAATTGGGTATAGACGAAAAAACACAGAATACTTTAATAAAGAAATTAGAAAACGGTCAAATATTGGATTCTATGAAAGAGGAGAATATCCAAAAGACTATTAATAAAAGGTCTTTTAATATTGAGAAAGGTTTAGATCAGTCTGAAGTAGTTACTTTTGCTGATGGTTCTAAAATAAAGTATGGAGTTAGACCAGTAAATTCAGGGATTAAGTCGGTTGCTCCTGGGAGTTACACAGTTGAGTCTTACTGGGCTACAGGAACTGTCAATTATTCTTACTACAACGACTATACTATTGTAAAAGGTATCAATAATGATTTTATATCAAAAGCTTATAATCCGACTGTTGCCGTAATTGGAGGAACTTTTACTACTCCTACTGTGACTATACACAGAGCAAAAGAAACTAGTTCGAAATATGCTTATAGTCAAATGGATTTTACTTATACATTCAGTCTACCTCTACCACCTGTATCAGCTACGGCGAAACTTTATTTTAATGTAGGAAACGATGATTATGACACTACACTTAGTTTATCTGACACGAAATAATGAATGAATATTCAAATTAAATGTTAGGAGATTAATTAATGAAGAGACAGTTGAAAAGATCTTCTACTGACAAATCTATTCTAGGTGTTTGTGGTGGTATTGCAGATTTTTTTGGTATCTCTTCATTGATTGTGAGACTTATTTTTACTGTTTTGATCCCTGTTTTAGGTGTTGTGTATATAGTTTTAGGGAATGTTCTCGAAGAAGATAGACGATTATAAAGGTCGTATTTAGCATTGTGATTTAAAATTTATTGGTAAGCCGGTGTTTATCCAAGTAAGGGTATCACCGGCTATTTTCTAGTCCACCCCCTTGGTGGTTTTTTTGCGTTCATGCTGCTTAAACATTTTGCTAAAGGAAACGGGGTTACTGAATCCAAGCTCAAAGGCAATATCGGTCATTTCAAGATATCCTGCAACGTCTTATCAATATGGGCAAAGCGAAACTGGTACCCTTCACGCTCAAGCCTTTCTGGAATGACCCAGCGACTTTTCAGCACCAGCTCTGTTTCCGTTCCGATCATCATGGCCCCCATTTCCAGCATCCATTTGGGAGAAGGCAGTCCGAAGCTCCGATTCATCACGCTGCGAAAATGCTGCATGAATTCACGGTTTGTGACGGGATGTGGAGAAGAACAATTGAATACCCCGCTTAAGTCAGTTCGCTCTTTCAAAAAGAGAATGATCTGAAAGATATCTTCGACATGAATCCAGCTAAAACGCTGGTTGCCAGACCCTTGTACACCCCCGAGTCCAAAGCGAACGAGATTTTTGTATGGATCAATAACCCCGCCGTTTTCACCCAGCACGATCGCCATGCGTAAGGCTACTTGTCTCGTATGCGGCAAATCAAAGGAAAAGAAGGCAGATTCCCATTGCTTGGCGACATCGACGGAAAAGCCTGTTCCAATCTCCCCGCTTGCTTCTGTCATGGGACGATCCTCCGCATGCCTATAGATGGTGGCTGTGCTGGAATTGAGCCAGAGCGAAGGCGGATTTTCGCAAGCCAAAACAGCATTGCCGAGTATGTGAGTGGTCTCTGTCCGAGATTTCAAGATTTCTTCCTTGTTCTGATCATGGTAACGACAGTTGACGGATTTGCCCGCCAGGTTGATGAGCAGCTCGGAATTTTCCAAAGCTTCCACGATTTTTGCGTGATTGTCCCACTTTATATGAGGAGAAGTTCTTGCGATGATCATTACTTCATAGCCAAGTTGATTGAATTTGTCTGCCAGATACTTGCCGATAAAGCCAGTGCCGCCGGCCAGGATCACTTTCTTTTTCATAAGATCAACTCGCTTCCTTCGGTGTTCGTATTTCTTACAATAATTGTAACATAATGCGAAGTGGCGGCAGCATGTATCCGTCATTCTAGCGATTTTTTTGATAGACCATACAATACACAGGTACATTATCGATTTTGGTTTGTTCTCGTAACGTAAATCCTAGTTTGCGATACAAACCCACATTCTCTTCCTTTTCCGTATCCAGCGCGATTCCCTGCGATTCGTGGTCATCCTCTATGATTTGAAACAGGTGTTGCATTAGGGTTTTGCCGACTCCCTTGCTTTGAGCCTCCGGTTTTACGCCAATCATAATGAGGTAGTGATGCTTCCATGGAGGAGCGGCAGAACGTGTGATGCGCATATATGAATTAAGGAGCATCAGCGTTTTTCCAGACAGTTGAAATACTAAAGGAATTAGCATACCGATTAACAGCAAGCCCCCTTTTATATTCGGAAGCTTCCTGGTTTGTGGCTTTTCGACGACGTAAGTGCCGAGCAAGCTGTCTTCATCAAAAATGCCCCATACTTCCTCATAAAACAGAAAGCTCTTATCAAACAGAAAGGACAGAAAAGCTGTTACGCCTTTTTTTGCTGTATGATCGAGCTCTGAATTCCCAAATACGTGCAGAAAGAAAGGATCACGCGAAAATGCCCTGCTCATGAGTGAGACGAATGCGGGTTTATCCGACTTTGTGAGTTTGGATATGCGGTAGGAAGTCTTCATTTCTCAGTACCTGTGTCGTTGATTACTTTCCCATAATGATTGACTGCAAAGCTAAACAACACTTTTACCATAAAGAATAAGCAGGTGATCAACAGAAACGGATGCATACCCGGCAGCAATGGTATCCAGCCAAGGCCAACAGACAGGAGAATGCCTGCGACAAACAGCTGCGAACGATGCCCAAAAAGAGCATTCACAACAAAAGCTCCTACAATCGTATAAGCCCATACTCCTATGGAATACGCGAGGTTTTGTTGTAAGAGAAGGGCAACCAGGATGATATGGACGTGAATAGCGATGAAGACGAGGCGATTTTTTTTACGTGCTGCATAAAAATTGCTGGTTGAGATCGTAAAATTCGCTAGGCAGCCAGAAAATATATCGAATACAAGCAACAATGCCAGCGTGCTGCGCCAAATGGGCAAGCTCTCCGTGAGTTCAGGGAATCGTAAATAGAGAGCAGTGGTCAGGACTCCGCCGAACAGCAGGATGGCTGCGATCGAGCCAATGCTCTGCTTTTCACCGAAGACGTCATGCAAAAAAGCGGGAATCCGTATTTGTTTCATGATAAATTCACTCCTATCCTTTAAAAATATGTAGTAAATGTACTTCATTACTACAAAACAATTATAACTATCGAGGTCAGTTTATTTCAATGATTTTGTAGTCAATCCGTTGAATTACTCTAAAACCTGAGCTACACTACAGAAAGAGGTGGAGAAGATGAACGGGTTCGAACGACGAAAACAGAACAAAATCGATCAAATATACAGCGCCGCCTTTCCATTGTTCTCCAAGCATGGCTTTCAAAAAGTCAGCGTAAATGAAATTGCGCAGAACGCGAAGGTTTCTCCGGCGACCATTTATAACTACTTTGGGACAAAAGAACAGCTCTACGCGGACATGCTAATGAACTGGATGGATAAGCAGTTGGAGCAGTATGAGAGGATTCTCGATTCGGGGAGTTCTTTTCCTGAAAAGACAAAGGACATCATGCTGTTGGAAGCCAAGAATTTGCATACCCTCACGGACGAGCTTCAGAACACCCCCTTTTCTGAACTAAGTGGCTTGCTGCAACGCATCGAAAACGAATACGAGCAAAAAATCAGGCATTTTTTTACGAAGTTTGTCGCGCTTGGGAAACAGGAAGGTTATATTCAGCGTGATCTGACAGAAGAAATGATGATGATGTACTTCATGATGTACAAAAATGAGCTGGGACGGCATTGGGAAGCATCGAATCGTGAGCGAGTAACGTTGAGTATGGAGCAGTGGGTCGATATGTTTTTCTTTGGTTTGGTTGGACAGAAGCGGAAGATAGAAAAATAAAAAAGACGCAGACCTTCTTTCCTTGTGAGAAGAAGATCCGCGTCTTTTAAATATGATGGTTGTTGGATGGCAGGTTACTTAGCTGCCTGGCCCTCTTTAAACGCTCTTTGGAAGCTTTCGATCAGCAGGCCGTAGTTTGGCATTACTTCCGCATAGATTTCTGCGAACTCTTGGGCATCTGGGCGGTTCCATGTTTTTTGCAATTCGGACATGACAGCGAGTGTATCAATAGGAACTGCTCCTGCTTGCACGACGCGAGCCAGTGTAATATCTGTCGCCATTTTGCTCCAGTTACCCGATGCGTCAATAACGGTGAAGACTTTGTAGCCTTCTGCCAGTGCAGACAAGGTAGGGAACGCCATGCAAACGCTAGTGAGTGTACCTGCAATAATCAGGGTTTTCTTTCCAGTGGCTTCAACTGCTTTTACAAAATTAGGGTTATCCCAAGCATTGATCTCACCGTTACGCGGTACATACACGTTATTTGGCAGGATTTCGGCGATTTCTGGGATCAATGGGCCATTCGGGCCAGTTGGTACAGAGTCAGTTGTGAGTGTCGGGATATTCAGCAGTTTGGCCACTTTAGCAAGGGCAATCACGTTTCGGCGGAGTGTTGGCACATCCATGTCCCCTACTGTTTGGAACAAACCGCTTTGGTGGTCGATCAACAACAGAGCAGCGTCGTTTACATCAATTACATTGTGGTTTTTCGTTGTCATGGATAATTCCTCCTAGAATTTTTGTTTTTGAATTAGATGGTGTCATGTATAAGCCTTCAGGCGTCTGCTACATGACAATCACCTCCTAACTCTTTGGGATGATGTCTCTGAATCGAGTTTCTCTAATTTGAGATAAATTCCATTCGATTAAAAATCGTACTCCGCATCTTTTTGCTCCCGAATCCGTGTATAGGCATCGACGAGCAGTACGGTATCCTCGACGAGACGCTCCAGACGGAAGTGAATATCATCATTGATGATTTCTTTGCGGTTGAAGTCCTTCTCTTCGATAAAGACATAGGTGGGTACGATATGTGCCTTCATATAAGACAGGATCGGCTTCAACTGTTGCTCTGCCATGAGATAGTGCTTGGATGTTCCTGCTGTGACCAATACGCTGACCACTTTATCCCGGAATGCATTGACGGGCAACAGGTCAAAAATGTTCTTCAATGTCGCGGGGATGGATGCTTGGAATGTAGGTGTTCCAATGATAAGGGCATCGGCTCCCATGATGGTTTCGGTCACGAACTTGGTGTCGCCTTCGTAATCCGTGTAATTCCGACCGTCACTGAAGACGAGATTGTACTCTGCCAGGTCAAGCAGTGTCATTTCTGCATCGGGGTATTTTTCCCGTGCTTTTTTGAGTGTCAAATCCATTGCTGTTCTTGTTTTCGAACCTACGTTAGAACCTGCAATTCCGACGATTTTCATAGGTGCCACTCCTTTTTGTTACGATTTGGTTGTATGCTTTTTCACTTCTGGCAAGATTTTCGTTGCAATCAGCTCAATGTTTTTCGCGATTTTATCAAAAGGTACGCCGCCAAAGTCGATTTGCGCCATGAAGCGTTGTTGTCCGTACATCTCGTATTGGTAAAGCATTTTTTCGATGATGACGTCAGGGCTGCCTATCATTAATGCATCACGATAATCGACAGACTGTGCAAACTGTTGCTTCGGATAGCCACCGCCACGCAATGCGATAAACCCACCGTTTAGATGCGGATAGTACTCGCGTAGCGCATCCGAAGTTTTGTCGGCTGTATAAAACAAACTCGTTGTCGCTACTGGCAAGGTCGCTGGGTCAAACCCATTTTGCTTGGCTGCCTCCCGGTAAGCATCGACGGAGCCTTTGAAGTTGATGGCTGGACCTCCAAGTGTGGTCAGCATCATAGGCACGCCAGCTTGACCAGCTTTAATCGCGCTTGCGGGTGGTCCCCCTACTGCACGCCAGATAGGAAGACGTCCTTGTAAAGGCTGAGGCAGGATCGTAGCATTTTCTAGCGGTGCACGGAACTGCCCTTCCCACGTAACGCGATCCTCGTTATTTAGCTTGAGAAGAAGGTCCATTTTCTCTTCAAACAATTCCTCATAGTCGCGCACATCGTAGCCGAGGAGGCTATACGCTCCTACTCGGGAACCGCGTCCGGCAACAATTTCTGCCCGACCATTGGAGATCAGATCCAAGGTAGCAAAATCCTCATATACGCGGACCGGATCAGATGTGCTCAATACAGTGGCGGAGCTGGCGATTTTAATGTTTTTCGTAGCTTGTGCGATCGCACCCAGAATGACGGTATGCGCCTGCGTCGTAAAATACGTCTGGTGGCTTTCGCCGACAGCGAATACATCAAGCCCTGCTTCATCTGCCAGCTTACTTGCCTCGATTAATTCCTTGATGCGTTGTTCAGAAGAAATCTTGGAGCCGGTGTGTGGATTCGGGACATGGTCGCCAATCGAATACAAGCCGAATTCAAGTCCCTTTTTAGTGTCGATACGATATTGTTCCATGTTGATTCACTCCTTTTAGTCTATAGGTATCAGTTTCGCTTCAATTTCTGCCCGGCGTTCCTCGAGGAATGGAGGTAAGTCCAAAGCTTTTCCGAGCTCCTCGACGGTTGAATCTGCTGTGAAGCCAGGACCGTCTGTTGCAATTTCGAACAAAATCCCGTTTGACTCACGGAAATACAAGCTTTTGAAGTAGAATCGATCCACAATCCCCGTTGAGCGGAAACCGTGTTTTCGAACGGCGTCATCCCAGTATTGCAGCTCCTCATCGTTGTTCACGCGAATCGCCAAGTGATGAACACTTCCTCGACCCGGTTTTTCAGGGGTTCCCTCTTCCTGCTTGATGACAATTTCACCAAAGGATTTCCCAGGGACGGATTGATAAATGGCTTCTTGCTCCGAGCGTGATACTTCTGTGTAGCCGAATGTGTCTGTTAACAGACTGGCTATTTTGTCCAAGGAGCGGACGGTAATCTCAACCGTGCCAATTCCCAAGATGCGATGCTTTTCTTCGATCACGGATTCGCCCCATGCACTCCAATTCGACGGAATTTCTTCGCCGTTGTTATTGATCAGGATCATTCGCAGGCCTTCCGGGTCTTCGAAATGCAAGGCATCGCGGCCAGCGTACTTGGTAATCTCGCCATGGTGAACATTCAATTGTTCAAAGCGTTTTTTCCAAAAGGTCAAGCTCTCCTGTGATGGAACGAGCAGTCCGATTCGAGTGATCGCGTTTGTGCCGCGTACGGTTTTTCCTACCATCGGCATTTCAAAAAATGACAGCTCTGTTCCGGCACTGCCTGTCAAATCTCCATAAAACAAGTGATACATCGACGGATCGTCTTGGTTGACAGTTTTTTTCACTCTGCGCAGTCCCAATACGTTTTGATAAAAGTGATTATTTGATGGAGCATGTTTGGTTAACATAGATACATGGTGATGGCCTGGAATGGTGTACATGGTAGTCACTCCTTGTTTAACTTGACTAATCAAGTGATGGTGTAAAAAAAATTACACAGGCGGTAATTCTTTTTTTTGGCTATTTTTATGAACGCGTGTCATTAGGGTGTAAAGCATTTTTTGTTCTTCTTCACTTAGTACCTCATCAAAGAATGAAGACTGAAACGCTAGTTGTTCAGGAAAGGCTTGTTCCAGTACGGCTTCCCCTTTTTCGGTTAAGCTGATCGTTTTCGTTTTCCAATCCTGCTTGCGTACAATGTAGCCCTCTTTTTCAAGTCTGACGAGCATCCGAGAAATACCACCTTGTGTAACGGTTACCTTCTCAGCTAACTCCGACTGGGTAAGAGGCTGGTAGACGCTTATTTGCATCAGGACATCGAATTGAGCTGTTGTTAAATCGAAGCGTTTGAGAAACTCATTTGAAAGCTGGTTGCTTTGGGTGGTAAACCGCATCAAGCGTAACCAGATTAACGAGCCTATCGTGTTATTACGCATGTTAGTTTGCCTCCCTTCGCTGAGCTTATTATCACTTTACTACTCAATTGATAAAAAAGCAAGGGTTTTGTTTTTAGAAAAAAAGAGATGAAAAGAAGACTGTTATCCATTATAGGATTACAGCCCTTTCTCTAGCTTGGACAAAAGTGTAGGTTAAACCGTCTTTTTCAACGTTTCAATCAATGTCTTCAGATGAGGCAGATTCCGGTTTTTCACCTGATACGCCAGATACAGATCGTTATGAACAGTAAAGGACGGGTACATAATCTTTACTTTGTTTCTGGACAAATGTTCATCCAGCATGAACGTGGGCAACAGGCTGATGCCAGCGCCATGCTCGATAGCCTTCAGCACACTGTGCAAATCCGGTATGACGTGTGTCGGATGCGTTTGTGGTCGCTTTTGGAAATGCTCGCGCCAAAAACGGCGGATGATCGGCAAATCCAAATCATAGCTGATCCACGGCTGGGAGCATAGCCACGATTCAAAAGACTCTTTGTCGTCAAACGTTGGTTCACTGTAATCGGGAGGTGCCACCAAAGCAAACTCCTCTTGCATGTACGGAATATATTCGACGCTTGACGCGGAAAGCTTTTGCGACATGACGATAAGGTCTACTTTTTCCTCCAGCAGAAATTCGAGTATCTTGGAAGCGACACCGAGATAGGCGATGACGCGCATTTGGCAGCTTCCGATACAGAGCTATGCTTATAGATGCTGATAAAGCTACGGTACCATTCAAAGTCCACCATGTTGGCTATCCCTTCTTACCTGTGACGTTTCTGGTATTGCGCTCCCCATATCGTAAACAAAATTCCGATGACCGTCACGAGTGAAGCGACCCAAGGAACGGCAGAAAGACCTCCTGCAAAGTTAAAATCGATCACGACGCCCCCAATATAGGCACCAAGCGCATTTCCCAGATTGAAGGCCGCGATGTTTAGTGTCGAGGCGAGCGTAGGTGCTTCTTTGGCTGTGTTCAGCATGTGGAGCTGCAAGCCAGGAACCGTACCAAATGCGGCAATCCCCAAAAGGAATACGGTTATCAAGGTGAGGATCTTATTTTGATCCGTAAAGCTGAACACGGCGAGAACGAGCGCGAGAGCGACAAGTATCCCGAGCAAGGAAGGAAACAGCCTGCGGTCTGCCAATTTTCCTCCGTAAATATTCCCGATCGTAATCCCTACGCCGAACAGGACGAGGATGTACGAAACAGAGCTGGGGGAAAAGCCCGTGATATCCACCAGGATTGGCGAAATGTACGTAAACGCAGTAAATACGCCACCAAATCCGAATACGGTCATCAAAAGCGCGATATGAACCGCTGGGCGTTTGAGCACGCCGAGCTCTTGCCGCAGACTAGCTGTTGCACTGGTGACCTTCGGAACGAGCATAACGATTCCGATCAACGCAATGATCCCAATCATCGTGATTGCCCAGAAGGTAGAGCGCCAGCCGTACGCTTGCCCCAGAAATGTTCCAATCGGTACACCCAAAATATTGGCCAGTGTCAGTCCAGTAAACATGATCGCGATGGCACCCGCGCGTTTTTCCTTGGGAACCAGCTCAGCGGCAATGACCGAACCCACACCGAAAAACGATCCGTGAGTAAGAGCAGCCAGGATGCGAGCCAGCATCAAAACCGTATAGTTCGGTGCGAGAGCGGCTAACGCATTTCCCGCGATAAATAGAATCATAAGAAATAGCAAAAGTGCTTTGCGCGGCATTCTGTGTGTTGCCATCGTGATGATGGGAGCGCCGATAGCGACACCCAATGCATATCCGGTAATCAGGAAGCCAGCCATCGGGATGGAAACATTCAGACTGGTGGCTACCTCGGAAAGCAGCCCCATAATGATGAACTCTGTCATCCCGATCGCAAATGCCCCGAGTGTCAGAGCGTACAAGGCGAGAGTTGATCCTTTGCGAGTGGCTTGTGCCTGTTCAGAGTGACGGGCCATATTTTCTGTTGCCATGGTAGTGAGTAGCCCTCCTTTCGTTGAAAGAAAAGGCTGATATGTGTTTCGTCTATCAGCCTCACGTGTATTATTCACCTAATTTGCTTATTACTGCTTCTGTGACAGCGAGTGTAGATTGGGGATTTTGCCCAGTAATTAAGTTGCCGTCGACTTCTACATGGGTGCTCCAGTTTGGTGCCGCTACAAAAATGGCACCGAGATCGCGGATTTTGCTCTCCAAAAGGAACGGAAGGTAGGACCCCAAGCCTGTCGCTGCTTCTTCTCTGTCTGTGAAAGCATTCACGCGCTTGCCTGCAACCAGTGGCTGACCATTTGACAAGGTCGCACCCACGAGCCCGGCAGGACCGTGGCAAACAGCGGCTACAATCTTTCCTGCTTCATAAAAATCTCGCAGTAATTGTTGGAGCTTTTGGTTATCTGGCAGGTCAAACATCGTGCCATGACCACCAGGAAGGAAAATGGCCTCGAAGCCGTCTGCTGTTACATCATCCAGCTTTTTGGTGTTTTCCAGATGCTTGGCGGCGTCCAAGATTTCTTGCGGTGTTTGGTCGTCCACGCTGCCAGGGTCAATCGGACCTACTCCTCCCAATGGACTTGCTACGGTGATTTCAAAGCCTTTGTTTTCGAAGGCCAGATAAGCCTCTGCAAACTCGGACAGCCAGATTCCTGTCTTTTTGCCTTCCTGCATATCTGTATGATTGGTGACTACCATCAAGATTTGTTTTGCCATCTATATGGGGTACAGCCGAGCCAGATAAAGGTCCAAAATGCCTCGTCCATTGAGTCCAGTGTTCAACATTACAGAGGATGTCAAGAATATTTCTTTCTTGTAATCGTTGAGTAATCGTAGATTCCAGCGCTTTTAGAGTTGGAGAACCTTCCTTTTTCGATATACGTTTAAGGGTAGGTTCCCCTTTTTCATTAATGATTACTTGACCATTATCCGGATAATGTTGATCAACCCGTTCAGCCGTATGTGCTAGCCATTCTTTTAATTGTTTCACAAATCCATGAGGGGAGTGATCAAAACCCAGTTCGTTACAATAGTCAGCTACCATCGGCTCACATTCTTCCCATGAAAGGAGCTGTTCTCGATAATCTGCATAGTTTTCGGAGCCTTTTACAAACAAATCACCCGTTTTTAATTCTGATGATAGGTGTAACGAAGAACGGATGTGACTAACTATGATAGGCGGTATATCTTTTGGAAGTGGGAAGTACCCAAGGAGTTGAAAAGACTTCATCATGACCAGTAGGCTCATAACCGGGGCTGATCCACGGGCTACTGAATGAGCGAACTGCATTTCTTCCGATGTGGGTGTATATACTTCATGGAGCTCTTTTGAAGTAGGGTTTCTTTTAAATCGCGGGTAGGCAGTACGTTCAATAGATGCCATGTGTTCCTCTCCTCATAGGATCTATCTGATTTTCATATTCCTTTACGTCGATAAAAGGTATTGGATTTAAGGTTAAGGCGCTTCATACACTCGGTGGCTGTGATTGATCCGGACTACCATTCCCCATACAACTGAATGAACTCTGCATTAATCTCGTGCTTACGTCGTCCGAATTTCACTCCGTTATTTTTGGCAACTTCTATTCCTTCCGCCTGCCGTTGCTTATTTTTTTTCGTTCCTGTTCAGCTACGTAGGAAAGAAGGCTTAAAAATTGATCCTCCATTAACTTTCTGTGATTTTCTTCCATTCTCTAATGATACCATCATAATCCCGTCCTAATCGGGCGATAAGCCGTCATATGACAGTAAAAACGCATCATGGTGACATAATGGCATCTTGGCAGTATGACAATTACTTTGCAATACTCGGGGAGACAAATCGCTTCGCAACGAATGAATGAATAATACGATTCTTTAATCAAAAGGAGAAACGAAATGAACAAAATTTCTATGCTTACTGTATCGACAATGATTACCGCGACTCTATTACTGCCATTACAAGGAACTGGTTTTGCAAAGCAGGCGGATCCCCTCGTTACTACTTACAGTCAAGATTCGCAGACCAAAGCCAAGCAACTTATCGATGAAGCTGCTAACCATCAAAATATACCGGGCATAATTGTAGCTTCCTCAAACAAAGGATCAAAATGGGCATATGCTTCCGGTGAAGCAAGCATTTACGGTACTGACCCGGTTAAGACGAACTTTACTTTCCGGATCGGTAGTCTAACAAAGACGTTTACTGCAATGGTCGTTCTTCAGCTTGTTGATGAACAAAAACTGAACCTGGATGACACGATAGAAAAATGGCTGCCTGATGTTGTTAAGGGTACTGAATATGAAGGGGATCATATCACGATTCGGCAACTATTAAACCAAACAAGCGGTATTCCTGACTATTCAGAACACAAGGATATTCTCGATAAATTACTCCCAAACCCGTTACATTCCTTTACTGCTGACGAATTAGTTCGTACTGGACTGAATATGAAGGCAACCTCTAAGCCTGGAGAGAAATGGGTTTATTCCAATACGAATACGGTACTGGCAGGGATGATTATTAAGAAGGCTACTGGAGAAACATACGGGGAACATATTAGGAAACGTTTCATAGCTCCCCTTAAGCTAACGAGCACTTATGTACCCGACGATTACTCGTTTATTCCAGGTGAACATGCACAAGGATACTTCGTACTCGACGGTCAATTCATAGACAGAACCGAAATGAATCCCTCTTGGGCAGATGCTGCGGGATCTATGATCTCCACAGCGGATGATATGAATACATTCTTCAGTGCTATACTTAGTGGCAAGCTATTAAAACCAGCTACTTTAGATCAGATGTTAACTGGGGTTGAAACTCCAGTAGGTGAATACGGCTTGGGGATCGTTGGAACAAAGCTGACGAATGGTATTACGATTTGGGGGCATGGCGGCAACTTTCCAGGATTCGCAACGTTCGCAGGTGGAACTCGCGGCGGGGATTATGTACAAACCCTTAATATCAATGCGATGCCTTCTGAAATTAATACGTTGACTCTTTCCAAAAGCATTGCCGAGCAACTCATTGGCTCTTCATCACATTAAGAACACCAGCAAGCTGGCACCGGAAATTTCCTATTCCGGTGCCAGCTTGCTGCCATCTCGGCCCCGACCGTTTCCTCTGCCCTCGACGGAATGTCCGAGATAAACAGTCTCAAACTATCTTATAAACAGTCTCAATTTACGTTATAACTCACACCTGCGCGAACGCATGGGACATTTTCCTGATCGGATTACCGATGGATACGGGTGCAATCTTGGGCCAGCCCAAACATCCAAACATATGCGAAGTTTAGTTACACCCCATATGCTCTCATTTGTAAACCGCCGACATGTAACTGCCCAGAAGATCGATGCAGCCATACGTGACATTCTGAACCAATACAATACACTAAGCCTGCCTAAACTATGGGGAGACGGGAAGACAGCTGCTGCAGACGGAACGAAGTTCGATTTGTACGAAGAAAATTTGTTATCTGAATATCATATTCGTTATGGTGGGTATGGCGGAATTGCTTATCATCATATTTCAGATACCTACATTGCTTTATCTAGTCACTTCATTCCCTGCGGAGTATGGGAAGCTGTCTACATAATAGATGGCCTACTAAAGAACAAATCAGACATCCAACCTGATACGTTGCACGCTGATACCCAAGGACAATCTACTCCTGTTTTCGCATTAGCGTACCTGTTAAGGATCAACCTAATGCCTAGAATTCGAAATTGGAAGGATCTCATATTTTTCAGGCCAAGTGAAGACACCGTATACGAACACATAGATCCACTATTCAGTGATACTGTGGATTGGGATTTACTTGAAACCCATTGGAAAGATCTCTTACAGGTAGTTCTGTCAATCAAGGAGGGTAAAATTCTACCGTCAACCTTACTTCGGAAACTTAGTAACGAGAGTAAGAAAAATCGACTCTATCAAGCATTTAGGGAATTAGGACGCGTTGTTCGGACCGTTTTCCTCCTGAAATACATTTCAGATATTACGTTACGTGAGCAAATAACGGCCAGTACAAATAAAGTGGAAGCATACAATGGATTTTCCAAGTGGCTCTTTTTTGGGGGAGATGGCGTGATCGCTGAGAATGATCCAGAAGAACAGGAAAAACGCATCAAGTACAACGATCTTGTAGCGAATGCAGTCATCTTTCAGAATGTTATAGATATCACTCTGATTTTACGGGACTTGATTAAAGAAGGGCAGACACTATTTAGGAATGATGCTGAAGCTCTGAGTCCTTATTTAACCAAGCATGTCAAACTATATACTTGATTTAGAAAACATTCCGCAGCCACTTGAAGGAGCAATGTCAGTACCTATTTAATTGATGGGGTCATAGAAATGGTATTTTTTGATTGGGATACAGTTGCTATTCTAAGGTCGAGTTATCGATAAAACAAATTATGTTTTAATAGCATATACATAAATAATTTTATAGATATAATTGAAAAGGAAAAAGGCTTATTGCTCTTGGAGTTCCCAAGGCAAAAGCCTTCTTAACTTAACGACTAAATTCCTTTTCGAACATGGCTTGATTAGTGACGACAGGTTCTGGACCGACCGCATTGATGTTTGTCACCAAAATATCCTTCCCGCCTAAGGTACCACCCACTAACGTTTCAAACCCATGAATGCCGCCTCCATGAACCCAATAGGTCTTTCCGTTCGGCAGTGTCACCTCATAAATTCCCAGTCCATATTTGCCAAAAGGCGATTCCACACCTGTTGTCATCTGCTTCATCATCTCGTCATTTAATAATTTCCCACCCAAAAGCGCACTAAAAAAGGTGGTCAAATCCTTCCCTGTCGAAATCATTTCCCCCGCAGCATTCGCGAATGAAGGATTATACTCTGTGAAATCAAACAGTTTCCCTGCCCGATTCAAGCTATAGCCTGTGGCATGCTGGCCCGGGATTTTTGGATTACTACCACTAAAGGATGTATTTGTCATCTGAAGCGGGTCGAGGATCCGTTTCTTCATCTGCACATCGTACGTTTCTCCTGTCACCTTTTGAATAACAAGACCAGCTAGTACGGTATTTGTATTCGAATAGTCAAAGCCTGCCCCTGGTTGAAATACTGGCGGCTTAGCCAGTCCCATACGTACAAGGTCATCAACGGTATATTGAGGGAACGAGGTAGCGTACCGCATTTCTGTACTCGTGTAGCTTGCAATCCCGCTCGTTTGGTTCAATAACTGACGAATCGTGATTTTGTTGCCGTCATACCCATTGCCTTTTACCACACCCGGGAGCCATTTTTCTACCGAGTCATCCAGATTCAGCTTTTTTTCCTGAGCCAACTGTAAAACAACGGTAGCAACAAACGCCTTTGTGACACTGCCAATACGGAAAGTAAAGTCTGGCTCCATCGGATTTTTATGATCGAGGTTGGCTACACCCGCTGCATAAGACCAGTATTCTCCGTCTCTTAACCCAGCAGCAATGATTCCAGGGACTCCCTCGACTTTTGCTTTCTGATCAATGAAGTCCTTCATTTCTTTCCCGTGTTGTTGAGCTACTTGATCCGGGGTGGATGGTTGCATCGCTAGTCCCGAGAATTCAGTCATCTGGATGTTCTCCATATGAGAAACAGTACCTTCTAATGCATTGATACTCATCGCGATCACATGCTCGCCGTCTTTTGTTCCACCTGCGAAGTTGGTGAATCCAGGAATGCCACCTAGATGACCCCATATGGTAGTGCCATTCGGCAATGTTACTTCCTGAATACCGAGTCCGAATTTCCCGTATGGATTAGAAACAGTGGTTAACATTTCTTTCTGCATCTCAGGTGTTAACAATTTTCCGCCCAATAAAGCACTAAAGAACGTTGTTAAATCTTTCGTAGTCGAGATCATAGCCCCTGCTGCGTCTGCAAACGAAGGGTTAAGGTCAGTCATATCCATTAATGTACCGGCATTGTTAAAGTATCCATTCGGACTGTTTTTCGGAATGGATTGAGAGTTTTCCGGGAAAAACGTTTCTGTTAGTTGAAGCGGCTCAATCACTCGTTTCTTGATTTGTTCGGCAACCGTTTCTCCTGTGACCTTTTGGATAATGAGTTTCATCAGCACTGTATTCGTATTCGAATAGCCACCCGTGGTTGGTGTGTGCTTTAATGCGCGAGAAATGAGTTGTTCTGCTGTAAACGTTTGAGTGGAGTTCTGGATTAAACTTTCCTTGAGTTCACCATCTAAGTAGTCTGCCACTCCACTCGTATGATTTAATAACTGACGAATCGTAATTTTGTTACCGTCATATCCGTTTCCTTGGACGACACCTGGCAGCCATTTTTCCACGGAGTCATCGAGGCTTAGCTTCTTTTCCTCAGCTAGTTGCAGGGTCACTACACCGACGAACGATTTCGTTATACTCCCGATTCGAAATGAAAAGTCAGCTTCCATCGGTTTCTTACTTTCTATATTCGCTTCGCCGGAAGCATACGACCAGAAATCATTTCCCTTCTTTACTGCAAAGAGGACACCTGGAATGTTTTCGCTGGCAGCAGCTTTATCAATCGCTTCTTTTATTTTGGCATGATCCGTATTCTGTTGTTGCGTGATTGCCTGATCCAAACCTGCTTCCGCACAACCGTAAGTAGGAAGTATCAGCGTTCCTATCAATAAGGCAGATAACGTAAGGGACGCTCCTTTTTGCATAGGGAATGGTTTCATTTCTCATCGCTCCTGTAAGTTGAAATGTGTTGTCTTTACACATCCACCTTATTCTCAGGGCTGTAAAATCACATAGTGACAATACCGTTCAATCTATATATGACATCGTGCCAACCCATCATATTTACGGCATGATAGAATGTCATAAAGGCTATATGACACGGCGCATTTTGCTTGACGGATCAGGAATTGGTGAGGCATGATGAGTCAGAAACATTCGGGAAATTCCTTACCATTCAAATGAGCAGGAGTACATGAAAAATGATATTCAACATAAAAAAATGGTTTTGGTACAATTGGGTCATTTTTGCCTTGCGAACGATTTGGCTAGGTATCATCGTCATCGCAGATGCTATGTATCCGGCAATGATAGCCGTTCCGTTCGGAGTCATCATCCTTAGTGCCCTTTTGGTTTATGCCATTCCATTGATCGTTCAATATAGAAAAGAAAATGGGTATCTGGCTGTCGAAGTCGTCATGACAGGCTTTTTTTATCTATTTGTGGCCTATGTAGCGCCTGGATTGATTTGGTCTTTCGTTTTACTGGTGATCATTATTGGTGTAGCCAGTAGTCGCAAAACGTATATGTGGACGGGAATCTCTAGTGGGATTATTTTTCCGGCTTTGAACGGGTTAATTACCAATCGTCTCCCGTACGAGTTCATGTTTAGTTGCAGCTTTGGTTTTGCGATTGGTATGGCGTTTAGCATATTAATTGAGTCTCATAAGCAAGGCCGTATCATTCAAGAACAGAAGCAATTACTGGAGCAGCATATTAAGCAAATCGAGGAGCTGACACTGATCGAGGAACGTAATCGGTTGTCACATGAGTTACATGACACGATTGGCCATTCGTTAACCTCTCTGATTGTTGGTGTTGAGTCGCTCCGGTCCTCGGTTGCTGATTCACAGATCGAACGAGTCGATAAACTTGTCTCAATCGCTCAAGGCAGTCTGGATGATATCAGAAAGCATTTCCATCAGCTCTCTCATGCTCATGCTCGGTTCAATCAGTCGTTAAGTGAGGCGCTACTGGAACTAACAGAAGAATTTATGAAGTCAACAGGTGTAACGGTCAACTTCCGCGTGATCGGCAGTGAGACACTCGTTATGCAAAAAATGAGCATTTGTTTATATCGTTGCCTGCAAGAATCGCTCACAATTGCGGTTCGTCACGGCCAAGCTAGTGTAATATCTGTTGATCTGTATTTCGAAAGTCAGCAACTCCGTTTACAAATTGAAGATAATGGAAATGGAATGGAATCCATCGAGTTCGGCTTAGAACTAAAAGGAATAAAAGAACGGCTTGAGCAACAGCAAGGTACGCTGTCCGTTCATTCAAAATCAGGGCAAGGAACCGTTGTCATTTGTAATGTTCCCATACAGGTAGAAGCTGGACATGGAAGTATCCGCCTGCTTATTGTTGACGATCAGGTGATGATTGCCGAGAGCTTACAGCAAATCTTAAGCCAGCAGGACAACTTTATCGTTGTTGGTACAGCTAGTGATGGGCATGAAGCATTAGAACAGTGTGAGCGACACCAGCCGGATATCGTGTTAATGGACGTGCACATGCAAGGGATGAATGGACTGGAGGCCTTCCTTCAAATGAAAGAACGCTGGCCGAACATGAAGGTTGTGGTCATGACAACGTTTGAGGATTCGGTACAGGCGGCAACAGCATTGGAGCACGGGGCGGAAGGATATATGCTAAAATCTACTCGTCCAAAAGAGATGATGGAAGCGATGAAGCTTATCAATAGCGGGGGAACGTGGCTTGACCAGTCGATCGCCACCCGGGTATTTGAAGAGATGAAGCGCCAACGTGAGCAGTTAGAGAAGTACAGCCCGAATGATCCGTATGGATTGACGAAACGGGAAAGGGAGATTTTACAGCATTTATCGGACGGGCTTCGCTACAAATCGATTGCCACCAAACTCTTTTTATCAGAGGGAACGGTACGGAATTACTGTTCCACCCTTTACTCCAAGCTCGGTGTCAGCAACCGGGAAGAAGCCATTGAACTGGCGAGAACCGAGAATATCCTATAGAAGACAAAAAGACGGGAGAAATCCCGTCTTTACTCTTCCGGCGTTCGATCCAGGAACAGCCGCGTTACCTTTGTGTAATCCCCTTTTTCCACTTCTTCTTCCGTTGCCTTTTCTTCCAAAGGATCATGACCATACATGCTTGGCGCTACTGAAGGCTCGTGCTCGGCAGAACCTCGCTTTTTCTCCATGATTCACCACTCCTTTTGCCAGTAGGGTGTGATGGATGGCTTATTCTTATCCCCGATTGCAGCATATGACATCGTAAATGCTATTTCAAAAGTACCGATCTTCAAGATCCGGTGCTTTTTTTGATGACAAATTGTCATATGGGGCAGGGAGAAACCGTTGGTAACAGGGCGTCTGAAACTTATGACAAAACGCTACTTGTTGTACAGGCAGTGCCCATGCCATACTTTGCGCCAAGGAAGCTTTTAGGAGGAAAGAGAAATGAACTTTTACAGAAGTATCATCGTCGCGGTATCGATTTGTGGTCTACTCATAACAGGATGCACGAATACAGCTCCATTAACCGAGATGGACAGCGAACAACAAGGGAAGAAGGCAGAAAATCTAAGTCCAAAAGAATGGTTAGAGCTGAACTCTTTTCAATTGAATAGCGCTGAGCCTGGGACTGATCTTAAAGATATTGAACCGCTGCGCCAAATGATCGGTTCTGCTTCAATCGTAGGTTTAGGTGAGGCAAATCATGGAAGTCGTGAAATTTTTACGATGAAACACCGGTTTGTTGAATTTCTCGTCATGGAAATGGGCTTTACCACCCTTGTATTAGAAGAAAACTGGGGCAACGCATTGAAACTTGATCATTACGTTCTCACAGGAGAAGGGAATCCGAGTAAATTCCTAATGCCTATATTTCAAACAAAAGAAATCGTAGACATGCTGGAATGGATGCGTGAGTACAATGCCGATCCCGAGAACGAAGAGAAACTACGGGTGGTCGGAATGGATGTACAAAATGTCAGCGAAAATGTATACGATGAGATCAGACAGTATATAAAAAAATATAAGCCTGACCTGCTGCCCCGTGTGAATAATAAAATGAAGGAACTTGCCGAAGCTACGAAGGACCTGGAAACCTATTCAGCTTTGCCACAGGCCATTCAGGAAAAACATCAGGAGCAAGCGAAAGAAATCACGGAAATATTGGAACAAAACAAAAGCAGTTTGAACGGCCAATCCAAGGAGTTCGCAAGGATTAAGCAACACGCCAAGGTCATTGAGCAATTTACTGGCATGTATTTCAACTTCTCAGAGAATCCATCTGAATTATTTTTGAAGCATGATATCGCGATGTTTGAGAATGCGAAGTGGGCTCATGAACAGCTGGGAAAAACAATCGTATGGGGTCACAATGGGCACATCGCAAAGAACAATATGTTGCAAGAGGTATACCCGAAGCTCGCCGGTCAGCATTTACTGGAGCATTATGGAAAGGAATATGTAACGATTGGAACTTCATTCGGGAAAGGCGATTATAACGCGTTTAACCTTGAAAATAAAATTGTTCCAGCTACCATTCAATTGAATGATCCAAAAACATTCAATCATACTCTGGATCAAGTCTCAAAGGATCAATACTTTGTTGATTTACGGAATGCTACAGGTCTCACCCAAAAATGGTTAGAGGAAGAACAGCCGTTTTTGATCGGATTCGGTTCTGCTGATCCAAGCAAACCAAACACGATAACAACCTCGCTTGGGCAAGCATTTGATATTCTCATTCATTTAGACACAGTGAGCGCTGGCGAGCTTGTTCGTTAAATAGCAGAAAGAAACCGGCATTTACCCAAGAGCACTGGGCAAAATGCCGGTTTTATTATACAAGAAACCCCATCAAGCGCTTCACATTGTCGGTGTTTTCGCGGGATGTCAGCGACTCCAGCAAGGTGAATGCCACATCAAAAGCGGTCGAAGGGTTGTACGAGGTGATGATGTTGTTGTCGATGACGATGGATTGGTCAGGGATGACATGGGCACCCATCGCAGCTAGTTGCTTTTGCCGTAGCTGGTTGTTCAGGTTGTAGGTCGTTGCTTTCCGTCCTTGCAAAATCCCACTTTTCCCGAGCGGCAGTGCGCCGACACAGATGGAGGCGATCACTTTGCCTTGCTTTTCAAATTCGCGTATGAAAGCGAGAACGTCCTCGCGATAAGCATCTTCATAAAAGCCCGCCTGCTCAAAACCG
Organism: Brevibacillus sp. MS2.2; assembly: GCF_013284345.1. NCBI lineage: Bacteria > Bacillati > Bacillota > Bacilli > Caryophanales > Paenibacillaceae > Brevibacillus > Brevibacillus sp. MS2.2. The sequence goes on from NZ_JABSUZ010000052.1 coordinate 23,550, forward strand.
CCAGGCAATGCCAATGCATCGAAGTCATTTACATCCGCATCGTCGATCACCATTTCGGGGATTACGGTAAAATTCCACGTGCATTTCAATTCTTTGCGCGTGCCCACCGTCACCAGCTCCGTTGTTCCGTCGCCCTCTTCCTTGTTCCAGCCGATCACATCTGTAAATACGCTAGCCTCTACTGCTTCAAAGCCATTCGGTAATAACAAGCACACTTTTTTCATCGAAAATCAGCTCCTCTGTTCGAATCGTTCAAGCCGTACCGGTACTTACCAAGAATGATATGCTATCATTAGTTATTAGTAAAAATGAAAGTTCTGAAGGTGACCTTCAGGATTTCTGATAATAAACATGCGGGCAAGGGGGAGCGGCATGGAGATTCGCCAATTTCAAACCTTTAAGGCAGTCGTCGATTTCAACAGCTTTACGAAGGCCGCACAAGCACTGCAATATTCACAGGCGACGATTACGTCCCATATTCAGCAATTGGAAGAAGGAATGGGAGTTCCTCTGTTTGATCGACTGGGAAAGAAAATCCAGTTAACCGCCTATGGCCGCGAGCTGTACACGTATGTCGAGGAGCTGCTGGTTTCGTATGCGAAGATCAAGGATATATCGGCGAATGAGCAATCACTGCAAGGCGAGCTGCGCATCGGAGCCTCGGAGACGATTACGATCTATCGGTTGGGGGACATTTTGTCCAAGTACAGAGCTAGCTACCCGGGCGTAAATATTTCATTTGTGATGGATGATTGTAGTCGCTTGCGGGAAAAGCTGCATGAAGGTCTATTGGATATCGTGATCACGCTGGAGCCAAAGCTCGATGATCCGAATCTGGTCGTGGAGCCGTTCTCGACCGAGCGCCTGGTTTTTATAGGAGGGCGCGATCATTCGTTTGAAAAAATAGAGGATGCTGGCGAGGAATGTATGATTTTCAGCGGAGAGCATTGTGCTCTGCGGCGGTTTTTTCAACGATTCTTGGAAAAAAGAGAGATCAAGCCGAAACACCACCTGGAATTCTCCAGTATGGAAGCGATCAAGCAGAGTGTGGCGAACGGGCTAGGCGTGAGCTTGATGCCGCATATTAGCGTCGAAGCCTTGTTGAATGAGCAAAAAGTGAAAATGATAGCGTGCGAGGAAGAGCTATTGTTCTATGCGCAAATTGCCTACCATAAAAACAAGTGGCTCTCACGGGCGCATAAGAAATTTATTGATTTCATGCTGGAAAGTCGGGATATCGGGTAAAGCTGCAACCAACCAGTCTGTTTTGGTCGAGAACCAGAGCAGGCTGGTTTTATTTTCGGAAAATTTCATATCTTATTTGACATTCGTTTTTCTGCAATGCTAAGATCGAAATGAAAGTAAACGAAAGGTAAATAGAAATAAAACGAAACGAGATAATTCATGATCGTAAGGAAGTGAAGTCCTATGCTGGCAGCCGAACGGCACAGCAAGATTCTCGAACAATTGAAGGCAGAACAGAGCGTAACCGTCAGCCAATTGAGTCTGGCCCTGGATGTGTCTGAAGTAACGATCCGAAAAGATTTGATCAAGCTCGAAAACGATGGCCTGCTGACCCGCATTCACGGAGGAGCGACGATTACGAATTTCTTGCCATTGGAGCGCAGTTTTACGGAAAAGCTGGAAGAGAGAAGCGAAGAAAAGCAAGCGATCGCCTATCAAGCGCTGTCGCACATACAGCCGGGGGACACGGTTATTCTCGGAGCAGGGACAACGATGATGGAGCTCGCCAAGCTGCTGCGCGGCTTGAATGATCTGACCGTCGTGACGAATGCGGTCAACATCGCGATGGAGCTGAACAGTCAAGGCAAGCATCACGTCATCTTGATCGGTGGAGAGATGCGCCACAAATCCTTTGCGCTCGTTGGTTCTGTCGCAGCGGACAATTTGCGAGGACTTTCTGTCTTCAAATGTTTTATCGGGGCAGATGGGGTTCATCCGGAAAATGGGCTGACGACGCTCAATCTGGCCGAAGCGCAAATCAACCAGGTCATGATGGAACGCGCCAGAAAAGTCTACGTGCTGGCCGACCATAGCAAGTTCGGAGAGACGTATTTGGCGAAGTTCGCCGGGGTGTCCGATGTCGATCGGATTATTACAGATGCGGCGGCACAGCATCTTGTCAGTAAGTATGCGGAGCTGGGCATCAACCTGGAGCTGGCGAGCTTGCAGGGCGTAATCAGGTAAACTACCAGATCAGAAAGGAAACGGAGGGATCAATATGGCGTTGGTATCATCGACACAGATGCTGCGCACTGCAAGGGAGCAGGGATATTGTGTGGGGGCATTCAACGTACACACGATGGAAATGCTCCAAGCAGTAGTGGAGGCGGCTTGCGAAGCAAACGCACCGCTCATTTTACAGACGACAGTCGGAACGGTCCGGCATCTTGGACCGGAGTATGTAGCAGCAATTGCCCGGGTAGCCTCAGAGGAGGCCCGGGTGCCGATTGCCCTGCATTTGGATCATTGCCATGAAGAGGAGCTGATCATGCGATGTATCGAAGCGGGATATACATCGGTCATGATCGATGCGTCGATGCATCCTTTTGCGGAAAATGCGGAGATGACGCGGCGTGTAGTGGAGCTGGCTAGGGAACGCGGTGTCAATGTGGAGGCAGAGCTCGGCAAGGTCGGGGGCGTGGAGGATGATCTCGTCGTCGACGATGCAGATGCTGCACTGGCTGACCCGATTGAGTGCGAGAGATTTATCGAGTTGACGGGCGTGGATACGTTGGCTCCGGCTATTGGTACGGCTCACGGGATTTACAAGGGGGAGCCGCGCATTGATTTTGCCCGCATCGAAGAGATTGCCCGTCGTGTTTCTGTGCCGCTTGTGTTGCATGGCGGCTCGGGAATTCCCGTGGAGCAGGTGAAGCGGGCAGTTCAGCTCGGCATGGCAAAAATGAACGTAGCGACAGAGCTGCGTATCGCGTTTTCACAAGCGATCAAGGGCGTATTTGACAACAACCCGCAGGAAAACGACCCGCGCACCTATATGAAGCAGGCCAAGCAGGCGGTCAAAGAAGTTGCACTCGCCAAGATGGAGATGTGCGGTTGTATCGGGAAAGCTAGTGGACGTTAATCAAAAAAATGGGAAAGGGACGATTTTACATGCGTATAAACCTCAATGATGCAAAAGCCTTGCGCGAGCTGGACACGATTTCTGCTCTGCAAGATACGGAAAGCTACGATGAACAATTTAAAACGGGCCTAAAATTATCTGATAGTTTAGATGTATCTAATATTTCTGTTAAAATTGAAAATATTGTAGTGCTTGGCACTGGTGGTGGTTCGGCTGCGAGCGTCAATTTGATCAAGTCGTATTTGTTTGACGAGCTGCAAGTGCCGCTTCAATTAAATCAAGGCTACACCATCCCGGCTTTTGTGGATGAGAAGACGCTCGTCATCGTCGTTAGCCACTCCGGCAATACAGAAGAAGTCGTCAGCGGCTACGAAGCAGCGATCGCCAAAGGAGCACAGATCGCGGTCATTACGGCGGGTGGAAAAGTATTGGAGATGGCTCGTGAACACAATCATGCGTGCTTGCTCGTGCCGGGCGGAATGATGCCGCGGATCGTACTCGGTTACATTTTCCTGCCGATTCTCGCCATCTTGACGAAGCTCGGGCTGATTTCCGACAAGCGCGCGGAGGTCGAGGAGACGATTGCCCTGTTCGAGGAGTGGAAGCACATCTACGGAACGGACTCTCCGATCGAGAAAAATGAAGCCAAACAAATCGCCATCGAGATGGATGGATTGATACCTGTCGTGTACGGAACGCTACCGTTTTTCGATGCTCCTGCATGGCGTTGGAAAAACCAGCTCGGGGAAAATAGCAAGCTGATGGCATTTTGGAACGCCATTCCGAGCCTTCACCACGATGAAGCTGTGGGTTGGGATTCGCCGTCTGCGCTGCTGAAGGGTGTTCATTTTACACTCATTCGCGATCTGGAGGACAGCGAGAAGACGACCCAGCGAGTAGAGATCAGTGCCGACATTTTACGTGAGCGCGCTGGTGGGGTAAGGGTGGTACATTCTCACGGCGTATCCCGGATGGCTCGGTTGTTTTCTATCGTGTACTTGGCTGACTTCGTGTCGCTGTACGCTGCTCTGATTCGCGGCGTCGATCCAACCCCGGTAGAAGTGATCAATTTGTTCAAACAAAAAATGGGGCAGCCGCTCGTTACTGTGCAGGTGAGATAGCATGCTGGTAACGGTAACGCTGAACGCGGCCATCGATAAGACGTATCGCCTCTCGCATTTTCGTTCTGGAGAGCTGCACCGCACGGGGGATGTACTGAGCTTGCCCGGCGGAAAAGGGATAAATGTAGCGCGTGTAGCGAAAGCATTGGGGCAGGATGTAGTCGCAAGCGGTTTTGTCGCCGGTCATAACGGGAGGTTCATCGCGGAAGGCTGCGAACGTGAGGGGATCACGTCCTCGTTTATCGAAACGAGCGGAGAATCCCGACTGTGTCTCGCTTTTCTCGACGAACAGGAAAAAACGGTGACAGAAGTGCTAGAGCAAGGTCCATCGCCCAGTGAAGAAGAGATCAGTCGCTTGCAAACGCGTTTGATCGAGCTGGCGGATCAGGCACAGTACATGGTTTTTTCCGGAAGCTTGCCAGGTGGCGTTCCAGCCGAAACTTACGCTGCGCTCATCCGAAGTGTCGCAGGGAAAGGAATCGCATGCGTGCTCGATACGAGCGGTCAGGCCCTGCTGGAAGGAATAAAAGCAACACCCTCGCTCATCAAGCCCAATCGACCGGAAGCAGAAGCGATTCTCGGATTTTCGCTGGATAACGACGAGGCCCGATGCAGAGCGATACGCGAGCTCCGTGAGCGGGGTGCCCAGCGAGTCCTTCTCTCGTTGGGCGAGGAGGGCGCGTGGTTTGGCGATAGCCAGGAGACGTGGCGTATTTCCGCGATCCCATTAGCAGATACCGAAGTGAAAAATACGGTGGGCTGCGGTGATTCCATGCTTGCGGGTGTCCTTGTCGGACGTATGCGAGGCTTGGCTTGGCCAGATGCGATTTGGCTAGGGATGGCATGCGGGGCCGCTAATACACGGTCATTTGGAGCAGGCATGATCGCGCCCGACGATGTGCAGCGGTTGAGGAGTCAGCCGATGCATGTGGAGCGAGTCGAGTAGAATAACTGGTTCAGAAGGGAGGAGCAGCATGCGCCATGTAATTGGCCTCGATGTCGGTGGTACGACAATGAAAGGGGCGGTCATGGACGAGAATGGGCGAATTCTCCTCCGGGCATCCAAGGAGACAAAAGTTCATAACAACTTGCCCATCTTGATCGAGCGAATGGCTGCTTTGATTAAAGAACTGCGGGATCAATCACCCGTTCCAATAGAGTCAGTAGGGATCGGCTTTCCTGGTCCTTTTGATGCGGAAAATGGGATATCGGTTCACTCGCCCAACTTTCAATTGCATCAGGCAGACTTGCGGACACCACTCGCGAAGCTGGTGGAGCTGCCGCTTTTTTTTGAAAACGATTTACGGACGGCTGCGCTCGGAGAAGCCATATTCGGTGCGGGCCGGGAGGTTAGTCACCTCGTTTTCGTGCCGCTTGGTACGGGGGTGGGGGCAGGGATTGTAAACGAAGGCAAACTCGTTCGCGGCAGTCACGGTTTTGCGGGAGAGATTGGTCATGTGCGTTACCCAGGGCTTACGGCTCCATGCAATTGCGGCAAGCTCGGTTGTGTAGAGACGGTCGCATCTGCCACCGGTATTGCCAGATTGGCCCGTGAACGCTTGGACAAGGAGCTCGATGCAAATCCGCGGCAAGCAAAGGCCTCTCCTCTGTTTACTTTGTGTGATGGACAGATTGAGCGGATTACGGCTGAGCAGGTGGCTACGGCCGTGGAACAAGGTGATGCGGTGGCGACCTGCGCATGGAACGAAGCTTGTGAAGTAACTGGCTGGGCTTTGTCTGTGCTGGTGAACGTGTGCAACCCGCAGCTCGTAGTGATTGGGGGTGGCGTTTGCCGAGCTGGGGAGCTATTGCTGGTCCCTGTACAAGCGAGTGTACAACGGCACGCCATGGAAGTCGTACATCAACAGACAAAGATCGTCTTGGCCGAGCTCGGTGCAGATGCAGGCATGCTCGGTGCTGGCGCCTTGGCCCTGCAAGCAACGAACAGGAAACAAGGAACCGTGAAATCGTGAAATTGTAAAAAGAGGAGTGTACATCGATGCATCAACGGTATGACTGGGCAAATCATCAGTTGCTAGAGCGAAATCGCTTGGCGGCGCGGGCTTACTTTTTGTCTTACCCGGAAGAATCGGGAGCACTGACATATGAAAGAGGCGCGACACCGTGGTTTCAATTGTTGAATGGGCATTGGCAGTTTGCTTACGCAAAATCTCCACTGCGTGTGCCAGAAAACTTTTTTGCCGCCGATTATGATGCGACGGAGTGGGCTCGAATTCAGGTACCAGGGCATTGGCAGCTCCAAGGGTACGGTAAACCGCATTACACGGACTTGTACTATCCGTTTCCGGTCGATCCGCCGCATGTTCCATCAGATAACCCGACAGGCTGCTATTTGCGAGAGTTTACGGTTGCGTCTGCTTGGCAAAATCATCAGGTGATCCTGCGATTTGAAGGGGTCGACAGCGCTTTTCATGTGTGGCTGAACGGGAAGGAAGTCGGCTATAGCCAGGGAAGCCGTTTGCCATCTGAGTTTGATGTGACGGAGCTGTTGCAGGAAGGCAGCAACCGCTTGGCTGTTCAAGTGTACCAATGGTCGGACGGTACGTATGTCGAGGATCAGGATATGTGGTACTTAAGCGGAATTTTCCGGGATGTTTCCCTGATTGCCAGACCGAAGCTGCATGTGAGAGATCTGGCAGTCGTGACTGATCTGGATGATGAATTCCGCCATGGTGTGCTGCGCGTACGTGTCCATGTAGAAAACAGTTCCGCTGCTGCCTGTGACGGGGTGAGCGTGACCGCAAAGCTGCTGGATCAATCCTACAAGCTTATCGCTTCGCTGACCGACACGGGAGCAGGCGAGCTGACAGCCGGACAAGAAAAGGTCGTGAATTTGGAGCTTCCGGTGCAGGAGCCGAAAAAATGGTCGGCGGAGGAGCCGAACCTGTATCACCTGCTGCTTGCGATTGAGCAGGAGTCGGGTGAAAAGACAGAAGTCATCCCGATCCGCGTCGGCTTCCGACGTATCGAAGTAAAAGGAAACAACTTCTTCGTGAACGGTGTAGCGATTCGCCTAAACGGTGTGAATCGTCATGATCATCATCCTGACCTCGGGCGGGCAGTCCCGTATGAAACGATGCGTGAAGATGTGCTTATGATGAAGCGTCACAACATCAACGCCGTTCGTACCGCGCATTACCCGAACGATCCACGCTTTTATGATTTGTGCGACCAGTACGGATTGTATGTCATGGACGAAACCGATTTGGAGACACATGGCTTCCAGTTAACGGGCAACATTAGCCAGTTAAGCGATGATCCAGAGTGGGAGCAGACGTATGTGGAGCGCATGGAGCGCATGGTGGAGCGGGACAAAAACCATCCGTCGATCATCATGTGGTCGCTTGGCAACGAATCTGGCTTCGGCTGCAACTTCCGAGCGATGGCTGCTTGGTGCAGACAAGCGGACCCGACTCGCCTCATTCACTACGAGGAGGATCGCGAAGCAGAAGTGTGCGACGTATTTTCCACCATGTACTCCTCGATTGAAAAAATGATCCAGCACGGTGAAAATGAGCATCTGCAAAAGCCGCATATCATGTGCGAGTATGCTCATGCCATGGGAAATGGACCCGGTGGCTTGCGCGACTACGCCAATGTGTTTGACAAATATCAACGCTTGCAGGGCGGCTTTGTGTGGGAATGGATTGATCACGGCTTGCGCCAATATACACCGGATGGGCGAGAGTATTATGCCTACGGGGGAGACTTCGGGGACTACCCGACGAATGGCAACTTCGTCATCGACGGACTGATTCGTCCGGATCGCACCCCATCCCCTGGATTGCTCGAATACAAAAAAGTGATTGAGCCGATCGTCGTAGAAGCGACTGATTTGGAAAGCGGGCTCGTCACCATTACGAACCGCTATGATTTCCGCACGCTTGCGCACGTGAAAATGGTTTGGAGTGTGACAGCAGACGGACATGTGGTGCAGAGCGGATCGATGTCGCTGCCACATACAGAAGCAGGAAGTACCAACATTATATCTGTACCTTATACCTTGCCTGCGCAAGTTCAGGATCGAACCGACTATTGGCTGACGCTCTGCTTTGTGCTGGACCAAGATGAGAGCTGGGTACAGGCCGGACATGAGCTGGCTTGGGCACAATTTTCCTTGCCAGTGACCGTTGCCCAACAGGTTACGCTCGCACCCTATCAGCCTGTGTTCAGGAGGGTAGATACGAAAGAAACGAAAACCGAGGTCACCCTTACAGGAGCAGATTTTCATTTCGTTTTTGACAAAGTGAGCGGTGTACCGACGAGCTGGGTGTTTGCAGGAAAAGAACTGTTGGTGGCAGGACCTCGTCTGACGTTTTGGCGTGCTCCGATTGACAATGACATGTACGTAGTGGAAGAGTGGCGCAAGGTGTACCTCGATCGTTTGCAAAACCGGGTGGAGCATGTAAGCATCCAGCAGGAGCGAGAAGATCGTGTGGTTATTACCTGCGATGTACGGATTGCTCCGCCTGTATACGACTGGGGATTTGCGTGCCGCTACACGTATACCGTGTTTGGAAATGGCGAAGTGCAGGTAGATGTTCAAGGCACACCCAAAGGCACCCCGCCAGCTATGTTGCCACGAATCGGCTTGAAGCTATTGGTCGCCAAAGACATGGAGCGTGTCTCGTGGTATGGGCGTGGACCGGGAGAGGCGTATATCGACAGCAAGGAAGCCAATCGCATCGGGGTATATCACGCGAGCGTGGATGAGCTGTACACGCCATATGTATTTCCACAGGAAAATGGCAATCGCACGGACGTAAAATGGATGTCCATCACGGATCAGCGAGGCATTGGACTTTTCGCGATGGGTCAACCGACCCTGGAATTTAGCGCACTTCGCTATGATACGGACGATCTGGAGCAAGCGAAGCACACGACAGATCTTGTAAAACGAGAGTATGTCACACTGCATCTCGATTATCGACAAAACGGGCTGGGTAGCAATAGCTGTGGACCCAAGCAATCGGAGCAGCATGCCTTGCGTCCAGAGGAGTTTTTCTTCCAGATGAGGTTAACGCCTTTTTCGAAGGATGCAATTTCTCCGGTTCAATTGTATAAGTGGAATTTGTGGGATTAACCGCTGATTGTTCTCGAAGGCATCGCCGAAACGTTGTACAATTTAGCTAAAGATTGAATAGTGCAACTAATCAAAATCCGGTGGTGGTTCTGTCACATGAAGTCATGGTCGCTCTTTCCGCGCAGAAGCATTCATGCCAAGCTGCTCGCTTTTATGCTGATTGCAGCCATTATTCCGCTGATTACTCTGGGGAGTATGGCGTATTGGAAGTCGTCGATGGTCGTTCGCGAGCAATTTAGCAAGTCAGGCGAGTATATTGCTACGCAACTGCAAATCCAGATCGACAACTACCTGAGTCAAATGAGATACATGGCTTATGACATCAATACGTACGTGTCAGACCCGACGTTGGTCGTCATACGGGAGGAACAGCCGAAGACGTACACAGGCTTCCTGGAACAAAAAAACTTCGAGCGATACCTGGGGGCGCACCGCAACCTTGATACAAAAGGCATTTTTATCGTGACGCCCTCCGGTTATTTTTTCGGGGAAAATGTGATCAATGGACAGGATTTGATGCGAGAATCGTGGTGGAAGGCACTGCCCGCCAAGCTGGATGAGGAGCGATGGATCGGTTTTTACACACCACGGCATTATGTCGGATTTCAGGATGAGGCGGAGCTGCGCAATCAGGAGAAGGTGCTCGGTCTGGTCGTTCCTGTTCTCAGTGGTTATGGCGTGTTGAAGGACAGCCGGATTTTGATCGAGATGAAGGCAGGCAAGCTGTTTCAATTGTTTTCGCAGCTAGAAGAGGACATGAGCGCGCATGTGACGATTACAGCCAAAAATGGCGAGCTGATTTATCAGACTGCGGGTACGTTTGTCCAGAAAGAGAGCGATGTCGTCTGGAACAAGCCACTGGAGTCCAACAACTGGATGATTCAGGTACGCTTACCGTACGAGCAAATGAACCGCTCTGCGGAAGTGATTCAATCCTTCTTTATCGCGGCACTGATTCTTTCAGCAGTCCTGGCACTTCTTTTGGCGTATTTATTTTCCAGACGGATTACAGGCAAAATCAAACGACTTCAAGAAACGATGCGTCTGGTCGGAACAGGCGAGCTACAGACGCGCGCAGAGGTAGACACGGAAGACGAGCTGGGGCGGTTAGGGGTGAGCTTCAACCAAATGGTGAGGCGGATTCAGACGCTAATCGCCGAGGTGAGTCGAACCGAGCAGTTGAAAAAGGAAGCAGAGCTGCGAGCCGTTCACTACCAGATCAACCCGCATCTGTTGTTCAATACACTCAATTCCATCCAGTGGAAAGCAAGATTATCAGGTGCCAATGAAATCGGCAATATGCTCTATCATCTTATCAAAGTGCTAGAGGGCAACCTCGACATCACGCAGGAGCTCGTCCCGTTGGATAAGGAACTGCAAACCGTCGAGCATTTTCTGCAAATCCAAGAGCTGCGGTACGGGCCTGTTTTTCAATATGAACAGACGGGCGTAGAGGCTTGCGGTCGCTATTTGATCCCGCGAATGACTCTTCAGCCGCTATTGGAAAATATCTTT
>NZ_JABSUZ010000053.1:0-33802 GCF_013284345.1 Brevibacillus sp. MS2.2
TCGGTCGAGGACTTATCCACACATTCTTAGCAATCATGCGTATTCAGTTTTGAAGGAATAACGAAGAGAGGAGTCAATCCACTGGATTGGCTCTTTTTCCTATAAGAGAAGGGGAGCACATGGAACCAAAAGCAGAGAAGAAATATGAAGCTGACATGTACGAGCCGATTCGGAATTATTTTGTCGCACAAGGATATGACGTTTTTGGAGAGGTCAAGCATTGCGATTTAACAGCCATCAAAGGCGAGGAACTGATTATTGTTGAGTTCAAGCGCAACCTAAGTGTGGAATTGCTCATACAGGCAACCAAGCGACAACGCTACACCGATTTTGTTTATATGGCAATCCCGAAGCCCAAATACAAATTGTTTTCGAAAAAATGGCAAGATATATGCTACTTAGTGAGACGTCTCGAGCTTGGTCTCATTCTCGTGTCCTTTCCCAAAAGAGGGCCCGCAGTCATGGAAGTGAATATTTCACCGGGACCGTTTGATCGGGTAAAAAGCAAGCAATTCAATCAAAAAAAACGAAACCGCATCATTGAAGAGATGCGGGGAAGATACGGCGATTACAATGTTGGCGGCAGCTATCAAACCAAGCTCATGACGGCCTACAAGCAGAACTGCATTCAAATCGCGACGTTGCTTCAGCAGTATGGGCCGTTATCGCCTAAATTACTCAAGAGTAAAGGGGCTGGAGAGAAAACCTCGTCGATTCTTATCCAAAACCATTATGGGTGGTTTACCCGTGTGCAACGCGGGCTGTATGTGATCACTCCAACAGGCGAGAGAGAAATAGCGGAATACCCTGAGCTTATTGCTTACTATCGAGAACAGGCAGAGGAAATACACGGTACGCTTACTCTGGACTCAGAAAAACAAAGGCAGCCTGCCGTGAAAAAATGACAGGCTGCCTTTTTCTATTGAAGGAGTGAATTAGTTCGCGATCCATTCTGCTGTCATTTGCCCCACCAGTGCACGCCCAGCCACAATGTTTGGATGGAACTGAATCGTTGCGTTTTGCCGGACGATTTTCACCTGTTGAATGGCATCCAATAACGGCTGTTCATTCGTCAGCTTCCCCCGAGCTTTGGCGATAGAAAGTCCCGCGACCGTGCCTTGAGCCATTGCCACTTTGGCACTTTCAATTCCCGAGATATTGCCGGCAACATAGAGTCCAGGGACTGGCGTTCGCATGCTCTCATTGTGCAAGGGGACATGCCCGCCCAAGGAGGGAACATAGGCAAAAGGGCACCCGGCAATCGCTGCCAATTCGGCGAGTGGACTTAATCCGCCTGCGATACAGACGAAATCAGCTGGAATGACTTGTTCGGTTCCAGCGATGGGTGAACCATCGGCTGCAACTCGGGCGATACGGACACCCTCGACTTGAGACGTTCCGACGATCTCCACTGCTGCTGTTCGCAGTTGAATCGGGATGTCCCACATAGAAAACCCGTTTGAGGGATAGAGGGACACTGCCAGCTTTTGCATCCATGAATTTCCCATCATTTTGCTCCCCATACGAATCAACAGAGAAGGGGCCAGATGGGCGACGCGCAATAAGGATTGCATCACCGCTTGTGGTTGCCACGCAGTGCCACTGACAGTTGTACTAGGTGGGAGAATCATTCGATCCACCGTAATCCCGGCCAACTGCAATTCCCGGGATATCGCCACCGATAAGATATTGATTCCAATGACTACCCCGCGTTGTCCTACTCGCACGCGCTGCACATTTGTCATGACTTGAGCCGCTCCAATGGACATCACGCCAGGTAACGTCCAGCCTGGCACGGGTACGGCTGCTTCAGAAGCTCCCGTTGCGATCAGGAGCAACGGGGCTATCATTTCCCCCACTGTGGTAGAAACAATCCAGCCATCTTGAGAGTGGGTCAAATGGAACACGGAAACGCCACAACGGATCTCTACGCCAAGCTCAATCGCTTCTTGCGTGAGACGAGCAGCCTCATCCAGTCCATTCCACCATACACCGTCCGGTTCTTCGTGAAGCTGTCCAAGCAAGCGTCCCCCAGGACGATAAAACTCATCGACTACACGAACAGCCAATCCCTGTTTGGCACTTGCAATTGCTGCGGATAAACCCGCAGGTCCAGCCCCGATGATAAGAAGGTCGATCATGCACCATGTCCTCCTTTTTTCAAGGGAGTAGGAAGGATAGAACCCGCATTCACTTGCATGCCTTCCTGCACAAGCGTCATACAAGCACGCACGGTAGGAACACCGTCTACATGGACACGACATTCATAGCAGTGACCGATATTGCAGTAAATTCCTCGCGGAGTTCCTTTTTCCTCATGCACCCGAAGCGTACGGACCCCTGCAGCCAATAGGGCTCCCGCAATCGTTTCGCCTTCGTAAGCCGTATAGACAGAGCCGTTATAATAAAAAGGAAGCTGCTTTCTGTCCCTGAGTGAACCGAGGACTGGATGGTGATCAATTCGTTGACTCATGCCCGTTGCCCCCCGAGCGTTTGAAATGAGACAGGACGAATAGGCGGTTGGTATCCAAGAGGTACAGTATGAGAAGGCGCTTGGCCAGTTACTTGCTGAATGACCTGATCGATCAATGTGCGGCAGGTTCTCCCACCGCAGCAGCCCATGCCGGCTCTGGTCCGTAGCTTTAGCTCGCGTGCGGTACATTGGTAGCTTTGAGCGGTCTCTACCAATTCAGCGAGAGTTACTTCTTCACAACGGCAGATAATCAATGGATGCGATTCCATGATGAAGCCTCCTTTCATTCTTGCTTGATAAAAATGCAAGTGTCGTGCCATGGAGAAGCGAGTGAGATCGTCCTGGCTGGCACAATACTTGCTGAATATTCTCAAAGAACTTGATCAATCACGACAAACAAAAGAGGGATGACAGAGATGGAAAAAGTAACAAGACTGCGTGAGCAATTCGATTCACTTGGGATCGACGGGATGTTGATCACCAATGGACAAAACCGCCGATACCTCACAAACTTTACAGGTACATACGGAGTTGTCCTCATTTCAAGGGACCAGGCCAAGCTCTTCACAGATTTCCGTTACACAGCCCAAGCGCAAGCACAAGCAACAGGCTTTGAGATCGTTTATTTGCCGACAAAAGAATCCGTATACAGTGAAGTAGCGCGCCAGTCGAAAGCGATGGGGATCACCCATCTTGGCTTTGAGGAGGAGAATGTCTCGTTTGCTCTGCATCGCAAATACATCGAGGCCGTCCAATCAGCCTTCATTCCGAAGTCAGGTGTCATTGAGGGTTTGCGGATGATTAAGACAAAGGAAGAACTGGCGATCATCCGAACGGCTGCACAAATCGCCGATGCGGCATTTTCCCATATTACTTCTTTTCTGCGCCCTGGTATCAAAGAGCTTGCCGTGTCTAATGAATTGGAAATGTTCATGCGAAAGGAAGGGGCGTCGGGCTCTGCTTTTGACATCATTATTGCTTCTGGTTATCGTTCCGCACTTCCACATGGCGTAGCAAGTGAAAAAATGATTGAAGCGGGAGATATAGTCACGTTAGACTTTGGCGCATTGTACCAAGGGTATCGCTCTGATATTACCCGTACGGTTGCTGTTGGTACTCCTGATGAACAGCTCAAAGCCATCTACGAGATCGTTCTGGAAGCACGCAATCGGGCTGTTGCAGGCATTCGTCCTGGCATTACCGGGAAAGAGGCAGACGCCTTCGCACGGGACTACATCACGGAGCACGGCTATGGCGAGCGATTTGGACATGGGATGGGACATGGAGTGGGCCTCGATATTCATGAGGAGCCATTTATGTCTACTCGTTGCACCGCTGTTCTCCAAGAAGGCATGATTTTGACCGTGGAGCCGGGGATTTATATCCCAGAGCTTGGTGGAGTCCGTATCGAAGACGATCTGGTTGTCACAGAGAGTGGCAATGAGGTGCTGACACATTCACCGCGTGAATTGATCATTTTGTAAATGGAGAGTCAAAAGTCTTGGCCGAGTAAATGGGCTGGGGCTTTTTTTGTTTAACAGAGGTGTCTAAGATTTGAAACACAAAAAGCACTACAGTGTACAAGAAAATTTACAACAACCGTCTCTAGAACTTTGCCACTGCCGCCTTCAATTTTGGCACACCTCTTGCATTCTGATAATTCTGAAAACCATCTCTTAACGACAGAACAATGGGGGTTGATCAAATGAAAAAAAGTATGTTTGCGGTAATGAGTAGCCTGGCAGTCATGGGATTAGCGTTGGCAGGATGTGGAGGAGGACAGCCAGCAGCGAAGCCAGCCGAGCAAGCAACACAGAGTGGACAGCCGAGCTCGCAGCCAGCACCTGCCACCACAACTAAAGAACCAGCAAAAGAACAAGTTCTACGCTGGAATCTTCACTCCGAACCACCTACAGTTGATCCTGGGCTTGCGGAAGACACGACCTCTGCTGCCATCGTCAAAGCAGTTTTTGATGGATTGACACGTATCGGGCCTTCGGGCAAGCCGGAGGAAGCAGTAGCCGAGAAGATTGAAGTATCAAGTGATATGAAAACATACACCTTCAAGCTGAGAGACTCCAAGTGGAGCAACGGAGAATCGGTAACTGCGCACGATTTCGAATACGCGTGGAAGCGAGCTCTTGATCCGAAGACAGCGTCCAATTACGCCTACCAGCTCTATTACATCAAGAATGCAGAGAAGGCTAACAAAGGGACTGGCAGCTTGGATGATGTCGGCGTAAAAGCATTGGATGACAAGACCCTCCAAGTAGAGTTGACGAATCCAACCCCGTTTTTTCTGGAGCTAACTGCCTTCCAAACTTATTTCCCGGTAAATAAAAAGGTAGTCGAGGCAGATGAAAAATGGGCTGGAGAAGCTAAAACACACGTAGGAAATGGTCCATTCAAAATGGAGTCTTGGGAACACAAAAGCAAAATGGTACTCGTGAAAAACGACAACTACTGGGACAAAGATAGTGTCAAGCTGGACAAGATCGAGTTCTCGATGGTGGAGGATGAAAACACAGAGCTGTCCATGTTCGAAAACGGCGAGATTGATTGGGCAGGCAGTCCGTTAAGCTCATTGCCAACAGATGCGATGCCAGCGCTTAAAGACAGTGGAAAGCTGCAAGTGAAGCCTGTCGGTGCTACGTACTGGTACAAGTTCAATACAGAGAAACCTCCGTTCAATAACGTGAAGATTCGTAAAGCTTTTGCCTACGCCATTAACCGTCAAATCTTGATCGACAACGTACTCCAAGCGAATCAGCAGCCAGCGATGGCGGCAGTTCCTCCGACAATGGGACTCAATACGGGCGGTTATTTCAAAGACAATGATCAAGAAACGGCCAAAAAGCTGCTAGAAGAAGGATTGAAAGAGCTGGGCCTCTCTAAACTTCCGCCAATCAAGCTCAGCTACAACACGTCCGAAGGGCATAAAAAGATAGCAGAAGCGATTCAGGACCAATGGCGCCAAAACCTTGGTGCAGATGTGAAGCTGGAAAATCAGGAATGGAAGGTGTACCTCGAGACCATGCACGAGGGCAACTATCAGGTCGGTCGTCTCGGCTGGTCTGGTGACTTCAACGATCCGATCAACTTCCTGGAGCTGTTCAAGGAAAAGGACGGAGGAAACAATGATACGCGTTGGGAGAATCCGAGATTCAAAGAGCTGCTGAATCAGTCGGCCACCGAGAGTGATCCGGAAAAGCGCAAGGCGATTTTGCGTGAAGCCGAGCAAATCATGATGGACGAAATGCCGATAATGCCGATCTACTTCTATACGCATACATGGGTGAAGAATGACAAGGTAAAAGGAATCTTCCAGGATGGACTAGGCGCAATCGACTGGAAATGGGCATCAATCGAATAATATTCGAATGGGGGATGGGCTATGAAAAAATGGGGAAGCGTGATAGTCGCGGCGACGTTGACTCTGTCGCTGGCTATAGCGGGATGTGCCAATCAAGGAGCTTCTACTGGAGGTGCAGACGCTAGCGAGATACTCGTTGGTGTGATTTTACCAGTAACTGGTAACAATGCAACGGATGGAAAAGACATGCAAAACGCAATCGAAATGGCTGTCAAAAAAATAAACGACAGCGGTGGAGTTCTTGGGAAAAAATTGAAGATTGAAGTGGCTGATGATGGCTGCGATCCACAAATGGCGACGACAGCAGCCAATAAGCTAGTCTCTCAAAACGTAGTAGCTGTCGTCGGTGGCTACTGCTCAGGTGCGACACTACCCTCATCGGGTGTATTCAAAAATGCCAACATTCCCATGATCGTTCCCGCAGCCAATTCCGCCAAATTGCCCGCTCAAGGCTATGACACCCTCTTTTTGATCAATGGCCTAACCCCAGATCAAGCTCAAACCGCAGCAGATTACATGGCAGCGAACCAAGCGAAAAAAGTTGTGCTCATCCATGACAATTCTGCCTACGCCAAAGACCTGGCCGATTTTGCCAAAGCATCCGTTGAAAAATCCGGCGGAACCGTCATTGCGTATGAAGCAATCAATCCCGAAGAAAAAGATTTCAGTGCACTGGTTACAAAAATAAAAGGTCTCCAACCGGACGCGACTTATTTTACCGGTTATTATGCGGCTGGCGGACTCATGGTCAAGCAATTCAAGCAAAAAGGCGTATCCGGTCTATTCCTCGCAGGCGATGGCTCATTCAGTGAGGACGTCATCAAGATTGCTGGTGCAGACAATGCGGAAGGGCTTTTGATTACCGCGACCCCTACAGCGGAATTCATCGAGGGGGCAGAAGCGTTCACTTCTGCGTATAAGCAGGCGTACAACAACTTGGCACCGGGGCCTTTCTCAGCGTTGAGTTACAATGCGGTCAATCTGCTGGCAGATGCGATCGGGCGGGCGAACTCGACTGATCATGACGCTATCAAAAAAGCGATCAAAGAAACAAAGGATTTCAAGGCGCTCGGACAAACGATCTCGTTCAACGCCCAAAATACACTGGATACCTCCAACTTCGCCGTTTTGAAAGTGACGGGTGGCAAGTTCACGTTAGCGAAGTAGGGCATACGTCAATTATTGCCTCAAAGGAGGGTGGAGGAATGGATATTCTCGTCCAAACACTGGCGGACGGACTGGTCATCGGTGCTTTTTACAGTTTGATCGCTTTGGGCTACACGATGGTTTTTGGCATTATCAAGCTGCTCAACTTCGCGCATGGCGATTTGTACATGCTCGGTGCATTTGTCGGCTATACCTTGCTCAGCGTGCTCGGAGGAGACTCTTCCGGGGCAGGCTTGATGGGAATATTGATTGTCTTATTGCTGACGATGGTGATTGTCGGCGTCTTGGGGATGGGGATCGAGAGGGTGGCTTATCGGCCGCTCCTGTTGGCTCCACGGCTCTCTATCCTGATTACGGCAATTGGTGTCTCGCTCTTTTTGGAAAACGGCTCGATGATTGTTTGGGGGGCGCAGTATCAAGTGTATCCCTTGCAGCTTTCTCACGACGGCATTAGTCTGCTAGGGGCCAAAATCACGTATGTCCAAATCGGGCTAGTCATTATCGCGGCGCTTTTGATGCTGGGCTTGCATCTATTCATCAATCGCTCGCTGTACGGCAAGGCTATGCGAGCGATTGCGCTCGATCAGACGGCTTGTCATTTAATGGGCATCCATGTGCATAAAGTCATTGGCTTGACCTTTTTCATCGGTGCTTCGTTGGCAGCAGGTGCAGGTACGATGGCAGGTGCTTACTACGGAACCGTCAATTTCATGATGGGCTTTATCATTGGACTCAAGGCGTTTACGGCAGCGGTGTTGGGGGGAATCGGCAGCATTCCAGGAGCGATGCTGGGCGGGCTGCTGCTCGGGATGATGGAGACGGCCGGAACATTTATGTTCGGCGGTTCTTGGAAGGACGTCGTGGCGTTTTCCCTGTTGATCTTGATTCTCGTATTGAAGCCAACGGGCATCATGGGTGAGAAAGTGACAGAGAGGATGTAGCGGATGAACCCATCTCGAAAAATAATCGCTGTTGTCCTGTTGCTCGCCGTCGCGTGTGTACTGCCGTTTTTATCCAATAACTACTGGCTGGATGTTGCGACACTTGCCTTGTTCTACGTTGTCTTGGCCCAGGGGCTGAATGTGGTAGTCGGCTTTGCCGGATTACTCGACTTGGGCTACGCCGCCTTTTTTGCCGTAGGCGCTTATACGACAGGCATTCTGATGACGATCTATCAATGGTCGTTTTGGCTGACCTTGCCTGTGGCCATGATATTTGCGGCTATTGTGGGTGTGATCATCGGGGCGCCAACACTTCGGCTGCGCAGTGACTACTTGGCAATCGTCACCCTCGGCTTTGGGGAAATCATTCGTATTTTAGCGATTAATCTTACTATTACCGGATCAGCTTCAGGCATTTATGGAATCCCGCGTCCTTCTATTGGGGGTTATGTTCTTGGCGGCCAGATCGACTTTTACTACTTGATCTTGATCATTGCGGTTGTGACGGTCGTGGCTGTAAAACGGTTGGGCACATCCCGCATCGGCAGGGCGTGGATGTATATCCGCGAGGACGAGGATGCTGCAGAGGCGATGGGCATTAACCGGATTAATATGAAGCTGCTGGCGTATTCGATCGGTGCTGTCATCGGGAGTTTGGCTGGTTCTGTTTTTGCTGTCAAAATGAGTGCAATTGCGCCGCTCAGCTTTAGCTTTACCCAGTCCATTATGATTCTTTTGGCAGTGGTATTGGGAGGCTTGGGCAGCATTCCCGGCGTCGTCTTGGGTGCAGTGCTGGTCATAGCGTTACCGGAGCTGCTACGCTCAGTGGAAGATTGGCGGTATTTGATCTTCGGTGCCGCGCTGGTCGCGATGATGCTGTTTCGCCCCCAAGGACTATGGCCTGCCCGCTATGAGATGAAACGAGGCGCTAGTCGTGGCGAGACCGAGGAGGTTACGGAAGGGGGCAGCGGTAATGACGTCAAGCTTGACAGTGAAAAATGTAACGCTTAAATTCGGCGGTCTGACTGCGGTAAACGATTTGTCTTTTGTTATCAGTCCAGGCTCGATCAGCAGTATCATTGGCCCAAATGGAGCGGGGAAAACCTCCGTCTTCAACATGATCACCGGATTTTACCGTCCGACTGCGGGGCAGATCATCCTTGAAGGAAACCAGCTCGTGGGAAAAAAGCCAAGCCAAATCACACGGCTCGGCATGGCGCGAACGTTTCAAAACTTGCGGCTGTTTCCGAATTTGACGGTCTTGGATAATGTCAAATCAGGCATGCACAGCCGCACGAGCCAAACCGTCTGGGGAGCACTCTGGCAGACAAGGGCACAGCGCCTGGAGGAACAGTTGATCGAGGATACGGCAAGGGACTGTCTTCGTTTCGTGGGGATGGAAGACTCTTGCTGGCGTATTGCCAAAAACTTGCCGTATGGCGCTCAGCGTTATTTGGAAATCGCACGGGCCCTGGCTACCAAGCCGCGAGTGTTGCTCCTCGATGAGCCTGCTGCGGGGCTGAATTTTGAGGAGAAGGAAGACCTGATTGCTTTGATCAAGCGAATACGCACTCACTACAAGTTGACAGTGCTGATCATCGAGCACGATATCGGTTTGATCAAAAAAATCTCGGAAAAAGTAATCGTCCTCGACTACGGACAGAAGATCGCAGAGGGAACTCCCGAGGATGTGCTCAGCAATCCGCGTGTCGTAGAAGCCTACCTGGGAAAGGAGGAGGAGGCGATATGACACCACTTTTGACAATCAGCGGCATTCATTCGTTTTACGGGAAAATTGAAGCGCTGAAAGGCATAGACCTGCATGTGCATGAAGGAGAGATTGTCGCTCTGCTAGGCAGTAATGGTGCTGGCAAGAGCACGACACTCAAAACGATTTCTGGAATCGTTCGACCAAGCCGTGGAGATGTCTTGCTTCATGGACAGAGTCTCGTAGGCTGTGCTCCTCACCAAATTGTCGAGGCAGGCATCATCCATGTACCAGAAGGCAGGCGTATTTTTGCTGGCTTGACTGTGCGTGAAAATTTGGAGCTAGGCGGTTTTACACAGAGAAAAGAGAAGGCGGTCATCGCAGAGGGGATTGAGCAGGCTTTCGCGCTGTTCCCCCGATTGAGGGAGCGGAGTGAACAAATGGGAGGTACGTTGAGTGGAGGCGAGCAGCAAATGCTCGCAATCTGCCGCGGTCTCATGGCACGTCCAAAGCTCTTGATGCTAGATGAGCCGTCGATGGGGCTCGCCCCGATTATTGTGGCTGAGATCATGAATATCATCAGAGAAATAAACAGGCAAGGCACGACGATCCTTTTGATCGAACAAAATGCCAAGGCAGCGTTGAAGCTTGCTCATCGCGGCTATGTAATGGAGACAGGGCGCATCGTCATGGAAAATAAGGCGGACGTTCTCAGGGCCGATGATTCGATCGTCAAGGCGTATTTGGGTGCGTAGGCCGACTGCACGGCTTTACGTGCCTGACGACAAAGGAGGAATCAACCATGGAATTGATCCGTATTTTGTCTGAGGTGTTGCCGCCCAAAGAGGGGCGAAGGTTTCCAGATTTTTGTTCGCGTTGGCGTGCGTTTTTGGCGTGTAAGAAGCGGCTGTAGTGGAGGGAAGAAGCGTATTTCCAGTCTACGCTTCGGCCTACGCCCCGCAAGGGGATTGACTGGACGCTCTGGAATGAACGGCGGGAGCGCTTCAAACGTAGCAGTTTCGAAGAAGTATTCCATAAGTTATCATGAACGAGGACAGCCCCTATTCGTAACTTCGTAGGTTACTCTGGCTACACTAAGGGCAAGTACGCCAATAGACAGAGCGCTACAATACGAAAGGAGCTGCTACTTATGAAGGATTTCACAAAATACGTTGGTTTAGACGTTTCAAAAGATAAAATTGCGGTGGCAATAGCTGAAGATGGCCGAGAAGCCCCGCGTTATTGGGGAATGATTGCTCATACACCTGAAGCTGTTCGTAAACTCATGAAACAACTAGGGGATTTTCACTCTCTTCAAGTGTGCTATGAAGCAGGTGCTACCGGTTATGAACTGTATCGGCTTTTTATTCGTCTCGGAATCGATTGTATAGTTGTCGCTCCTTCTCTTATTCCGCAAAGACCGGGAGATCGAGTGAAAACGGATCGGCGTGATGCACTCCGTTTAGCTCAGTTGCTTCGTGCAGGTGAATTGGTATCGATTTATGTACCAACGGAAGAAGATGAAGCTCTACGTGACTTAGTTCGTGCTCGCGAAGATGCGAAAGAAGACCAGCTTCGAGCCAGACATCGTTTAACGAAATTTCTCCTTCGTCACGATTTGCGAGCTCCTGTAGGAGTTAGAAAATGGACCGTTAGGTACAGAGAGTGGCTTGATCGTTTAATCTTTTCACAAAACAGCTCACGTACCGTTTTTCGTGAATATTTGCATCATCTAGATGAGATCGAGCAACGTTTAAAACGTCTTCATGAAGAAATTCACGCTCAAGCGACAGAAAGTGTTCATGCTCCTATGATTCAAGCTCTCCAGTCTTTACGTGGTGTTGCAGAAATAACAGCAACCAGCTTGGTTGCAGAAATCGGTTCTTTCGCTCGATTTGCCCACCCTCGTCAGCTAATGTCTTATGCTGGATTGGTTCCTTCCGAATCTTCAAGTGGAGATCTCCGTCGACAAGGGTCCATTACCAAAACAGGAAACACTCATCTTCGTCGTATTCTGGTAGAGGCTGCTTGGAGTTATCGTTACCAACCTGCGTTGAAAGGGGAGATTCGGAAAAGACAAGAAGGCCAGACCAAGGAAGTTCAAGCCATTGCCTGGAAAGCACAAAATCGTTTGCATAAAAAGTATTGTCGTCTCATGGCGAAAGGAAAGCCTGGTGGAAAAGCAGTGACAGCTGTTGCTCGCGAGTTATTAGGGTTTATTTGGGCGATCACTCGACAAATGGAACAAGCATCATAAGAAGGAAAGAAACTAAAATCAAACAGTGAAGATAGGGCGCGGAGGCAAAAGGAAGAATCGGTAGGGAGAACCCACGAGCTTCACTTGCACACTTGTTTGAAAAAACAACTACGTGCGTCATAAGTTTGTGGAAGCTCCCCCGAACGGAGAGATAAAATGTGAGAACCCACGGATATCAGACTGCTCACCGTCGAAGAGTTTTTGCCTTCGTGCCGTGTCTTTACCCATTTCTTGTTGCTTGACATGGAGCCTCTGTGGGCGTGATTTTTGCGTAAAACGCGGTGGTATTCTTTACGCTGACCGCTAATGAGCAGTCTATCACGCCCACCTCTCCATATAAAGCAACAAGAAAAAAGAAAAAGAAAAAACGGGGCCGTCATGCTATTGACAGTCCTCGTTCATATCAGTGAAGCTGAAATTCCCCGCCACTTATTCCGAAGCTAAGATGGGCTCCAGAGGCGCTTGGACTGGAAATGCGCTTCTTCCTACGCAGCTTTTGCAATATTTGCAGGTCAATGCAAGTAGTAAAATCGTGAACCGAAGCTTCCAAGCTCTAACCTGCAAATCTGTTTTAAAGCCTGAAAGAAACAAAAGCTGTACGAAAGTCCTGTCACATGTTTGGAAGGAGACGGCCCGTACGTAGAGAGGATACAGGCGACTGGAAAACATGTGGCAGGGCTTCCCCGACCACAATCGTCGGCGGACCACCATCTTTAAGTCAAAACTGCCTTCAAAGCAGCCGCAAACTTAGCGACACCAAGCGTAATTTCCTCTTCTTTCGGTCGCGCAAAGGTAAAGCGAATGTAGCCGGAGTCTGAACCATATACACTGCCAGGCACAAAAACGACGCCTCTGCGAAGGGCTTCTTCAAATAATTGGTTGTCGTTCACATCCGGGTTAATTTTACACCACAAGTGTAATCCGCCTTGTGGAATGGTGAACGAAATCTCATTGGGCAATTCTTTTTGCAGTGCCTCCACAAGCAAATCTCTTCTGTACTGTAAATGCATACGCAATCGCTCTAAATGCGGCAGGAAGTTATCGGAATGCAAAAACTGGGCCGCGATTTTTTGTGGCACCACGCTCAGGCCAAAATCCATCTGCTGGCGGGCATCTGCCAAACGTTCGACAACGGAATGAGGCGCCACCATCCAACCGACTCGTAAACCGGATGCAGCAATTTTGGAAAAGGAACCAATGTAGACGACGGAGCCAAGTTGATCCAATGATTTGAGTGGCAGTGGAGGCTTGCCATCGTAGGAAGTCAGACTGAAAGGATCGTCCTCTACAATCGGCAGACCGAGTTCGCTTGCTACATCCAACAGTTGTGTGCGCCGAGTGGGATCAAGACAAATTCCTGTAGGGTTTTGAAAAGTAGGATTGATAAAGATCATCTTGATCCGATGTTTTTTATACAAGGCGCGAATATCTTCTGGATCAATTCCATTATGGCTGACGGGAAGGCGGAACAGGCGAAGTCCAGCAGATTGAAACATAGGCAATGAGTAACAATAAGAGGGATCTTCGATGGCAACCGCATCGCCGGGTGCAAGCAGACATTGGGTGATCAAATACAAAGATTGTTGAGAGCCCGACGTGATCAGAATGGAAGAGTCCGTTGTCTGCACATTTCGGTATCGTGACAAATACGAGACCAGCTCTTCACGCAATGGTGTGAAGCCTTGTGGATTGTCGTATCCCAAATATTCGGTAAAGGGGTTTTCCTTCATCAGGGTACTGATTTCCGTACCTGGTGAGAGCTGGGAAGACAATTCTCCACTCGCAAAATCGATGAGGCTGCTGTCTTTTTGCAAGGCCTCTCTAATCCGACGCAGATAAGACAAATTCGGGAGGAATTGACCACCTTCTACATATCGATGCCAGTTGGGTGTATGCTTTGGCGTTGCCTCCCATTTATTTTTACTCACACGAGTACCGCTTCCTGTTCTGCTCTCGATGATGCCTAATGCCCGAAGTTCCTCGTACGCTAAAATAACAGTGCTTCGGTTTACTCCTAATTGCTCTGCCAGTTTTCTCTCAGAAGGGAGCAGGCTCCCAGGGGGGAACTCTCCATATGAAATTCTGCGTTCAATCTCATCGGCTATTTGGTGGTATAGAGTTTGACTGCTCGACCGATCAGGCTTCCAAATGATAATCACAACCTTGCACATATTCATTGTTTGTTATATGGGGGAGTCCATTTCATCATAACATTGTTAAGAAAAATTCATGTGACAAAACCGTTCCAAACTGTTGAACATGGATGGGTAAAAAAATCATGAATTGGATGGTCCCACTTCCGAATAAGTATGATTAGGTTTCCATCTGGTGGTGATGAATACTCGTGATGAAAATAGATAGATTTTTCTAACAAAGAGAAAGGGTGTGTCAATCCAATCGAGAATGAGTAAAGACACAAAGCGAAGGAAAAGAGGCGTGATCAGCATTGAGTAATTTGACGTTACGGTATTTGAAGGTTTTGGTTGTAGCACTATCCGCAGCATTTGGGACGTCCATTTTCTTAGGGAATCTTATGGACTACCATTCCAATTATCAATTTGTCCAACATGTTCTGTCCATGGATACCACGTTTGAGGGTAACGCACTGATGTGGCGAGCGATTACTGAGCCTACTGCTCACACCATAGCTTATATCGGAATCATCATTGCGGAAGGGCTGTTCTCACTTTTGGGTTGGATCGCGGCAGGAAATATGCTGCGTAATGTAAAGAAGGATGCAAAAACGTTCAATAACTCGAAAACATTCGCATACATCGCTTATATGGTTGCTTTTTGCATCTGGTTTTTCGGATTTGCCATTGTGGGCGCAGAGTGGTTCGCCATGTGGCAATCACAAGTATGGAATGGTCAGCAGGTCGCGTTTAACATTACAGAGGTGATGATTGGATTCGTGATTTTGGTTTCTTTACGAGATCGAGAGTTAACAGATGTGTAAAAACTAGAGCCACGTTCCTTTGAGAGCGTGGCTTTTTTGTTAAATATGCGAGGGAATCACGAACGTCGGGTTATGCTGGTTCAAAATATCTTCCATTCGCTGACGCACAGTCTCTTTATATGAGGGATCTGGCAGAATGTAAAAGCGATTGCCCTTGATCGCCAGGAAGGTGTGATCAGCTACCTCTTTCGGAGAAATTCCTTGCTCCACACCTAAACGAATGAACTGGTCGATGGCAGTGGTCATCGGTGAGGGCTCCACGATATCTCCTGGTTTGCTGTACTCCGCTGGACGATTGCGATGGGCGTCACATATTTGCGTCTGAACAAAGCCGGGGCATAAAACGGAAACACCGATTTTGGATTGGATCATTTTCAATTCGTGGTAGAGGGTTTCCGACAGACTGACTAACGCATGCTTGCTTACCCGATAAATGCTATTCCCTGGTCCAGACTCAAGGCCAGCGAGAGAGGCGGTGTTCACGATGTGGCATTCAGTCCCTTGTTTTAACATCATGGGTACGAAAATTTGTGTAGCGTGAATGGCCCCCCACAAGTTCACATTCATGACCCATTGCCAATCAGCAAGGGTGCTTTGCCAGATTGTCGAGCCTCCGCCAACCCCTGCATTGTTGAACAATAGATGGACAGCACCGAACGAGTCTAGCGTTTTCTGTGCAAGCATCTGGATATCTTTTTCCTTGCTTACGTCCGTCACAACGGCGAGGACAGTTGCCCCTGCCGCCTGTAACTCCTGCTCTACTCGTTGGAGCGCCGCTACCTCTACATCGGCAAGAACAACCTTCATCTGCTCCTCAACACAGCGGGTTGCCAATGCGCGACCGATACCGCTGGCCGCTCCGGTAATGACCGCTACTTTGTTTTCAAACTGCTTCATGACATACCTCCTTCAAACGAATACCAAACATATACGATTATTGTTTTGATTATAATAGACAATTGATTAAAAAGTCTATTTATATTTGTGGTCGAGTGTAATCTGGGATACTGCGAGCATGTGGTGAAAAAAAAAGCATATATTTTGGTGAGACTGGAAAGATGGGTGAGACCAATATGAAACAGATCGGAACGCAACATTGTAGCGTCATAAAGAGCTTGATACCTCCTACGGCAGAACTAGTGGTCATGCCAAAGCCGCACGATCAACCAGCCGTTATCGTCGCTGATTTCGATGGGGATAATCATCAGGAAATAGCCTGTGTTTATCGTAACCAAGGCCAAATGTACGTCATGATCGCCAAACAGGATGAGAATCGCTGGCATCCAATCGGCAATTTCAAAGGACAAGGCTACACGGTTTCCGAATTATTGGCTGCTCCCATTGGCGATCCCCAAATGAATAGCTTATTGATTGGGTGGCAAATAGGCGGGGCATGGTCGAACATAGATATTTTGCAGTGGTCGGCGAATGGATTTATGCACATGCTCCATCAGGAGACACGAGCAAGCAGGGTTGAGGTGGAAGATATGCCGGGGGTTAATGGAATGAATGGCAACGCTGAGCTTGCGCTGTGGCTACACGATAGTGGAAAAGCGTTTCAAGTGGAAGTGTATAGGTGGGATGCAGGAAATCTGGTAATCGCAGACGATGTCTATCCCTATTATTTTCAGAAGATGATTGCCTACTATGAGTCTGTCCTTGAAGAGAGCGATTCGGCGAGGTATTGGTACTACCTGGGGGACGCGCAAAGAAAAGCAGGGATGCATGTCCAAGCTTTTCAATCCATCGAGCAAGCATTGCAGTTCCCCTATCCGTATCCTTCTCGGGAGGCTTTGCTTCGTTGGAAGAAAGAGTTGGATGCAGCAAAAAGAAAAAGCTAAAAAAGCACCCATGGTAGGGTGCTTTTACTCTTTATGAGGGGAAATCGTTGTTTCCTTATTGCACCTTATAAGACATCAAAATTTCTTGCGCGAGCGGCTTCCACTCTTCCATTTGTGCCTCGGTGCAATTGAAAGTAGTCATCAGCATTTTGCCGTCCAGCTCTGTAAAGAAAATGAGGTTGTAAATTTTCGTATCAGCAGCAGGAGTCAGCAATTCGAACACACCAACGTTTTTCCCGTTGATTTGGATTACTTCATCGCGATACCAGGTTGCATCTTGGTACATGTTGGAGAACGCTTGTTTCATCGGGTCCTTCATGTCTTTGAGAAGGCTGTCCTGAATAGGTGTTTCTGTATGACTAAACGCAATGTTAATGGAACCTTTTTCATCGGTATAAATCAAGGAAGGACGATTTTCCATCGGGTATTTTGCTTTTGCCATCTCTTCGGACATGACAGTAAAGCCTTTTGGAATCAAGATTTCCACTTTGTCGTTCAGAACCTTTTTCGCTTCCAGCTTGTCGCTTGTTGCTGCGGTTGGCGCTGGTGTAGCAGCATCTGTTTTTGGAGCTTCAGTTGGTTTAGCACCTTCTGTGGTTTGTGCTGCATTTTGCTCAGCTGGCTTTGTATCAGCTGGTTTGTTCGAACAAGCACTGACAGCCAACATGGAGAGGAGCAAAGCTACGGATACTAGTTTTTTCATCTGAATAGATCCACCTTTTTATACATAATTGGAAAACTGCGGAATTTCCTTTCCGATTCTATCATGGGGTGTATAATACTGGAAATATAAGAGGTTAATTGCGAATATTCTAATAAAAACGACTCTCTCTTACATACACAAGGGAACTAGGACAAAATACACCCAATAAAACTATGAAAAAATGGGTGTATTTACCTATTTTCAGATATTGTTTGTCGTAATATAGCGGTTGCGAATCTTCTCTCCCAAATAATTTATCGCAAAACGGACAAATGCTCGGTTCCATCCCATAAAAATACCGAAATTGTTCAGTTGTGCAACATGCCCGAGCATGACAAAGCGCTTGAAACGAGCATTTCGACCTTTCGGAGCTTGCAGTCTGCCATTGATGCGCAGCGTACTCCATCCCCACAAATGGGTGAAGCAATAATGCAGGGCCTCAGATGACAGCTCTACATCACAATCGAGTGGATCGCATGGAGATTCGATCAACCCATCTGACAGAGAAAAGCGGAATGCCTTTTGATAGTCTGACAAATAAAAGGTGACGGGCCTAACGATAGAGAGAAACAGCGAATGATTATTTTTGCGAATCTGTTCCTTGAAGTCAAAGCCAGCCTCAAAGAGCTTGTCCGGTTCGATTTTGACCGAAGGAAGAAGCGTAGGAGAGGAAGCCATCTTCTCATAGTCTCGTGCGTAGAGGGCGAGCGCCTTCTCGGGATCATGAGCTTCATGTGGCGTCCACGTATCGCCGGGATACAAAATAATTGGTTCGGCATCCGATTCTTGCAGGAGACGGTATACATTGTCTACTTTATTGATTGCATCATTCATGTAATAGTTTTCGTCGTGACAAAACCAGGCGAAGCTGGCGAAGGGAATCACGTAGAGCGGTTGAAGGGCTTCCACCTGTTTTCTCACTCGGGCTAGCTTTTCCATGGCTCGTTTTTTGCGGAGTAGGAAGTCTTCCTTGTTCCCCGCCCAGCCTGCATACGAGAATTGCGTCCATAATAGATCGATGTCACCGACGCGATTTAGGATATCCTTGGCTTCCTGTGTGGTGCTGACCTCGCAATCGTTCAGGTTCAGGATCGTCATGTCGGCTGTCTTGATACACAGCCACGAATCACCGACTGGAAACGGCCGACACAAGACAGAGACATCGGCGGACAAGGAGTACCATTTGTCCGGGGAAAGCTCAATGACTTGCTGAAAGCCAAAGGCGCGGCACCATTCGACCACTTTTTGATCGGCTGATTGCTGGTAGAGGATCGTGATTCGCTTGCGATACTCCTCGGGTATGGTTCGCAGACTCTGTGGATGAAAATGATCGGGGTGCTCATGAGAAAACCATATATGCGTAATCTCGGCAAAATCCTCAGAAGTGAAGCGGGTCTTGGCTAACAAGCCCCAGCCGTTATCAAAGGCAGTTCCCGTAAGCCAAGGATCGGTCATTAATTTGATGGAATCGTGTTCCCATAGAAACGAAGCATGGTTGACCATTTGAAATTTCATGTGAGTTGTTCTCCCTATGTTTACTAGCGATTTGCTAAAAGGGATGATCCTGCCGGGGAGAAAAACGTGACAGGAATTTGAAAAATATATTTTTTTAGGGATTTGTGTCACAAGCTGTGCATGACGAGGATCGTAACAAGTGAACAGCAATCAACGAGTCGAAAGGATGAACCGACATGAAAAAGCAAGCACTTGTTACCGTGAGCATGGCAGCACTCCTTCTCTCAGCGGTATCCCCATTCGGGATCGCACAAGCACAAACCAACATGGCAGTCGCTGCAAATAAAGCGCAAGCGATCACTTTTGATCAGCTCGTTAAAGAAATGGACAAAAAACAACCCGTTTCCATGTACATCGAATCGACGCACACAGCGAAAGCGAAGCAGGGCACCCAGACCCAAAAGGCAAAAACATGGGATAACACGATCAAAGGAGAATGGAGAGAGGAAATCTCAGACGGGAAAAGGGTTCAGCATGCCATAGGGAAGGCAGGACAGGTGGCGGCGTATCAAGAAGGCGGCAGAGGATTTGTCCACTCCG
Source organism: Brevibacillus sp. MS2.2 (assembly GCF_013284345.1). Lineage (NCBI taxonomy): Bacteria > Bacillati > Bacillota > Bacilli > Caryophanales > Paenibacillaceae > Brevibacillus > Brevibacillus sp. MS2.2. The sequence goes on from NZ_JABSUZ010000053.1 coordinate 19,475, forward strand.
CAATGATTGGCACATACGATAATGAAATCAACAAGACGAAGCGAGAGCTACAGCGCTTGAAAGTGGCGTTGCCAGATTCGAAGGTGGCGATTACCGTGAAGGAAGCACAACTGTTGAATCGAGTCGTGTATCACGTCGTCAAAAAAGAAGAGGCGAAAATCGATGGCAAGCTCCACCATTACCAAGATGACCTGTGGATCGACAAAGAGACAGGGCTGTTGCTCAAGCGCACCTTCAGCCACAATCAAGCACAAGCATTTTCGTACACCGTAGACAAGGTGGATTTCCAACCCGTTTTTGATGAAAAAACATTCGAGGTGAGCATTCCAGCGGGTGTGGAGCAGAGCAAGTTTTCCCCTGAAGTGGAAAAGGTAGTAGCCGAGGTGACGAAGTTCTTCCCGGACACTGCACAGTTTTCCGATTATGATGATTACGGCGTCGAAGGGAACTGGCAGCTCCTGAAAATGTTTGAAGCACAAAAACGGGTCTACAGTCCGACCCCTCGTGCAGAAGCTTTCGTTATCATGGATACCCGTACAAACGAATTGAGCAAAGTAATGATCCAAAATCCAGATTGGGTGTCAAAAAAGCTCCCTCCCGAGAAGGTGGCAAAAGAGAAAGCAGCCGCTTTCCTGAAACAGCTGGTGGGCGATCAAGCAAGCCAGTATAAAGTAGAGGCAAAAGTCGAGCAGGGCGGTGGCGGTGCCACTTTTGAAGACTATGATTATGGCTTTGTGACAGCAGATGTGACGTTTCGCCCAGCCAATGGCAAGGGGATCACGATATCCGTGGATGAAGCCGGTCGTATCGTAGGCTTTCAGTATATGGAATAAGGCGTAGTATTAACCTAGCAGCTATCGCTTGCAGTTTTGGCGATGGCTGTTATTTTACAGGAAAGAAAAGAGACAAAGTCGCCAGTGCTGGCGACTTTGTCATGTTTATTAGTTTGGTAACACATAAGTATATACAGAATAATTGAAGTTATTGTAATCGTAATTGTAAGAGTGTCCTTCAACTTTAAAAATGTATTCTCTTCCAGCAACCAAATCTACATCGAAATAATCGTTCGTTAAAGTAGTCTCGTTTGAACCCAATATTAGTCTGAATTCTTGCTTAGGAGCTTTGGAGTAGGCGAGTTGAAAACGGACTTTTTGATTTACGGTAGGAGTAAACTTGTAGTAATCTTGTTGGTCTCCGTTATTTCTATCCAGTTTACCGTTAATTTGGTTTCCATCAGCTACATGAAAAATATTTGCAGAGGCCCTGTTATTGTTTGGCTCATTATCATGGTAAACGGCAGCAAATGCAGATGCAGATGTACTTAGTACGAGTGTTAGGGCAAGTAGACCAGTAGTAGCAAACTTCTTCATGTAAATTCCTCCTGAAAATGTAAAATTTGGGACAAATACAACATATCAATTATTTGGATAATTGTAAATATATGCTAGTTTTGTTCACTAATTTTTCACATTTATTGATTAAGGAAGACTGACTGAAATTTATATAAAACGACAAAAAAGCATTCGGAATACGAATGCTTTTTACGTGAAGCTAATCATTGGTTTTACCCGATATAACGAATAACCTCTTCCTTCGCTTGTCTCGTTTTCGCACGGGGCTCATTTTTCCGGTAGCCAAATGCGACCATGCAAGCGACGCCGAAGCGCTCTCTGTCGAGGAGGCCCTCCGCTGCTAGGATATCCTCGACCTTTTCTTTTGCAAAGCCTTCAATGGGGCAGGAATCAATGCCGATCATCGCAGCAGACGTCATCATATTGCCAAGTGCGATGTAGGTCTGTCTGGATGCCCATTCGAACATGACTCGTTCGTCATCAAACAGAGCGAAATCGTTTTTCAGGAAGTGATCGTAGGCAGCGCCTTTTTGTTGTACGACGTTTTCTGGCAACTCCTGCGTGTCTTTCATCATATGCTGGATATATTCGGAATCAGCGGCCATTTCTTGTTTGGTCCGCGCCAGTACGATGACGAAATGACTTGATGTCGGCAGTTGTTTTTGCGCACCCCATGTGACTGGTAACAGCTTTTCTCTAAGAGTCGGATCTTGCAGCACGAGGAAGTTCCATGGCTCAAAACCAAAGGAGCTGGGCGACAGGCGAGCAGTCTCCATAATAAAGTCAAAGTCTTCCTTCGTAATTTTTTTATCCGCATCAAACTCTTTGCAAGCATGTCTGAATTGATAAGCTTCAATGATTTGATCTTTACGCATGATGTCATCCTACTTTCGAATAAGTTTATGAAACCGTTGATAGAAAATGGGTGTTTTATGTTTTACAAAACTGAGCATACCGAATACACTAAAGAAAAGTAAGTACGCACTTTTTCGGTTAATACTTACGAAAAGGGAAGTGAGTGGGATGAAGAAGAAACCAGCGATGAGGTACCTGTTAAATGGCAAGGAATATCCTTGCCCGATCGAGCTTGCCGTCTCAGTTTTTGCGGGACGATGGAAGGTATCAATCATTTGTCAGCTGTTCAAAGGGAAAAAAAGGTACGGAGAATTAAAGAAAAATATAATCGGTGTGAATCATAAAATGCTGGCAGAACAATTGCGAGAGTTGGAGGAAGCAGGAATCGTAAAGCGTGAAGTGTATCCGGTCGTTCCGCCAAAAGTAGAGTACGAATTGACCGAGCTAGGGCAAGGCTTGGGACCTGTCATTGAGTATTTGCGAGAATGGGGAGCACATTTTCAAACAGAGGTACCAGAAGAGTCGCTATCTACTGCTCACGGGTCATGAAAACCGCCACCTGAAAGGGTGGTTTTTTCTTTTTTTGTAACCTCCCTGAAGTTTTTCCGACTATTACATAGGACAAAAAACAAACACAAAATTCCTTGGGAGGGAACAACTGTGAAACATACAAAGAAATTGGCAAGCACGTTACTAATGGCAAGCCTGTTGGCGACAACTCCGCTATGGCTGCAACACTCGACGATGACCGTACAAGCTACGACCAATCAAGGACAGGTGCAGCTCTCACCAGCAGCAGAAAAAACACTCCAGACGCTCTACGCCATCCAGCCTGAATTAAAAAGCATGGACAAAAAGATTTACGGACCGAAAAACGGTGTGTACGAGCTGCGCTTTGACAAAGGAATCGCCTCAGGCAAGATGGAGCTGTATGCCATGGTGGGCCTAGATGCAACGACAGGTGCTTTGCAGATCTACGAAAACGAACAGGAAATGCAGAAGCAAAACAATCAGCCATCGGAAGCGGTTGCCAAACAAAAATCTGCGGCATTTTTGCAAAAGCTCTTGGGAGACGATTTCAAAAAGTACAAAGCCACCCAGACAACCAAGGGTGAATGGGATGCTGTCACATACACGCGCCACGAGCATGGTGTACCTGTATTCACCGATCGTTATGTCGTTGGAGTCAACAGTGCGAGTGTCATGTACGTGAACACGTTTGAAGGCGCCACGCTCCGAGCAGCCTCTTCTTTGTTTGCCAAGCCTGGAAAGGTAATGTCCAAAGGAGAAGTGACGGGGAAAGTTGCTTCGCTCATGGAGCTCACTTATTCCGCGCATAAAAAGGAGACAGGAAAGCCAGCTTTGAAATACTCGCTGGAGTCGACCGGATACGTGGATGCTGTGACAGGAGAAGAAATCGAGAGTGCCTCTTCCCTTAAAAGTCGTTACTCGGATGTCATTGCGGTCAAGCCAGGCGGTAAAAAGCTCACAGCCAGCAATGCGGATGAAACTATGAGAGTGCTGACAGAAGAATTTCAAATCAAGATGGATGGAATCACGTTAGAGACGGATACGCTTACCCCAGCGGAAATGAAAGGGGAAGGGGAAACGATTTACAGGTCCAAGGGAAGAGACGGCAGTATCACGGTCTATACGAACAGCAACGAAGTGACCGGCTTCCAAGTCCGTGGAAAAGTCGAGATGGCCAATGCCATACAACATGGCAACAAACCGGCAAATGCCCAGCTTTCGTACGAGCAGGCAAAGGAAAAAGCGGTTCAGTTTTTACAGCCGTATCTCGACGCTAGTGTGAAAGAGTTGAAGATTGATCAGACCAAGATCATGATGCCTTCTGCAACGGCATACAGCTTCAGCTTCTACGCCTTACATGACGGTGTGGTCGTGACAGACCAGCAATACCTAGTCAACGTAGACGGACAGACCGGGGAAATCGTGAATTTCATGGACTACTTTACAAAGCCTACTGCTCCTTTCCCGGACAAAAAGACCGCCATTTCCAAAGAAGCAGCCGCCAAACAGTTTTTGAAAGAACGTCCTGCTGTACTGGGGTATATGTTCCCTGTTCAGAACGAGAAGGTGCAAGCAAAGCCAAGTCTGGTTTATTCTATCGACACGGTTTCTTACTTCTTGCTTGATGCGGTAACAGGAAAGTCATTCAAATAATCGTATTCGATCTCGCTACCCATTATGAGAAGCGGGATTCCATCATGTCCTGTCGAGAGAAGAGGAGGAAGAAGCCTTGGATGCTCGAGAAGATCGAGGTCAGCAAGACATATCAGGGGTATACAGGATGTATTCCAAAGAAGTCTATCAGTATCTCTATCATTTTATCGGAAGTCGGGAAGCCGCAGAGGATTTGACCCAAGAAGTGTTTGTACGCGTCATTAAATCCTTGCACAGATTTGAGGAGCGCTCGAGTATGCGCACTTGGATTTTGCATATTGCCAAGCATGTCGCCATCGATGAATACAGAAAGAAACGGCTGCAAACGATTTTTGCCGGGACCTTGCTAAAGCTTTTGCCCAGCTCAGAGGGGTTGCCGGAAAAAGAGTTACAGGATAAAGAGGAACGTACTCATTTTGAAAAAGCGCTGCTGCAACTGAAGCCCAAGTATCGAAACGTCATTGTATTGCGGGGAATCAGAGAGTATACGGTGAAGGAAACAGCGGAAATTCTCGGCTGCACAGAGGCGAAGGTCAAGGTAGACTTTCACCGCGCGATGAAGATGGTAAAAAAAACGGCGTTACACATTTATGAAAAGGGGGATGGTATGCATGAAATTTCCTAGCGATGAAGAAGTGTTACAGGAATTTCGGAACAGACCGGATGCAGTCCCCCGCAGCAAGTTTTTGCACACATTGGAAAGAAAGCTGGTCGAGGTCGATCAACAGTATCGAAGCAGAAGCAAAACGCGACGCACGACAATTCGATTGGGATTATCCGCAGCGGTGCTGCTCGCAGTCTTTTTGCTGGCGCCGATTTTTACCCGGCTGATTACCAATCCAGAATCCATCATGACGACACAGCCAGAAGTTCCGCTCGTATTGAAGGGTCAGCAGCTAAAGCTAGTGGAAGTATCCCCTGCCGCGAAGCAAACCTTGGAAAAGCTGTTCAATCTCGTTCCAGAACTAAAGACGATGGAAACCAAAGTCATCGGAAAAGAAGAAGGGATCTATGAGATTGTCTTCTATCAAAAGGAGCAAGGAACGGAGCAGCGGTACGCATCTGTGGAGATGGGAGCAGTTACGGGGAAAATTAACCGCTACGAAAATGAGAAAGCGATGAATGAAGGGGCCCCTTCGCCTACAGAACAACAAGCGAAGCAAGTATCTGCTGCCTTTTTACAAGCGCTGCTGGGAGACGAATTCAAGCAGTACCAAGCGAGTCAGACCAGCGGCGATGATTGGGATGCTGTGACCTATACACGCTATGCAAATGGGCTACCCGTATTCTCGGACCGATACGTCGTTGGCGTCAACAGTACTATTGTCACATATGTCAATACGTTCGAAGCTGCACCACTGCAAATATCGTCGGAGTCGTTTGCCGAACCGAATGCTGTATTGTCCAAAGAAGAGCTATCAGAGAAAGTGGCGTCGCTCATGGAGCTTGCCTATTTTGCGAGTTCAAGACATACTGGGAAGCCATCGCTGATGTTTTCCCTTCAGACGACTGGATATGTGAATGCGGTGACAGGAGAAGAGGTATGGGGGGAAGCGTCACATAAAAGCCGATACTCCGAACCAATCTCGGTGACGCCTGGAGGCAAGAAGGTCACTGTGCAAACGGAGGAAGAAGTAGCGAAGGCTGTGGCGGAACAGTTTCAGGTGAATCTGGACGGATTTATCCTCACTGGTGGCAATAAGACGATGAAGGGCGAACAGATGACGACCTACAAGGCCAAGGAAGGGCTAGGCAGAGTCAATGTCTACTCAAACAACGGGGGAATTACAGGCTTTCAGGTGCGCCGCAGTAAAGAGATGGCCAGCTCCACACAGCATCAGAACAATCCAGTAGATGCCCAGCTTAGCTATGAGGAGGCCAAGGAAAAAGCCGTTCAGTTTTTGCAGCCTTATCTGGACAGCAGTGTGAAGGAACTGAAGATTGATGAGACCCAGATGTCGATGCCTTCCGCGACGGCGTACAGCTTCACCTTTTACGTTCTTCATAATAGCGTGATCGTTGCTGACCAGCATTACCTCGTCAATGTGGATGGGCAAACGGGGGAGATTGTCAATTTCATGGACTATTTTACGAGTCCGACTGAATCTTTCCCGGAATTGGACTCAGTCATATCGAGGGAAGAAGCAGCCAAGCGATTTTTGCAGAGCCATCCGGATGAATTGGGGTATGTACTTCCGGTAGTAGGTGGGAAGCTGCAACAAAAGCCACTTCTGGTTTTTACGATAGACACGATTTCTGGCTTTAGGCTGGATGCAGTAACAGGAAAGGAGTTCAAATAAAAATAGGTGATCCCGTTCATCATGAGGAGCGGGGTTTTTATTGGCTCGGGGGAAGTGAAATAGCAATCCATAAGAAGCATATCATCCATGAAAGTCCTAGAATTAACAGTAATTACTGCCCGATAAGGAGGTATTCCGAATGATGAATGAACATGTCAATCCTATTTCTCAAGAGGCACCCGAGCCTGATCCAGCTCTTACACGTCTGAACATTTTTGTGGGGAAATGGGTGACAGAGGGACTGATTATGGAAAGTCCTGCTGGGCCAGCCGCGAAGTTGAAAGCAACCGATACCTACGAATGGCTGCCTGGGGGATATTTTCTGATTCACCATGTAGATGGCATGATGGGGGATAAAGAAGTCAAGACCATTGAGATCATCGGCTATGATGCGACTAGTCGAATGTACTTCACGCACGCTTATGACAATTACGGAAGCGTGGCTTCCTACCATGCGAATTTATTGGGCAGAGATTGGACGATCACAGGGACAACCGAGCGTTTTAGCGGTACGTTTAGTGTTGATGGCAACGCGCTCATTGGTACTTGGGAATTGCTGGGCAATGATGAGCGTTGGGCACATTGGATGGATATTCGATTAACGAAGGCTGAGTAAAATGGGGACACGATCAGGAGCATCAGGTGAGGATGCTCCTTTTTTATGGTTGATTTTCATTTTATTAAAGAATACTTGAATAAAATTTAAGTCTATCTTAAAATAATTAAAGTTAGGAGGCGGGGCGATTCATGGAACGCGACGAAATTCCATCTTGGGTGTTAGCTCTGGACAAGGAGACGCTCGAATTTATCAGGAAGTTTATTATCAGTTCGGGTTCTCTCAAGGGGATGGCTGATGAGTACGGTGTATCGTACCCAACAGTGAGGGCCAAGCTCGACCGAATCATTAAAAAGATTGAATTACATAGCAAGGAAGCGGAAGTAGAGTTCGTGCAAATGATCAAAAACCTGGTCATTGACGAACGGATGAGTCTGGAGGTAGCCAAGCTCATTATTGAAAAATACAAACAAGAAAGAGATGAAAACAGATGAGTACAGGGATGATTCCATTTTTGGTTGGGCTCGGTATTGTGGGGATGCAAAATTTACTCGGAAGACTGAATCACGCTTATTGGGGGGCTATTTTCCCGGGCTTCTTTTTTGCGTACCTGATCTACGGTTATGTTACTGGTTTATTTAAAGAAGGCAGTGAATTGACATTGATCTTGGTAGCAATTGGTGGGATCGCGATTCTATCATTGGCTTGGTCGGAAGGCAGAAGAGCGATGAAGGCAAAGAGGAAGAAAGAGATGGAGCGAATGGAGCTGCTTGACCTGTAGTGGGTCTAAGGTATAAAGCCTGCAGAAGAGGAGGACCGTCGACTGCAGGCAAGGAAGGTTTAGGAATCACTTTATGAAAGAATATTCAAGCTGACGCCCTCGTTTTTGAGGGCTTTTATGTTTTATCTATCGCCTTGCATACTACTTAGTTTCCATACGTTATTTTCCTCTATGAAGCCTAATTCTAGTGTTCCTGAGTAAGTCTCATCGTTTAACCATACTTCATAATTTGTAATAAATCGCCCATCTTTATATATACCGAAAGACCTCTGACGAAAAGTGCTTCCCTCCATAACAAATGGCATGGTTATGATTTCATTCTCCACTTTATAAACAAAATTCTTTCCGTCCACACCAGCTTGCTTGGAAATATACTGTTTAACCTTTTCAGCATCATCCCTCATCATAGCTCGAAAAATCTCTCTTGCCTGTAGATCAACGATATCTCGTATTTCGTAGATTTTAGTATTCATATCATTTTTTTGTTTTTCCTCAACTAAAGAGGCTTCGAGTTCTTTGTTTTTGTTTTTCAATTGAGTGATTTCAGCTTGTAGCCTATCTATCTCGGTTTGATTCGTTTGTAAGGTTTTCTCGTTAGAACAGGCTGTCATTGTGAAAGCAATAAGGATAAACATGATTGGAAAGAAGCTAATTTTCATCGGCGACCTCCCGGCTTTTTGCTCCAGTCATATTTATTTCATAAATTTTGATTCCCCGTTAAAAATCCAATCCGTACCATCGCCCGCAGAGTGTTGAATCAATTGCTCAAAACCATGCATTTCCGCATACTGCTGTTCGTCCGAAGTAATCGGAATCATCCATAACAAATTCACAGGATCTCCTGCCATGAGCGGAAGTGGAAGGCTCGGTGCATCCTCAGGTTTTGCAAGCAGCATGGAGGAGAAGCGGCTGTTGATCTGACTGATTTCCTGGCACGGAATGGTATGACCTTGTGCGAGGAAGGTCATATATGACCACGGCAGAGAGGTTTGGCCGCTGATGTAGGCCAGCAATTGCTGCTCGTTTTGGGCGAGCCATTTGGTTTCGCAGGCAAAGGCCAGCTCGAATCGGCGTAATTGCTCTGGCTCTTCTGTATACTGCTCGACTTTTGGCTGACGCAAAATGGATACGCCGAGGGTCATCGCATAGGTAATGTCTCCTTTTTCGATGGTCACTAATGCTTTCGGGGGCCAGTGACCGCCGTCGATGCCGTAATACTGTTTAACTGGGCCGAGAGTCGAGGTAATCGCGTCCATGAACTGCTGCTGGATGTCAGGCCAAGGGTTGCCATCCCAGCTCGCCCAAAAATGCTGGGCAGCCTCGATACGGGCAAACATGGCGTTCGACTCTGGTGTTCCCAGCGGAAAGCATAAATCAGATTCTCCGGTGCAATCTCGCGCATACGAAGGATAGTGCGAGCCGTCCGGGGAAGGGCCAGCCCAGCCAGGAATCACACACAGCACCTCATCCTCGTACAAAAGCGCCGCTGCATCGCCTTCCTCCAGCCAGACAATCGAGAGCTGCTCCGGGTCCAGCCTGTCCGCTCCATCTGGATGAGCGCAGCAATCGCGTGGAAGCATGGGAGCTTGACCATCCTGCATGGCAGCGAAATCGATCGAGTCCGGTGCAGGTCCGTAATTTCTTACCCAACAAGAGCGAATGCTGGCATGCTCCTCACCGGGATAATCCCACAAATAAAAAAAGACGCCATTCTCATCCTCTTCGACAAAAGCTTGAATCGGACAAATGGGAGAGAACTCCTCTACTAGGATGTTTTTCATAGGTTTCACCTTCAATCGTCGTGATAGATTCGCCGATAACTATAAAGATTTGTGCTTGATTAAACAGGATAAGAATACCATAATTGACTATTGATCACAAAATTCGGCACTTTGAAAATGTTTGCCCAGCAAAGGAGTTTGCCAGATGAATCAATGTACCATCTATGTCTCCATCCAACAATGCGAGAAAGTCGTCGCTGCGATTGTCGAGGCTTTTCGTGATCAATTGGTAGAGGTATCCGCAGACGAGCGGGCCGTGACCGTGACAGATAAAAAATGGTTTAGCAAGAGCAAGATCACCTTCAATCTTATGCGCGAGGACGATGACCAAGAAGCGTTTCTCCAGATGAAAAAAGGGATGTACGGCTACTTCGCACAGGTTGAAACGGTACACGAGAAAATTCAGCAAAAGCTGTTGTACCAAATTACAGCGCTCAACGTGGCGGTAGGAATCGTGGCGAGCAAGGAATTCGACCAGAAGACGTTTGCGGCCATTATGGCGATTGCCGAAGAAGTACACGGGATCGTCTTTCTTCCTACCGGTGACATGCTGGATAATCAAGGAAGGCTGATTCTCAACACGGCAGGAGAGTCCGAAGTGGACGATTTTCTGGTGACCGTCAGCGTGGATCTGATCGATGGACATATTCAGCCCTCCCAGTCAGGAGAAGCGCGCAAGGAGCGGAGCATCAAGCTATTGCAGGAGCAGGGCATTCCGTACATCCCGCATCTTCCTGTCATCGTAGGGGACGAGGATGCTGTCATCAGGAGCAAGGACGAGATGGTTCAGCGAGCGATTGCCCTATGCTTGATTGCGGTATATGCCGGAGGGATCGCTGAAAACGGACAAATCAAGGAAGAGCGGGAGTTCATCGAGGGAATTATTGAGCAGTTTGGCGCTGCTGAATTCTTTACGGAAAAAGAGAGAGACTTCTTGAATGATCCACAGCCAGACAGAACCGATATGATTCAGATGGTTTGGATGTACGAATGCTACTGGGTACTGCTGTGGGCACTCGGCTATGTGGAAGAGCTCCATTTCCCAGATGGCATTTGTGATGTTAACACCGCGATTGACGCTCTCAGAAGCGCAGGTGACTATGGCACCTTCTACAGCAATGCGGTTGTGAGAAGCAAACAGGAGATTCTCGACCAAGCAGATCTAATCTACCGCTATGACTGGGCATGCGTGGATGCACGGATTAACAATCGCACGGTTGCGGGCGGTTTGAATGATGAAGTAGTCGTTGAAAGACACAGAGCATTGAATTGGCTGGTTCGTTACATGGAGGCTGATTGGGATCATGTCTCGACGGATACATAGGCTGTATTCACGAAAAAGTGGGGCACCTTGTGTGATCTTCCTAGCAGGAATGGGCGATAGCAGTGAGACATGGAAGATCGTTCAAGACCGCATTTCGCAGGAAGCGTCTACCTTATCCTATGATCGGGCGGGGATCGGCAGGAGTGCAGCCGCTGCGGTCGTCCCGCGGACTTGTCGTGATTTGGCCGAGGAGCTATACGATTTGCTACAGGAGGTTGAGGTGGAACCACCATGTGTATTGGTCGGACATTCTTTTGGTGGTTTGGTCGCTAGACTGTTTGCTAGTCTATATCCGCAGCTTGTTTCGGGGATGGTTTTGGTTGACGCTGCTCCCGAATATAAGGAGCTCGCCTATGAAAAGGTTTTGCCTGACAACCTGATCGCAGCCAATCGGGAATATTACGAAAATCCGATGCGAAACAGCGAGAAGATCGATAAGATACGGAGCTATCAAGAGATCGTTGACTCTTTTCGGCAAAGTGACATCCCTGTATCGATTATCACGAGAGGCTTGCCGGACGCGTGGGCCGAGGAGTGGCCGAACGAGGAAATCCTAGCAATCGAACAACGTCTGCAAGCTGATTTCATGCGGCTTTCAATCTCAAGTAAACAAAGAATGGCTACTCGCAGCGGGCATTATATTCACCACGATGAACCGGAAATGGTGATGGAGGAAATTTTGATTATGTTAAGGGGGATGAACACATGAGCGATACAAGAACCCAGCTTATACTGGACCTGCAAAGATTGGAGCAGGAACAATACCTGATTCGTGAAGGGGAACAACTGGAGGATTTCGTCGGACTATTGCTACAATACATTGGGGACCCTGACCCGGAATTGCGGGATAATCTCATCTACCCGGCATTTTATTATTGGATTCTCGACGAGGACAAGCTGACGGAGGCGCAATTGCGCAGCCTCCTGCGAGAACTGACCGACGAAAAGCATTTGTTCTATCAGATCGGCAGCGAGGGTGATCCATCTGTATTTACGAGGACATTCTCTTCGTTGCCGATTGCATTGATTTTGCGCCGTCACAGACAGAAGCCCTTTTTGGAGCTTGCCGATTTCCAGCACGTCAAAAATGCCATGCTCCGCTATTTTAAAGAGGAGAAGGACTTGCGTGGCTATTTGTCCGAGGGAGGCTGGGCTCACAGTACAGCTCACGGTGCAGACGTATTCGTAGAGCTGGTGCAGTGCCCAGAGAGCGACGAAGCTGTACAGCGAGACGTTCTTCAAGCCATCCAGGGCGTGCTCCATAACGGAAAGCACATTTTCAATGACGAAGAGGACGAACGACTTGCGAGCATCGTAGATACCATGATAGACAAAGGTTTGCTTTCAGAACAGGAACTCGCTGACTGGATCAATGGTCTCGCAAGCTGTGCAGAACTGCCGAAAAGTCGTACTCAGGTTATCGCTAGAGTGAACAGCAAAAACTTTTTGCGTTGCCTATATCTCAGAAGGGCACGAGATAGCCGGGAAAATGAGCTGGTGATTGCCATGCTTGCTGCCTTAACGAAATGTAACAGGTTTGCGATCAGTTAATGGGTGAAGGTTGATACCGTATTAGACGGCATCAACCTTTTCTTTTTTATACGAGGTTTTAAAAGGTAGCGATTGAACCAACAAAGCTGGCAAGAAGAAAAAGCGCAGGGCTCGCAGACCTTGACAACGCCTACCCAGTCGGAACTTCAAAAAGGGGACCACGCTTGTCGAACACTTCTTCTTCGAGAACCTTCCGCCCGTAGGGTGGCTTTGGCTCGACGGTCCCCTTTTTGAAGTGGAGACGAACAGTCAATCTCCCTTGCGGGCGTGTCAGAGTCGAAGAGGACTGCGCTTTTTCTTCTCCTCCACTGATTGACAATCACCTGTTAGTACTATATAGTACTAATCATGAAACGAACCTCAAACCGTGACCATGTCATCGTCACTGCATCCGATTTGTTTTTGCAAAAAGGACTCATGAATACCAGCATGGATGACGTCGTAGCACAGAGCAAAGTCTCCAAGTCCAACATTTACTACCACTTCAAAAGCAAGGAGGAGCTCGTCGTAGCTGTACTCGGCTACAGAATCAACGTCCTGAGAGGAGCACTGGAAGCCATCTTGCAACGGACAGACCTGTCTGTTTCCGCACGGGTAGGTCTGATTTTTACCACCATCGCAGAAGAACTGGAGGGCCGCTCCTGTGTAGGAGGCTGTCCGATCCTTTCCTTGCTGTCGGCACAAATACCAGAGGTCAAAGCGCGAATCAACGAGTTCCTGATCGAATGGCAGAACCTAGCGGAAAAGCTGCTCGTGGAGGGAATCGCCCGTGGAGAATTCAAGGAAAATATCTCGATTCAGCAAACGGCAGTCTTGCTCGTGACCATTGTGGAAGGAGCGATGCTCATGGCTGAATCGCAGGGTCATGCACAGGTACTCGTAGGCGCAGGTCAGACACTTCTACACTTGATTCAAGTGTAGGATTTTTTTGAAGTGAATTAGTACTGACTAGTACTATAAATATAAAGGAGGCAGAAACAATGGCTGTCGTTTTTATAACCGGTGCGACTGGATTTATCGGTAAGGAAGTAACAAAACAACTGGCACGAGCTGGTCATACCGTGCTGGCGCTGGTTCGTTCGCCCGAGAAGTGGGATGAATTGCTGATGCAGATGACACCAACAGAGAGGTCCAATTGCAAGGCCGTGCGGGGTGATTTGCGAAAGGAGGGCTTGGGATTATCAGCGAGCGATTACGAGCAGGTATTGCGCGCAACTATTATCATCCATGCAGGTGCCCCGATGGATATTTCGCTGGATGAAACGGTGGCGAGGGAATTGATTTTACAAGGAGCAAGTCACCTTGCAGCACTAGCGAACGAATTGCATAAACAACAGCGTCTACAAAAGCTGATTCATATCGTTGGCTACATGAGTCCGTTTGACGATGAGAGTGGAAAGCTGGCGACAGATGTTTTTGCGCCAACCGATTTTTATCAAGAGGCAGGGGGCTACGAGAAATACAAGTTTCTGGCAGATCTATACCTCAGACAAGAGGCGTATCAAAAAGGAATGCCGCTGGTCGTGGTAAATCCGTGTACGATCATAGGCCCGCGAAGCACCGGGAACACAGAACAAACAGATGGATTCGGGCTCGTGATCAGCTCCATGCGGCGTGGTAAGATCCCTGTTCTTCCCGGTGGTA